>JAYVYD010000316.1:0-3148 GCA_043784605.1 Myxococcales bacterium | reverse complement strand
CAACGTAAAGGGGACCGTGCTTTGGGGCGTCATCAACGCGCTCGAGCGCGGCGTAGGTCCGGAGTGCCGCTCGACGATACTCAAGGATCTCACCGGCGAACTCGGCGAGGGCGTGCAGACGCGCTCCATCATCGCGACAGGGTGGTACCCGATCGCGTGGCATCGAGAGCTGCTCGGCAGCGTCTTGCGTCATGGCGGTCCTACGGCGCTGCGTGACACCGTGAAGCTCTCCACACGCGAGAACGTGAGCACCATCCACCGAATCCTCGTGCGCATGCTCTCTCCAGACACGCTGCTCAAGCAGGGCACACGGTTGTTCTCGAGCTTCTTCGAGGCGAAAGCGGTCACCACCCAGGACAAGCCCGGCTTTTCGAAGATCGAGTGGATTGGCTGCCGCGGCTTCGACAAGAATGTTTGGCAAGCGCAGACGCAGAGCGTCGAAGAGCTCGTCGCGATGGCCGGCGCGAAGGTGAAGCGACGCACCGTGCTCTCAGGCGGCTCGGACCTCGACGACTCGATGGTGCTCGAGCTCGTCTACTCGTCGTAATCGACGTTGGCCAATCCGCGCGCGAGCGACGGCAGCACGCGTCGTACCCATCCGTTGGAGAGCATCCGCTCCGGATCGTACTTGGCTTTGAGCGCGGCGACGCGGTCCACCCCCCACGCGTACGACTGCTCCATCGTCTCCGGGCGCGCGAAGACGTTCTTCACGAGGTGCACACGCCCGCCCATGTCCGCGCAGATCTGGGTGAGCTCTTCGTAGGCCGCTTCCTCTTCGGGGAACGACGCGCGCAGCGGATCCTCGAAGGTGATCGTGATCGCATAACCCGATATGCCGTGATTGGACGACAACACGAAACCTTCATTGGCGTCGTCTGGCAAATAGAGCACGTCGATGAGCGGACAGCTCAATCGGCGTCGGTCCAAGACGGCCTCCGCGGCTTCGAGGAAGTCGCCGAGCTTCTGCTTGGTCTCCTCCGGATCATTGGCAACTAGCGGGATGACGAACGTCTGCTGGCGAATCCCCATGGGGAAGCCCAGCTTACGCCCAGCGCTACGAACGGCGTGGTTGCCGCCTTGAAAGAACGTGAAGCCGTCTACCTCGTCGATCGCGGTTCGCTCGTTCTTCAGATACCAATTGAGGATGATCCAATAGCCGATCAGTCGCGGGATCTCGAAGAGCGCGAAGACCTGAAGCGCCCGCTGCGCGAGCGACTTGGGCTGGTGAAAGGGCGACGGATCCAGCTTGTACTTCTTGCCGTCCTCGTACCGAGAGTGCATGACGAAGCCCTGGCGCTCAGCGTTCATGTAGACGACTGACGAGATCGCCTCCGCGTCGCCGTGAAGGATTCGACGGAGCGCGGAGAGCTCCGTGGGTGCCCGATTGTCCGTGCGGAGTTTGCCGTGAACTCCGTCCACCTTGGTGACGAGGAGCTGCGCGAGATCGCGCAACCCGGTGAATTTCGTGAACTCGGTCATGACGACGATGTCGTCGTGCGGAACCGGCATTAGCCAATAGGTAATCTCGAGTACGACTCCCACGAGTCCGAACCCGCTAATCGCTCCTTGGAACAAATCGGTATGGGTGCCGCGTGAGCAAGTGACGACTTCGCCGTCGAGCTTCATCAGCTGGAAGCTCTCGACGTGGTTGCCCTCCTTGCCGCACGCGGGAGAGAAGCGCGACAGGCAGTCCGCCGACAGGGTGCCGCCGGCGGTCGCGAACTCGGTGCTGACCATCACGTACGGCACGTGTTTGTGCCTCTTCGCGGTCTCGAGGATGTCGCCCCAAGCCGCGTTCGCGCCGACGGTGATCTTGCCGTCCACGACGTCGCTGATGGTCGCGAAGCCGACGAGCTGGATGACCATGTCGTCGTTGAGCGCGTGCGTGTCGAAGGCCATCTGCCCGGCGCGGAACGACACCGTCCAGCCGTTCTTCCGCGCCTCCGCGAGATGACGGCGGAGCTGCTCCACGTTGCAGGCTTGCCGCTCGCGGCCGAAGACGCTCTGCGCGGAGTAGGAGAACAGCTCCACTTTCTGATCGCCCGACCCATGCATGACGAGGCATGAAACAGGACGACGGTCGAGATCGCAACCGAGCTGTCGCTGGGAGTTGCCCGGCTCGCTCTATTCGGGCCATAACTCGCTCATCATGTCGTTCCAAGGCACGTTCACCGCGGTCGTCACTCCCTTCAAAGACGACGACGCGCAATCGATCGATTGGGATGCGTTCGACAGGCTCGTGGACGAGCAGATCGCGGGCGGCATCACGGGACTCGTGCCCTGCGGCACGACGGGAGAATCGCCGGCGCTCTCGTACGAAGAGCAGGCGGCCGTGATCGCGCGGACGGTCGGGCGCGCGAAGGGCAGGGTGAAGGTCATCGCCGGCACCGGCTCGAACAGCACGCGTCATACGATCGAGCTGTCACGCGCGGCGGAGAAGGCCGGCGTGGACGCCGTGATGGTGGTGGTGCCGTACTACAACAAGCCGACGCAAGAGGGCCTCTATCGGCACTACGTCGCGGTCGCCGCTTCGGTGAAGTGCCCTGTCATCGTCTACAACATCCCCGGTCGCACCGGCATCGATCTCGCGGCGGACACGCTGTCGCGCATCGTCGAGGCGTCGCCCAACGTCACCGCGACGAAAGAGGCGACTGGCAACGTGCTGCGCGCCCAAGAGCTCGTCGCGAGACACGGCGATCGTTTGACGGTGCTCTCGGGCGATGACGCGCTGACCTTGCCGATGATCGCGTGCGGCGCGAAGGGCGTGATCAGCGTCGCGTCGAACGTGCTGCCACGTACGGTGAGCGAGGCCACGCGGCTCGCGCTCTCGGGTGACATGGCCGCGGCTCGAAAGGCGCATCTCGCGCTGTTGCCGCTCTTCAGCGGGATGTTCGTCGAAGCGAACCCGGGCCCCGCGAAATGCGCGCTCGCGCTGCGGGGACGCATGAAAGACGTCGTGCGAGGTCCGCTCGCGCCGGTGACCGCCGAGACGCGCGCGCTCATCGGGAAGCTCATCGAGCCGTACGCGGGCTCGTCGTGAGCGTCACGCTCGCCGTCGTCGGCGCGAGCGGTCGTATGGGCCGCGCTGTGGTCCGCATGGCGCGAGAGCGCGGGCTCGAAGTCGTCTGTGCGATCGGCGCCACGGACG
>JAYVYD010000315.1:0-7115 GCA_043784605.1 Myxococcales bacterium | reverse complement strand
ACGGCGTAGACCTCGCTCGTGATGGGCATCTCCACGTTGAGCTTCTTGGAGAGATCGAACGCGCTCTTCGCGGTCTTCACGCCCTCTGCGACATGGCCGAGAGACGCGAGCACTTGCGCCAACTTCTTCCCCCGACCCAGCTCGACGCCGACGGTGCGATTGCGCGAGAGCTCTCCCGTGCACGTGAGCACGAGGTCTCCCATGCCGGCCAAACCTGCGAGCGTGAGCGGTGTCCCGCCGCGAGCGATCGATAGACGGGCGGTCTCCGCGAGCCCGCGTGTGATCAAGGCCGCGCGCGTGTTGTAGCCGAGGCCGAGCCCGTCGAGCACACCCGCCGCGATCGCGATCACGTTCTTCAATGCGCCGCCGCACTCGACGCCGATCACGTCTTCGCTCGCATACGTGCGCAAGTAAGGCGTGTGGAACGCGCGCATCACTTGGTCGCACACCCGAGCGTCGTGCGCTGCGATGACGACCGCAGTCGGAAAGTGCGCGGCGAGTTCCTTGGCGAACGACGGCCCGCTCAAGAATGCCATCTGCTTTTTGGCGTCCTTCGGGAGCTCGTCTTCCATCACTTGGTCCATGAACATGAGCGACTCGTTCTCGATGCCCTTGGTCGCGCTCACGATCGGCACGCCCGCCGGAATGAACGGCGCAGCAAGCTTGCAGACCTCACGCATCGCGTGACTCGGCGGCACGAGCAGCACGAGCTCCGCGCCACGGAGCGCCTCGGTCATGTCCGTGGTCGCGCGCAGAGATGCAGGCAAGATGGCGCCCGCGAGATAGCGTTTGTTCTCGCGGTGCTCGTTGATCTGCGTGGCCACCTCGACGTTGCGACCCCAGACCAAAACCTCGTCGTTCTTCTCGGCCAACACCTTCGCGAGCGCAGTTCCCCACGCGCCCGAGCCCAACACGCACGCCTTGCCACCTTTGCTCATGGGGGCGAGCATATCGTGAGGCGTTGTCGAACAGCTCACGATCCAGGATTCGTCCGAGCAACTCGCATGGGGGAGTTGGCTCGGAGTGAGCTATCTTGCGACGGTGTGAGGTCCCACTTCGTCGTGATCGCTGCCGTCTGGCTTTCCTTCGGCTCTGGCTGCGCGGGGTGCGCGCAGAGCAGCCTCAGCGTGATTCAAGGGCCGCTCAACGATCCCACGAACCGCACGCTGCGTCGCGACATGCTCGCGTTCGGGCTGTCGCAGTTCTGCACGGAGATGGTCAAGCACTCGGCACCGCTGAAGCTCAACGAGGACCAGCCCGTCATCGGCCGCTTTTATCCCGCCAACTGCACGAGCAAGCAGCTGCCGAACGGCGACATCTTCATGACGTTCGGCGGACGTGGCTACGCGTGGACGAACCTCTCGAAGAAGATCAGCTTCACGACGGATGGGCAGCTCGTCTACGACGAGGACTTCTTGATGGATGGCTCGACGATGTACGCGTACTTCCGCACGCGTCAGCTCCAATCCAGCAACTTCCAGACGCGCGTGATCGAGTCGCCCGCCGCCAACTTCGTCAACCAGCTCACGCCCATCGGGGACAACTTCGGCAAGCAGCTCGTCACGACCGAGCTGCAAAAGGGCTTCACCGTGATCCGCGAGAGCAACGGCAGCGCGGACTTCGGGCTAGGCGTCATCGAGAAGGGCGGCCACCCCGCGCACCCGTTCGACGTACACGGCTCCAGCAAGCTGAGCTACGAGAACACGCGCGTCGAAGTTCACCAGAACCAGCGGGACTTCATCGGCCCCATCGTCGTCGAAGACAGCGGACGCGCGCTGTACGTCACGGGTACGGTCGACGGAATACAAGCCGTAGACGTGCTGTTCATGCGCAAGAGCGAGGCAGAACAATCGCTCGACTACTACCTCAACTATGGACAAGTCGGGCCACTCGCCGGCGCTCCATTCGTCAGCGATGTGCTGCAAATGCGCGTGCCGTATACGCGAACACTGCCAGTGCCTGCGGGAACCTATTACATGGTGATCGACAACACCCCGTTCGCGGGACAGGTCGCGCCGCCCAACAACCCACTCGACGATCGCGCCGCCGTTGTGAGCTACGTGATCCAAATCGGCGACGCGCCGTAAAACGTGGTTGGGAACACGCGCCCTTGGCGCTAGAAGAGCTGACGCCTTGGCCAACGACGAAGAAAACGAAGCAGACGTGAAGTCGGCGCCTGCCGACGCGCCGTCGGTAAAGTCCGAAGAGAACGAGGGCGAGGACAAGCTCGCGGCCGAAGGCGAAGAGGCGGAAGAGGACAAGCCGGCTCCCAAGAAGAAGAGGCCGAAGAGGGAGTCCTCGGAGGGCGGCGTTTACCGCAAGAATCAGGCTCCGAAGCGCGGTGCCATTCCCAAGCCGCAGACATCTTTCAAGGCGCGTGCTGCGCGGCTCGTGTTCTGGGCGGTGTGGTTCGGGCTCTTGCCGTTCGTGTTCGCGTGCATGCTCGTGTGGGGACTCACTCCGGCTTCGGGCGTGGAGGCGAGTGGTCCGTTCGGTTTCCTCGAGTCGTTCGTGCGTGATCAACCCGTCCCCGTGGCGATCGGCGCGTTCGCGCTGATGAACGTCGCGGTGGGCTTCGTGCGCAAGCGCCTGCCGCTCGCTTCGTTCGCGTACCCACCGCTCCGCGCGGACATCGCCGAGGACATGCGCGGTCCGTTCGAGCGAGCGGCCGCGCTGCTGGACGAAGCCGATTTGATCCTCTCGACGCACGCACGCGCCGTGACGCGCGATCTCACCAGCAAAGAGCGCGAGAAGCTGAAGACCGATCTCGATGCGCTCCGCGACGCGATGGAGCGGATGCCCTTCGACCCCGAGACCTTCGTGGACGCCCTCGTCAAAGCAGACGGCGAGATCGACGTCCGCCTCGGTCGCTGGCGCAAGAGCGAGCTACGCGAGTACGCAGAGTCGATCTTCGTCGCAGTGGGTGTCGCGCTCGCACTCCGTACGTTCGTGGTCGAGGCGTTCAAGATCCCGAGCGGCTCGATGATCCCCACGCTGCAGGTGGGCGACCACATCTTCGTCAACAAGCTCTCCTACGGCCCCGCAGTGCCGTTCACGCGATCTCGCATTTGGAGCAAGATGCCGCCAGATCGCGGCGACGTGATGGTGTTCCAATATCCGGAGAAGCCGGAGCAAGACTTCATCAAGCGCGTCATCGCGCGGCCGGGCGACAAGCTAGAGGCGAAGAATGGCCACCCGTGGCTCAATGGCTGGGAGGTCCCGCACTGCTACGTCGGCGTCTATTCGTACGACGAGCCCGACGCTTTGATCTCGCACCACGAGGGAGATCTCTACGTCGAGTTCCTCGAGGACGAGGCGTACCTCACGCTCTACGATCGCGCGAGCGGCGGATATGCCGAGTACCAAGGTCCGTTCATCGTGAAGCCCGGCGAGGTCTACGTGATGGGCGACAATCGCAACAACAGCCACGACTCGCGCGTCTGGTACGGCGGTGCGGGCGGCGGCGTTCCGTTCGAGAACATCCGCGGTCGTGCGCTATTCGTCTGGTTGTCCTACGCCGATCAACAAGTCGATTGGTCCCGCCTTGGCGCGCCCGTCATGGGTCGTCCGCGTTTGCCCAAGCAGATGATGGGCCTCGAGCCTGCGCTCACGAAGTGCCTGCGCGACAGACCGGCGATCGAGAAGACGACCCCGCCCAATCCGTGACACCCTTCACGGCATGCGCGTCGTGCTCTTGCTCATCGCTTGTCTCTCGTGCGGAGCGCGATCGGATTTAGGCGATAAGGCATTAGCGGACGGTGGTGGCGTATCGCTGCCGACCCACACGGTGCACGGTCGAGTCCAAGTACGTTATTCGCCGGACTCGGGTCCTGTGTTCGGGCCGAGAGGTCTCTCCAAGACACGCATCGAAGCACGCGTCGGCGATCTCGTGTTGCCCGGCAAAGGCTCGTCGGACGGGACGTTCACGATCGATCACGTGCCCTACGGAACGTTCACGCTGCGTGTGGACAACCGCGCAGCTCAGTCCGTCGCCGCCGGTGGGTGCTACGTCGATCGTGGACGCGACGATGTTCATTCGGTCGTCTCCCGATCCCGAATGTCATATCGATGCTTCACGCAACGACCACTCGACTTTGCTGCACACGGTCGCGGGACCCACGACCATCATTCGCAAGCTCGACTTGCCTTCCTTCACGGGTCCACTGAAGGCGCCAGTCAGCATCAAAGGGACACTCACCGAGGTGCCGCCGACGTCGACGCTCAAGGTCGATTTTCGCGGAGGCTCGTTTCTGGGCAGTCTGGAGCCTTCGCCGTCCCTCCGATTGGTGCTTTGGGAGCATCCGTCGGCGCTCCCCAGCATAGGGGTCGGCCTCGCGTTCGCATCGACCGTCGGTGACGCGATTTTGACGATGGCGTACGCCGACCCGATCCCTCAATGGTCAAAGTCGCTTACGGTCGAGGCGACTGGAGGCAGCGTCCACATCACGCGACTGCTCGAGTGGAGCGAGGCGATGATGACGCCTATCGCGATCGCGCTGCCGGGGCAGATCGCGGCTATTTCTAGCCGGATCGCGTGGTTGAGGCCCAAGTACGCTCCGACGGGCCTGCTGCGGTATTCGGTATTCATCCAGGACGCCACCGCGCCCGGAGACCCGATCACGCTCTGGACGACCGACACGAGCGTCACGCTTCCCGACGCTGTGCTCACGACTGGCCACCACTACACGGCGCGCATCACCGCGAAGTGGAGCGCGCAATCGGTGACGTTCTCGTCTCATCCGCTCGATGGCAACATCACCGAGCAAGCGTCGTCGTCGAGCGACGAGTTCGTCTTCTGAGCTGGGGCTCGACGCGACGTCAATCAGCGGTTCGTCGCGATGACCACATCGAGATGATCCGGCGGGGGGAAGCCTCGCACTCCGCGGAGCGCCCACAGTCGATCGTTGGACCAATCGACCTCGCGCAGTGTCCCGCGTGTGTGACGCTCGCAAACGGACAGCTCAGGCGACTGAAAGCCATAGCTCCTGCCCGCCTCCAGCTTCCCGTCCAACATGACAGTGTTGCTCGTCGAGTCACACGGCACGGTCGCTCCCGCGGTGAGCAACACGCGAATGGTGCCTTCGCCGTAGACCGTCACGATCACCGACAACGGCTCGAACGCAAGAGCGGTGGGCGCGAACAAGGTGAGAGCCGAGACCAGCAAGATCGGCAAGCGCATGCACGCCGTGGAGCACTTCGCGTGCCCATCGAGCATTTTGCGGCCTTTGTGCGGGAAGAAATGGCGCGCGGGACAGGGTGCCTCCGTATCGAGATCCTAGCGGGGCGGGCGCGCCGCTGATACGAGTGGGCGGAGATGCGAACACGAGCCGTCCTTTCTTCGATCTTGGCGAGCGCCCTCCTCACGATCACGTCTTCTTCTCATGCGCAGCAAGCGGGCTTCGCCGTGAACCGCTTCGAGCCTGCAGAGCGTGGGAGCGAATGGTTCACCCTCGACTCGCTCGACCTTCGCAGCAAGCGCATCGCGCGCGAGACGAAGCTGCCCGTGTTCCCCGCTGTGGGCGTGACCTTCGACTACAACCACAACGCGCTCGTCGCCTACAACACGGACGACACCGTGCGCGCCGCGATCGTGCGCAATCAATTCGTGCTGAACGCGGGCGCGAGCCTCGCCTTCGCGGACCGCTTCCGTGTCGGCGTGAACATGCCGTTTCAGCTCTTCGCGGACGGAAAACAGGGCGCCGTGCAAGGCCGCGTGTACGGCGGGCCGTCGAACGATCAGGCGCTGGGAGACCTCCGCCTGAGCGCGGACGTTCGTCTCCTCGGCACCTACGGAGAGGCCTTCACTGCCGCGCTCGGCGTGCAAGTGTCGCTGCCCACGGGAGACGTGAGCAGCTACATGTCCGACGGCGGGGCGCGCGTGATGCCGCGCGCGCAAGTGGCGGGAGACATCGGGGCCTTCACGTACGCCGCGCGCTTGGCGTTCCAATATCGCGCGCTCGGCGACACGTTCGGCGGCAGCCCGATCGGGAGCGAGTTCAACTATGCGTTGAGCGCGGGCGTGCACCCGTTCACGCGAGACGTGCTCATCGGCCCGGAGCTCTTCGGGAGCACGGTGATCAGCGACGGCGCAGCGTTCGCGAAGCGATCGACGCCGGTCGAGGGGATCTTCGGCGCGCACTTTCGCGTCAAGTGCTTCTGGATAGGCGCGGGCGTTGGCGCGGGACTTACGCGCGGCTTCGGCGCTCCCAGCGTGCGCACGCTCTTGTCGATCGAGTGGGCACCGCCGTGGGACAAGCCGATCCCCGACGCGACGCCAACGGACTCCGACGGAGACGGCGTGCTCGATCGAGACGACGCGTGCGTGAACGTACCTGGCATCAAGACCCACGATCCCAAGACGAACGGATGCCCAGCGCCGCCGAGCGATCGCGACGCGGACGGTATCGTGGACGCTGAAGACGCATGCCCGGACAAGGCCGGCGTCCGATCGGACGACCCGAAGAAGAACGGCTGCCCGCCCGACAAAGACGGCGACGGCATCGCAGACGCAGAAGACGCGTGCCCCGAGATCGCAGGCGTGAAGAGCGACGACCCGAAGAAGAACGGCTGCCCACCCGACAAGGACGGCGACGGCGTGTACGACGTCGATGACGCCTGCGTCGATGTGCCTGGTGTCAAATCCAGCAACCCGAAGTTCAACGGCTGCCCAGAGGACATGGACGGCGACGGCATCAAGAACGACGTCGACGCGTGCCCCGACCAGAAGGGCGAGCCCGACCCCAATCCCGCCAAGAACGGCTGCCCGCGCGCGGTCATCTCGAACGGTCAGATCAAGGTGCTCGACCAAGTGCGCTTCAAGACGTCGAGCGCGGACATCTTGCCGGGCAAGGACAGCGAGGACGTGTTGCAAGCGGTGCTCAAGATCCTGAAGGAGCACCCCGAGCTGAAGAAGGTGCGTATCGAGGGGCACACGGACAACCGCGGCGCGGCGGAGTACAATAAAGCGCTCAGCAAGAATCGCGCGGCGTCGGTCGCGAAGTGGCTCGTCGCTCACGGCATCGAAGCTTTGAGACTCTCGTCGGCGGGCTTCGGGCAAGACACCCCGCTCACGACCAACGAGACAGAAGATGGGCGCCAGCAAAACCGCCGCGTCG
>JAYVYD010000314.1:0-5943 GCA_043784605.1 Myxococcales bacterium | reverse complement strand
TCGACGGATCGCGCTTCGGGACCTTGGCCTCGCAGATGCGTCGCCCGAGCTCCAGCGCCGAGGTTCCAACGAGGACGGTCACGGGGTCGTGGTCGGCGGCTAGGCGCGCGCGATGTTTGATGCGAAGGGCCTCGCCATCGATGGTGTCGACCGTGAGCACCGCGGGACCCGAGTCGTACGCCTCGGACGCGTGCGTGACCGTGTCTGCGTCGACTGCGGCGACGGGCGTGGCCGCGTCTGCGACGGCTGGCTTGTCACGAGGGCATCCCGCGAGTGCGAGCAACAAGGCCAAAACAAGCCACTGTGCGCGATGAATGCATCTCGAGACAATTGCGATCACGCGCGCAGCATAGCCCCGAGGCGCAAGGACCAAAGCCTCTCTGATTGAATGTGCCCCTTGGGAACAATCCATTGATAGAGTACCGACGCGGACGGGATGCAGAGGATCGACTTCTTCAAGCTCTCGCGCGAAAAGCAAGAACGGTTCATCGCGAGTACGAGAGGGGCGGCTCCCCCTGCGCCAATTTTGGCGCGGTATGGGGCGAGCGGACGTGCGCGAGTTTTCGCCGCAGTCTCCGCGGGCGCGCTCGTCTTCTTCGCGATCATGCTCGTCCTCGGGTTTGGGTCCCTCACGAGCTCACTCTCGGTCCACAAAGCGCATTGGCTCGCCGTGTACGCGGCGCTCTTGTTCCTCATTCCGTTCGGCGTGATGACGGCGCTCGGACTGCGGCGTGAAGCCAAGGGCCTTCCGTACAAGGCTGGCTGGTACGCGTTCCCGATGACGCTCGTGGACGCGCGCTCCAAGGTGCTGCGCGTGTTTCCGATGACGGACCTCGTGACCGCTGCGCCGGGCGAAGGCGGCTTCGTGCTCACGCTCAAGGGAGCGGGCGCGATCACGTTTCCCTTCGGTGACGGCGAGACCGGACCGCAGGTGAGCCAACAGATCGAGATCGCACGAGCCAACACGAAGCACGCCGTGGCGTCGCAAGACGAGAGCGAGCTCGTGACGCTGGACCCGCTCTATGAGGCGAAGAAGGGCTGGTCGAGCCCGATCGGGCCCAAAGAGCCGCTGAAGGACACGCCTCCGACGACGAAGCGACTCGCGCCGATTGTCTCTCTCGGCGTCGCCGTGGTGCTGGGTCCGCTCTTCTGGTTCTCGCACAACGCGGCGAGCGAGGACGCGATGCTCAAGAAGGCGAAGGCGCTCGATACGCCGGATGCCTACGGGCAGTACTTGGCGCTAGGAGATCGCCACGCGGACGACGTCTCACGCGTGCTCTTGCCGCGCGCGCAGCTGAAGGACGCCAAGGCGCAAGGGACCGTGGAGGCGATGCAGGCGTTCCTCGCCTCGCACCCGAATTCGGCGATCGATCAGGAGGCGCAGGCCGCGCTTCACGACGCGTACGCGGTGGAGCTCGACAAGGCGAAGAAGGTGGGCACCGTGACCGCGCTCGCGGCGTTCGCGCAGAAGTACCCGCAGCACGGGATGCCGGCGGAGCTCGCGAAGGCGAAGCACGTGCTCTATGACGCCGTGCTCGCGAAGTGGAAGGCGCACGCACCGACCACGGACCCAGCGCTCTTGGGGTTCGTGACCCGTCTGCTCGCGTTCCTCGAGAAGAGCGGCTCCACCGTGCGCGTTGCGCTCTTGCGCGAGTTGACCCCTGGGCTCGAGCGCGCCGACAAGGTCCTCGGCGACAACCCGCTCAACCGCGGTCGCGGCACGAAGCAAGTGACGCGGTGGTTCGACGGCAACCCGCCAGCGACCTCCGCTGACGTGGTCAACGCGCTGGCAGGCACGTTCGACGACGTGTTTCCGAAAGACATGCTCGTGCTCGCTTCCGTGCCGAGCGCGACCGACGAGGCAGTCGCAGCCCTGAAAGAAGCCGCGATCGTGATTCGCCTCCGCGTCTCGTGGCTCGGCGCCGCGTACTACGTCTCCAGCACGACGATGAAGCGTGCGTTTGCGGGAGTGACCGTCTCCGGCGACGCGACCGGGACCATCCCTGGAGACCCGACCCCTTTCCGCGTGAGGATCGACGTCGGGGCGGGAGGCAAGTTGTTGCTCGACTACGACAGCCCCGTGCATCCGAATCTCAAGCTGCCCATCGCGATGAACGCAGACGCTCCAGAGCAGGGCGTCTACGCGATACAAGAGCTGCGTGCGATCGATCTATCGATCGGCGTCGTGGAGCGCGCGTTCTTCAAGAAGGAAAAGCATTGAGGGTCGCCTCGGCCGCTGCGCTGTGTTTGGTGATGTCCTCGCGTTTGGCCGAGGCCGACGACTCGGATCCGCCGCCGACTCCAGATCCCTCGCCAACTCGGACGGCCACGGCTCCGCCTCCGATGTTTCCGCCTCCGCCCGCGGTGTCTCCGCGCTATCCGCTTCGCGTCACCGAGCCGTGGACGGATACGGATCCGCCGAGCGCGTGGCGACGAAATCCGCTTGGTGATTTCGGATTTCGCGCGGGCGCGGAGTATCGCGCGCAGGAGCTGTACATTCACAACGTGTCGCCGACGACGGAGACGGCGCGTCACATCTCTTGGTTGGAGCATCGCCTCCGCGCGGACTTCGCCGTGGACTACCAGGACACCGTCAAGCTCGTGACGAGCGCGGACCTGCTCGACGGCGTGCTCTGGGGCGACAACGGATCGCTCCTCGGAGGCCCTGCACCGAACTCCGGCGCGCACATCAACGCGCGCAACCCGAACCAGTCCGTCCCTTGCGTGAGCTACGACGGAGCCGGCGATCCTCTCTCGTCGGACGCGTATCGATACGGACTCTGCGGTTCGGCGCCGATCAACGTGAGGCGCGCGTTCGGCGAGGTGGTGCTGCCCATCGGCGTGCTCCGCGTCGGTCGGATGCCGGTGATCGACGGGATGGGCGTGCAGGCGGCAGACGGCGACGGGAGACCCAACCGCTTCGGCGTATCGCGCACGGGGAGCATTGTCGATCGCGCGCTCTTCGCGACCAAGCCGCTCGAGGCCTTCAAGGCTGTTGGCAAGCGTGACAAGAGCGCCGATCGCGGCCTCTTCTGGGCCATCACGTACGATCGCTACGTCACCGGCAGCCCCCAGGCGTTCAGCGATGACGTGCACCAGATCTCCACGGTCTTCCGCTTCCTCGCGCCCACCCACCCGCTCGGCAGCGATCTCTTCCTGAACGCGTACTACGCGCACCGTTGGTCGAGCGGCTCGGCGATCGAGAGCTTCGGCTCGCGCGCATACTCCACGTTCGGTCCGTTCAAGGCGGGCTTCGACGCCGCGCTCAATGTCGGCGTTACGCGCGAGATCAGCGTCGCGTACCAGAAGATCACGAACGATCCGCCCGCGGATCAACGCGTCCTGCAGGGCGGATTTCGCGGGGTCGTGCGCTACGATCACAAGCTCTTCTCGCTTTACCTGGAGAGCGACTACGCCTCCGGCAGCGACGACCCACGCGCGCGTGCGGCGCTCACGCAGTTCGTGTGGGCGGAGGACTCGAACGTCGGGCTCTTGCTATTCAAACACGTGCTCGCGTTCCAGACCGCGCGCGCCGCCGCGGCCGGCACAGAGCTCTTGAAGCGCCTCGGGGCCACGACGTTCCCGACCACTGCCATAGACACCAAAGGCGCGATGACCGACGCGTTCACACTATTTCCTCAAGTGGACTTGCGTCCGCACAAGGATCTCCTCTTCCGCGGCGGTGTGATGTTCGCTTGGGCGTCCTCGCCGCTCATCAACCCGGTCGCGTCCCTGCAGAATCGCAATAGCGTGAACATCCAAGACGACCTCGTGAACTTCGCAGGCGGCAAACCCGGCGGCTACTACGGCACAGAGCTCGACGCCCGATTCCAGTGGCGCTTCGCCGAGCACTTCATCTTCGATCTCGAGGGCGCCGTGCTCTTTCCCGGAAGTGCACTTCAAAACAAAGACGGCTACGCCGTTCGCAGCTCGCTCCTCCAAGGGCGCACGACGTTCTGGTTCTGACCATGACGCGCATCCTCTCCCTGTTTTTCGCCTTGATCGTGCTCGTCGCGTGCGACGTCTACGACGGCCCGCCGGAGCCTCGGCTCGACGCCTCGAGCGCGGGACTCTTGAGCGATCCCAACGCGCCGATCGTCGTCTCGTTCGACAAGCCGTTCGATCCGAAGACTCTCAACCTCAAAATTGCGCGCTACCTCATCGACGACCGTGGGCGGCTCGCGGACGAGACTGGCAATCCCAACGGCAAGCTCTCTCTCTTGTTCTCGCACACGGACGGCGATCCCGACTTCGGCGGTGACCTCGTTATCTCTGCCGATGGGCAGACGGCCACCATCACGCCCAAGACGGCGATGCCGATCACGCCGCGCCTCGTGCTCGTCGTGGAGGCGGGTCTCGCAGACGCGGCGGGCACGACCACGCAGGTGCGGCGCAAGATCGTCTTCGGTTACAAGTTCGCGTTGAGCTGCAACAAGCCTTCGCTCCTCTTGCCCACGGACGGCAAGTACTTCTTCTTGATTGACGTGAAGCAGCCAGTCGGCACGCAGGTGAAGCTCTTCGCGAGCATGCACGTGGACCCGCAGACTGGCGCATTCAAGGCGCAGTTCGTCCGCGCGACGCGCGATCCGGATCCGAATCGCTGCCCCACTCCGTGCAAGTCGAACGAGTCGTGCCGACTGCTGCCTGCGCCCGCTTGCGTGGTCCCGTCGGAGCGCGCGGGCAGCGTCGACGAGTATCCCGACTTCATCGCAGACGCGACCTCGCCCGTCACGTTCCAGTTCACCACCACGGGCTGCGTGGTCGATCGTGCGGATGGCACCGCCGACTTCGTGAACCTCCCTGTGGACGTCTTCGTGACGAGCCCAGTGGTCACGCTGCGCAACACGCGGTTGACGTCTCAATGGTCCAAGGACGCGCAAGGCGCGCTGCGCGTGAACGGCGCCTTGAGCGCGGAGGACGTCTTGCTCGGCACCATCTCGAGCGGACAAGGAGTCGGCGGCCTCGCGGGCTTGTACTTGACGAGTCCACCGTCGGGGATCCCCGACCCGCCGTAGGTCGTTCTGTCGTGCCGCGCGTGCGCCGACAGTGCCGTGTTACGCCCTCGAACAACCCGCTCATCCGCGGTGTGACGAAGAAGTAGCGAACGCCGAGCTCGTGGTACGCGCGCTCGGTCGCGTCGGCGTCGATGCCATAGGAGCCCGCGTGACCGAGCTTCGAGGTGATGATGCCTGTGCGCCCGAGCGTCGTCTCAGGGACCGGATCGTGAGTGCTCACGAGGTGGATCATCGGGTGACCGTGCTCGCGACTCTCATGGGCAAGAGTGAAGACTCGTTCACGGGGCAGGACCGAGAAAACGCGACAGTGGGCGATCGCCGCCAGGAAAGCGCCTCGAACGTCGTCTGCAGTGCTTGGCACGCCGCGTGGATAAGGGGACACCGTGTCGTCCTCCTTCATTGCGCTCACGCTGGTCCTCGCTCTCACGGCAGCGTGCGGGGGCTCGTCGGTTCGGGTGGTCGCGCGCACGGGGGCACACGGACAGATCGCGCTCTCGGGCAGCTCGGAGCACGTGCACGAGGCGGCAGACGCGTTCCTCCGCAAGGAGTGCAAGGGCGACTACACCGTGCTCGACGAGTCCCCCTCCGAGCAGGGCGAGTGGAAGATCAGCTATCGCTGCGAGATGGGCGTAGGAGAGCCGCAAGCGCGTGTGAGCACCGTTCGCGTATTCTGAGCGCGTGTTCAAGGTCACGCTCGCGACCCTGCTGCTCGTCGGCACGGCTCACGCGTCCCCATCGAACGCGCTCGTGCTTGACGTGACGACCGGGTTCGTTCCCATCGCCAACGACGTACCCATCATGTTGGGCGCAGGCGTTCGGCTCACCTCCGTGCACGAGGTGCCGGCCGCGGCGGTGCGATACGGATCCCAGTCGACTCCGGGCACTGTCTGTCCGCCGACCATGATGGTCTGCGTGATGCCCTGCGGTG
>JAYVYD010000313.1:0-8928 GCA_043784605.1 Myxococcales bacterium | reverse complement strand
GTCGCGCGGCCACGCTCCGTCGCCAATGTCGAAATGGATCAGCGACCGAACGGTCTGCGCACCATAGTATTTGTCATTGGGGACCTCGACGGCACCCATGGAGTCCGTCTCGATTCTCATGCCCGACGTCACTCCCAGCGTCCACGACGGAGGATCGCTCGCGGGGAAGGACCCGTCGAGCGTGTCGTCCACGCGGGACTCTTCGTCTACCACGTTCGTCGCGCTTCCGCGTTGATGCACCAGAGCATGTGGGTCGCCTCCCGTCTTGACGTCGAGGGTAGGACTTTCGGGCGCGAGTACAAGCTGCGAACGCGCTAGTCGAGCGCAACTTGCCGCCGGCGTCTGCACCGATGAAGCCGATGGGTCGCGAAGAGATGTAACGCATCATAGTGGCTCCAGACGTTCGGCCTCAGTGTCGTCGGTCGGGAGCAACCAGCCTCCTTCAGGCTGAACGTGCGCGGCTTCATCGGGACCCCACGAGGCTGGTTCGTATTCGAACGGCTTTGTCTTGCCGAGAATGGGATCGACAACTCGCCACGATTCGTCGACCGCGTCTCTTCGCGGGAACAGCGTCGGGTCGCCTTCGATCGCGTCATTGAGGAGGCGCTCGTAGGGTTTGGTTTGGTGCCACGCGGTGCGGCGCAGAACGAGCTCTTTCTCATCACCAATCAGGGCTTGGCCGTCGCGCTTCACATTGACGCCGAGCGCAATGACCACCGCCGGTCCGAGACGAAAGCGAACGTAGTTGTGTGAGGGAGGAGAGTGCTCTTCGAGGACCGCGCGTTCGCTGCGCTTCCATCGGATGGTCGCTTCGGTCGCGGTCACTGGGAGATATTTACCTGCTCGAATGAAGAAAGGTACGCCTCTCCACCGCGGTGAGTCGATTGAGAGGCGGAGGACCGCGAACGTCTCCGTGGTGGAGCCCCGAGGGACCCCCTCCTCGCTCTTGTATGCGCGAGCCTGCCCGCAGACGATGTCGGCCGCCGACAGCGCCCGAACATCCGCGAGCAAGCGGCTACGTTCCGCGCGCAGCCCCATATGTCCCGTATTCGCCGGTAGTTCCATCGTGAGGCACGCGACGACCTCGAGGAGGTGATTCTGGAACACATCGCGGACGGCGCCCACCGCATCATAGAACTTGGCGCGGCCTGCCACTCCGAAAGACTCCGCCATGGTGATTTGCACACTCTCAACGCGCTCGCGATTGAGGCTTGCTTCGATGAGTGGGTTCGCCGCGCGGAAGTAGATCAGATTCTCGACTGACTCCTTTGCAAGGTAGTGATCGATTCGGAAGAGCGCCTCCTCCGGGAAGAAGCGATGGAGCTTCTCGCTCAGGGCTTTTGCGGACGCGCCGTCATGTCCGAACGGCTTTTCTAGAGCGAGGCGCGCACCTTGGTGGAGCCCAGCGCTCGCGAGGTTCGTGGCGACCGCTTCGAAGACCTCTGACGGAAGCGCTACGTAGTGGAGTGGATGCTTCGCGTCTCCAATCGCGTCGCGAATGCGCGCGAACGTTGTCGCGTCGTCGTAGGCGACCTTGACGTAGCGGAGCCGCTTGGAGAGCTTGGCAAACGCCGCTGCGTCGAAGGCACCGTCCTTCGAGACACTCTCTTTCGCGCGTGCGAGGAGTTGGTCTTGCGTGAGGTCGTTGCGGCCCACGGCCACGATGGGCATCTCGAGCTGGTCGAGGCGCGTGAGGGCCTGCAATGCGGGGAAGATTTGTTTGAAGGCGAGGTCGCCCGTAGCGCCGAAGAAGACGAGGGCGTCCGAGCGCGTAGACTTCATAGGACTGCACGGGCCAAGGTGGTGGACATGTCTGCAAAGGTGCATGGACTGCGCCACTCCGTGAGCGAGCAAAGGCGCCAACGCCTTGCACTACTGGGCTCCTTCGGGTTCTCCGGCACGTGCGGTCGAGACGATGGGCGTCGTTCAAGACCACGCGGATGTCGGGTCGACGGTCGACGACAATGGACGTCCGGGGCCTCCTTGGCACCAGCAAATGGAAATATGATCGAGCGTCGACTCTTATGCCACATCACACAGAACTGGCGCGGCTCTCTTTGCACAAGCACGCCTTTCATGGTGAGTCGAACTATGAGCTGCGGCCCCCACTAAAGTCGTTCAGCCAAAAAAGTTGATCAGCCGCCTAACAACCATCCCTCAGCAAGCATCCCAGTACCGAGGTGTCCGATCGTCACCCGCAGCCACGAGGCTCGCTCGTGGACGGAGCGAAGCCCGGAACGCGCCGCCGATTGCCGTGAGGAGTGCAAGCACGACTCGCAGTAGGAAGGTCATCGGCGAATCGGCGCCCCACGATGCAGTGGGCTCTCGATCGGAGATCCATATCCGGACCGAGCGACCGTCGAGCGCATCGGCGAACCGCATGTTCACGGAGAACATCAGTGTTCGACGCCGCGGTCCGAGCTGATCCTTCCGTCGATGAGCTCGATGACGCGATCGCAGCGATCGGCGATGCGGGGGTCGTGAGTCACTATGAGGAGAGCGGTGCCCAGCTCACGATTGAACTTGCGCAACAAGCCGAACACCTCGTTCGACGACTCGCTGTCGAGGTTGCCCGTGGGCTCGTCGGCGAGGACGAGCGCTGGGCGTCGCGACAAGGCGCGCGCGATCGCGACGCGCTGCTGCTGTCCTCCGGAGAGCTTGGTCGTCTTGTAGTTCATGCGATCGGTGAGGCCGACCGCCGCGATGAGCTCCTTGCCTCGTGACTCCATCTCCGACGATGGGAAGCCCTCGTCTCCCCATGCGGGCAGCATCACATTCTCGAGCGCGGTGAACGCGGGCAATAGATGATGGAACTGGAACACAAATCCGAGCGTGTGTGCGCGCATCGCGGTGAGGCCCCGCTCGTCGAGCCCGCTCGTGTCTTTCCCGTCGAGCACCACGCGACCGCGCGTCGGGCGCTCGAGCAGGCCGATGAGGTTGAGCAACGTGCTCTTGCCGGATCCGGAAGGTCCGATGAGCGCCGCGAACTCGCCCTTGGCCAGCTGCAGCGAGACGCCGGCGACCGCTCGAGTGACGACACCCTCGCCATAATCCTTCACGACGTCTTCTACAGACAAGAGGACCTCAGCCATTGCGGATCGCCGTGGCGGGATCGAGGCGCGAGGCTTGTCGTGCGGGGATCACTGCAGAGAGGAGCCCGACGCCCGTCGCGAGGACCGTCGCGAACAACAGGAGCTGCGCGTCCACGCGGATCGGAAAGCGCGGCGAGCCGTCGGGCTCGAGCATCATGCTCTCGAACAACTTCGCGAACATGGCCCCGAGACCCGAGCCGGTGATCGAACCCAGCAAACCGAGCACGCCGCCTTGGATCAAGAAGATGATCAACACGCGTCGAGGTGGCGTCCCGACCGCACGGAGGATCCCGATCTCTCGCGATTTCTGGGCGACCGAGACGATGAGCACACTCGCGATGCCGAGCGCTACCGCCACGACGACGAAGAACTCGATCATGTTCTTCGAGTTGCTCTGTGCGGAGAGTCCGGTGAGCAGCTCGGCGTTGAGCTTCATCCAGCTCTTCGCTTCGAGCCCCGTGCGCTGGCTCACCTCCTGCGCGATGACCTCGGCGCCGAACACGTCGGCGACCTTTACCTCGATCGTCGTGACGCCCCCAGGGAGCGCGTAGAGCGCCTGCGCGTGTCGCAGCGAGGTGAGCACCCACGTCTTGTCGACGGCTTCGTTGCCGAGCTTGAAGATGCCCGCGACGGTGACGACGTCGTCGGCGCCCTCGGTGGTCGTGAGGTGGATCTTGTCGCCGACGCTTACTGCGAGGTGGGACGCCAGCGTCGAGCCGATGATCACCTTCCCGCCGCTCACGTCGACGTGGCCCGAGACGAGCTTCTTCTCGATGTCGATGATCGAGAGGAACCGCTCGGGGTCCACACCGCGGATGAGCACGGGGCTCTTGCTGTCGGAGCGCACCGCGAAGCCGGCTCCGACGACCATCGGCGACGAAGCGATGACGCCTTGGACTTGATCGAGATCGCGAAGGACGTTCGGCCACTGGTCGATCGAGCGAAGGCGTTGAGGCGAGGGCTGGATGGTGCGCGAGATCACCTGCGTGTCAGTGTCGAAGACAAGAGGGCGCGGAGCCTCGCGTGGGACCGTGAGCGTGACGTGAGGCTGCGACCCCAGCGTCTTGTCGATCAACGAGACTTGCAAGCCGTCGATGAGCGCGGAGAGGAACACGATCACGCTCACGCCCACGGACACGGCGGCGAGGATCAGCGCGGTCTGCCCCTTCGCGTCGCGCATGTAGCGTAGCGCCACGAACCACTCGAACGGCATGTCAGTCGTGCTCCGCGCGCACGCGCTGTCCAGCAACGAGCATCTGACCGTCGGGCATCACGATCGACGCGCCCTCCGGCGCGCCTGAGAGGATCTCGGTGGAGCCCTCGCCGCGGATCCCGAGCGTGACGTCGTTCCGCGTGACGTGCCCGTCGCTCACGGAGAACACCCATGGTTTGGGCGTCGCGGCGCCGCGTACCACGTCGCTCGGCACGGTCAGCGTCCCGAATTTGCGCGCGACCGTGAGGTCGACCGACACCGTCATGTCCGGCTTGAGGAAAGTGGGCGCGCCTTGCACGCGCAGCCGCACCTCCAGGCTGCCTCGTTGCGGATCGATCGAGGGCGCAATGTACGAGACCTCCGCCTCGAAGGTCTGCGTGGGATACGCGTCCGCCGACGCGCGCGCCTTCTGCCCCAACGCGATGAACGCGAGGTTGCGCTCGTCCGGTTGGAATACGAGCTGCGTGTCGCTGTCGGCCGCGAGCACGAGCAGCGCTCGCGCGGCCTGCACGACGTCTCCGGGCTCCACCGAGCGCGTGAGCACGACGCCGTCTTGGAGCGCGGTGATCCTGGTCTGCGCGAGGCGAACATTCGCTCCTGCGAGCTGGGACTCCGCGAGCAAGAGCGCCGTGAGCGCCACGCGAGAGTCCGCGCCCATCGGCGCCGCCGAGATCTGCTGCGCTTCCGCCGCGGTCCGTTGCGCGCGCGCCACGTCGACGGCCCGACGAGCGTCCTCGAGCTGCACGGGCGGGACCGCGCCCATGCCGGCGAGCTTCTGCACGCGATCGAGATCGGTCTCGGTGCGTTCGAGGTTCGCGTCCGCTTGACGCAGGCTCTCGTTCGCGACGATCGATCCGACTCGGCGAAGCTGATCGACGCGCGCCATGGCTTGATCGACCGACGCCTTCGCTTGAGCGACGGCCGAGCGCGCCTCGGCGTCGTCGAGCTGCACGAGCAGATCGCCCGCCTTGACGTGCTGTCCCTCCGCTGCGGCGACCGCGACCACCAGGCCCGGAGTCTGCGCGGAGACCTGCACGCGCGTCGGCACCCAGACCCGACCGCTCGCCACGAGGTGCTGCTCGAGGTCCTTGCGAACGACCTCCGCGACGTGCACCTTTGGCCCGCGCGCCCGGACCGCGAAGAAGGCCGCGATCACTACGACGATCCCGAGCCCGATCCAGATCGATGGTCGTCGGAAGATGCGGTTAATGCGACCACTAGGCCACATCGCCTATCCATGAATGCAAGAAGCCTGAGTGATCCATCTCACACTTCGACAATTGGTTACGCATCATTCCAATGGACCCTTGGTGTAGCAACGGGCGTCGCCATAACTGCGGCCAAAACAAATAATTCCGCAGTCACACAGTCGCCTCGGTCTCAGTTGCGTTCGAACTTGATCGACTCGATGAGCTTGCGCGTCTCTGCCTCGTGCGGGATGACGTGCAATCGAAGGAACGCTTGGGTGTCGATATCGAGCTTGCCGATGTCGGCTTCATAGTCGCGCGAGCCGTGATCTTCGCCGTCCTCTAGGATGGAGACCACCGCGTGCGCGTGGGTTCCCTCGGCAAGGTTGTCGAAGAACTTCACGAGAGCGCCCCACGGACCGGAAGACTGCGGAGCCTGTCCGCCCATCATCACGATGCGCTCGATGAGCTTGGTCACGCGGTGCGCGTGCGATTGACGGCATTGTGTGAGTACGACCTCGAACGGCTTCATCATCGCGTTTGCGAGCGCTCGATCGTACGTCTCGACGGCGCTCATCTCTCCGCGGCAAAACGAGGCGAGCTGGGCGAGCGTGGCGTCGTGCGAATGGGTAGTCCCTGGCATCATGGTGGCTGTCTCCCTCACAGCTTCCCCTGCAGTGCTCGTGCCGCGGGCTTCGCGCCGAATTCGATCTCTGCCTCGACGACACATCACGAGAATTCTCGAGCGCGAGGCCTCGGCGTTGCCTCCGCTCGCGCTCCGTTCATGATGCGCCTGAGAAAGGCCTACACGTCACAACCGGAGGTGAATGCGAAAGCCGAAGTCACACGGCTTCAGGACTCTGCTGCCTGCCTCCGGCTCGAGCGCTCCGCGAACAGGCTGCGTGTTTCGTGCAAATCGTGCGGTCCGATCTCGCCTACGTCGAGCCGAACTACTTGCTCCCTGAGATGTCTGTTCGCCTGAGCGCCGTCGATGGCATACGTCGTGCGCCGCCAGTCTCGCCAAGATGAATGTAAGGGATGCGATGATGGGGAACGTCTCGATCACGTTTCGCTGCACGTCGACCGCGGTGAGACGCTCGTCGTCGTCGGTGACTCCGGCGCGGGAAAGTCGACGCTCATTCGCCCGATCCTGGTCCTCGAGAAGCCCAATTTCGGGACGGCTCGTCAGCGATGGCGTCGGCGCAGCGGACATCTTCGTCACGCCCTACTTGATTGAACTGAATGAGGCGCAGAGTACGTCGGGCACTCTCGCTTACGCGGTCGGCTGCGGCAAAGCGGCTAACTCCGAGTACCGCTACGCGCGAGAATTGCTCGGCGAGGGCAGGGCAGGGGACTGCTTGTACCGAGACGTGTGACTGCGCCGTGTTCTCCCCGCGCATCTCACGAAGGCAAGTTTCATCACTCTATTGTCGTCCTTCAAGCGGGCTCTTTTCAGCAGCCTGCTAGAAACGCAAACGCCGCGCTCCGGCTAAGGAGGCGGCGTCGACGTCAATAGAGTGGCTCGGTCGCCGAGCGACCGAACCGTCGTCGAGCTCAGCTCGGCGGCATGATGACGGTGTCGATCACATGGATCACGCCGTTGGTGCATTCGATGTCGGTCTTGACGACATTCGAAGATCCATTGAGCTTCACGCCACCGGCCGTGGTGACCTTCACCTCGGCGCCGTTGACGGTCTTGGCCGATTTCCCGTCCATCTTGACGACGTCGGCGGCGTGAACTTTCCCCGCGACGACGTGGTACGTGAGGATCGCCTTGAGCTTAGGAATGTCCTTCAGGAGCGCGTCGACGGTGCCCGCCGGGAGCTTCGCGAAGGCTTCGTCGCTGGGCGCGAAGACGGTGAACGGTCCGGCGCCTTTGAGCGTCGAAACGAGACCGGCCGCGCCGAGGGCCGCGGCGAGGGTTTTGAAAGAGCCCGCAGCAACGGCCGTGTCGATAATGTCATGCATGGAAATGCTCCGATTGTCTGGAAATATGAGCTCGGCTCGCCGAATGACGAGACCGAGTTGTGCCCACGGACGCACCGTCGGACGGTCGAAACCGCAGGGGAGGTATATGGACGTTCTCGCCGAAGACCAGGCCTCTACGCCGCGAGAGTGAAGGTAAATCGAAGGGGCCTCCCGAGGTCGCGGAACGGTACGAGGCTGCGAACGGGCGTTTGGGGCGAACGCCGCAGTGGGCTCTCCAAGCGAGCGTAGGTCGCGCGCGAGGGTCTTGGGGTCGGTGACCCTGGCGAGTACGCTGTCATCTCGTGCCACCGCCGGTGGCGTCGTGCCCACCACTGCGGAGGACGCGAGCGGAGTCCGGCTCGCTCGCTTCATCATCCTCGTCGCCAGGCGCGAGCATCTTCCGACGACGCAAGTACGCAAACATGTCGCGCGTGCGCTCAAGCACTGCCACGACATCAGTTGCGGTCACGCGAGCGCGCGCCTCGAAGGCAGTAACCTTTCCGTGCTCGCACGGGGGAGCGGGTGAGTCGCGTTCGCTCAGTACGATCAGGCAGGCAATCTGCAAGACCTCGTGGTCGACCGAACGGGCGAGAGCTGCGCGACCGGCGGAGCGTCAGCTGCAAACCAGAAGTGCTCCCAGCGATACTTTGTTCAACTGGGATGAGGTGGGGAACCTACAGCGCGCGCGGCGGTCGGACCACGCAAATAGCGTAACACTTGATCCCGCTTTTCCGAACGCGCCCGCGAGTGCGACCCGCCAGATCGACGACTCATTCATTCATCTATTCGGGGTATGCACGCGTGATCAAGTCACAGAGCGTGCGGAACGACCGTTAGTGCTCGCCCCGCCCCGTATTGACCCGATCGCGTTGCTCTGACAGGCGGAGCGAAGCTCAGGGCGCGAAGTCGGCGGGGAGCAAGACCGCGCCGCGAGCATCGGCAAGTGCGGCCTCGCGCAGGTAGTTGGCGGGGTCGCCCCCCGCGAGCTTTGCGGTCTCGAGGAGCGAGTAGAAGACGGACGCGACTTGGGTGCCGCGTTCGGACTTTGAGCCGTAGTGACTTTTGCGGCCGACGACGGGACCGCGAATGCCGCGTTCGGTGGCGTCGTTGTCGAGGGGGATGCGTGCATCTTGCAAGAAGCGCGTGAGCCGGTCCCAGTTGGCGACGCAGTACGCGGCGGCGTTGCCAATCGATGGAGTCTTGAGCGAGGCCTGGCTCCACAACCAGGTCTTCAACTCGGCAATCACCGCAGCGCTGTCGGTGCGTCGAAGTTCACTCTTCTTGTCGACGTCGCCGGCGGCGCGCTCGTCTATGTCATAGAGGTCGCCGATCCATTTCAATGCAATGTAGGCTTGCGGATGATTAGGCGCGGCCTCCTCGAACTTTCGATAGACGTGAGCCCAACACCCAGCGAGCGCGATGGCGTCGTTGCCACGGGCGCCTGCCTCGTGAGTCTTGAGCGCGTCGC
>JAYVYD010000312.1:0-17783 GCA_043784605.1 Myxococcales bacterium | reverse complement strand
TCAGCGCGTTCGCGTTGCCGCTATTTGTGACGATGGCGCGAATGCCGTCTGCAGGGAGGCGCGACGCCGCGTCGTTGACGGGAGCCGCACGTGCGCGATTCACCGTAAAACAGCCAGCAGCGACGCATGGCACGTCCGCGAGAACGAGCGCCATGTCCTTACGAGCGGCCTTGATTCCGGCGTTGATGCCGGCGTAGCGAAACCCTCGCGGGACGTTCTCCATGAGCTCTCCAACCACTCTATAGCGTCACGGCCACAAGCGAGAGAGAGACGCGAGCGCGAGCGTCTCATCCAAGCCGAGCGCGAGGTTCATGTTCTGCACCGCCTGCCCAGCGGCGCCCTTCAGCAGGTTGTCGATCGAGCAGACGATCACCGCCATCCCGTCTCGCACGGTTCCCCCGACGTACGCGAGGTTGGTGCCCGCCGCCGCATGGATCGTGACGTTCGATGGGTCCGTCACCCGCACGAACGCGGTCTCGCCGTAGGCTGATCTCAGGCACTTTTCGAGTCGCACCGAGTCCACACCTGGGCGTACGCGCGCATAGCAAGTGACGAGGATGCCTCGCGAGATCGGCAGCAGGTGCGGCACGAACGCGAAGCTCGTCGGCGCGACCTTGGCGCGCCTCCCGAGCGCGCGCAGGATCTCTGGCGTGTGCTGATGCGTGAGCGGCCTGTACGCGCGCACGTCTTCGTTCACCTCGACGAAGGAGTACGGCTCTTTGCTCTGGCGCCCGGCTCCGCTCGCTCCGCTCTTGCCGTCCACGACGATTCCGATCGGGTCGACGAGGTCTTCCGCCAGCACCGGCGAGAGCGCAATGATCGTCGCGGTGGCGTAGCAGCCGGGGTTCGAGATGAGCGCGGTGTCGTCGGGCGGTGCGCCGAACACCTCCGGAAGGCTGTAAAATGCAGTCTCCAAGCGATCGGGAGCCGGGTGCGTGAAGCCGTACCACTCGGGGTACTGCGCGGTGGTGAGGCGGAACGCGCCCGAGAGATCGATCGTGAGCTTACCGAGAGAGGCGAGCTGCGGCGCGAGCGTCGCGGAGACGTCAGCGCTCGTCGCGAGGAAGACCACGTCGGCTTTCGACGCCTCGTCCATCGCCGCGTCGTTGGGTGAGAACGTCAGCCTGCGATCGAAGAAGCCGCCGAGTCGATCGCGGGCGTGCTCCGAGGCGTAGCGATCGCTCGTCACGAACACGAGCTTGCAGCGTGGGTGCGACGCCACGAGGCGAGCGAGTGTCGCTCCCGAGTAGCCGCTCGCTCCAACGATCCCGACGCGCGTCGTCACGTGCGCTATCTACCCGAGAGCCCCCCGCGGTCCAATGCTTTCGAGCGCTACTCCATGTCTTGGATGCGAATGCTGTTGCGCCGCCGGGGCACAATCGACTCATCCACGATCTCGGGCGCGTCCGGCTCCGCGTCGTCGCCGCCGTCCTTCAGCTGGAGGTTGGGATCGGGCGAGCACGCACCCGCGCGGCACATCTCGCGGTCGCCGCAGTCGATCGCCGTGCGGCAATAGACGCATGCGCCAACGAGGCAGTAGTCGTGCTTGCCGAGCGCCGCGCAGTCTTGGTCACTCGCGCACTTCGGATACGCGGGCTTGCTCGAGCAAGCCCAAACGGCGCCGATCCCGAGCGCGAAGAAGAGGAGCGGCCCACGCACTTCAGGCGCCCACGACTCGGTCGCGACCGGTCTCCTTCGCGCGATAGAGGCGCTCGTCTGCGAGTGCGACCAGCGCCTCGCGGGTCGCGGGGGCCGCGCAGCACGAGACCGAGGCGACACCGAAGCTGGCGGTCACGGGGATGGTGATCCCTTCGAAGATGATCGGGTTCGCGGCGATGTTGGCACGGAGACGCTCTGCGATCCGCATGCCTTCGTCCTTCCCCGTGCCGCGTGCCACGACCAGGAACTCTTCGCCGCCGTAGCGGCCGAGCACGTCTTCGGTTCGGAGCTGCTGCGCCATCGCGCGCGAGACCGCGCGCAGCACGGCGTCGCCTGCGGGGTGACCATGCGTGTCGTTGACGCGCTTGAAGAAGTCCACGTCGACCAACACGACCGAGAGTGGTGTCCCATGGCGCACGGCGAACGCGAGCTCGGCGGCGAGTCGCTCGTCGGTGTGCTTGCGATTGAACAGCCCGGTGAGGCCGTCCGTCATCGCGGCCTCGAAGACACGCCGAAGCGCCTCCTCCTCTTCCTCGGTCGCGAGCGAGAAGCGGAACGATAGAGAGTTGCCGAGCTGCAAGCGGCAGCCGTCATGCATTCGTCCGACCCTCGCGACGCGATGGTCATCGATGAACGAGCCGTTCGTCGACCCCTCGTCCTTGAGCATGTACTCGCCCGCGACGAAGACGATCTGCGCGTGGACACGCGAGAGGCTGACGTCCGCGAACGAGTACGTGCACCCTTCATCGCGCCCGAACGTAGCTTGCGACGTGAGCGAGAGCGGGAGCACTCGGCCCGCCTCGGAGCCGGAGAGCACCGTGAGAACAGCGCGTGTCCTTTTCGCCAGGCCACCGCCGCCCACGAACGTCTTCACCTCCGTCATCTCTACATGCTTTCGATGCCGTCGCGCTTCGTCAAGCTCCAAGCAGTCTCACCCTCCGCGAGACCGTTGACGGAACCCTGAATTGTCACAGGAAGGCGTGAAGACGGGAAGATTTTGGGGGGTCGGATCCGCGGCCAGAAATCTCTCTCGCTTCCCGTCTTCCCGTCTTCCTGTGAGAATTCTGGGAGAGGTCAGACCGTTCGCGTTCGAATGTTGGTCTTCAGCTTGGCGATGTCGTCTGCGACCGCGTGCGCGACGGCGTCGCTCTCGCCGGTCGGGGGCAGCTCGAGGTCCATCACGAGGTAGCCAATGTTCGCGTCGGTCGCGAGCACCTGTCCGCGGATGTTGCCGCCGCGCGCGCTCACGATGCGGTTCACGTCGCCGAGCACTCCGGGCACGTTTCGGTGCACGTTCAGCACACGCAGCATGCCACGGCTCATCGGGTTCTCGACGACCGGGAAGTTCACGGACGAAGTCGTCGTGCCGCTTGCCGTGAGCTTCACGAGGCTCGTCGCGACCTCACGCCCGATCATCTCCTGCGCCTCCTCCGTGGAGCCGCCGATGTGAGGAGTGAGGATCACGTTGGGCAGACCACACAGCGGGGAGACGAACTCGTCGCTCGCGCCCTCGGGCTCTTCCGGATAGACGTCCACCGCGGCGCCGGCAACGTGGCCGGATTTGATCGCGTCTGCGAGAGCGCTCACGTCCACCACGGTGCCACGGCTCGCGTTCAAGAGGTAACCGCCTGGCTTCATACGCGAGAGCTCGGCTTGGCCGATCATGCGAGTGGTCTCGGCGGTGGCGGGCACGTGCAGCGTGATGAAGTCGCTCGTCTCGAGTAACTCCGCGAGCGAGGAGAGTGATCGGTTGTTTCCCATCGGGAGCTTCGTCGCGATGTCGAAGAACACGACGCGCAGTCCCATCGCTTCGGCGAGCACGCCGACCTGCGAGCCGATGTGACCGTAGCCGACGATGCCCAGCGTCTTGCCGCGCACCTCGAAGCAACCCGCGCTCACCTTCCGCCACTTGCCCTCGTGCACCTCTCGCGAGCGATCACCGAGCTGCCTGG
Organism: Myxococcales bacterium; assembly: GCA_043784605.1. Classification (GTDB taxonomy): domain Bacteria; phylum Myxococcota_A; class Polyangia; order Polyangiales; family Polyangiaceae; genus JANYHY01. The sequence continues at coordinate 14,172 of JAYVYD010000312.1, read as the reverse complement.
AGAGCGCGACGACCTCGGCGATGATGAGCTCCGCGACGCTGCGCGTGTTGGAAAATGGCGCGTTGAATACGGGGATTCCGAGGCCGTTCGCGCCGTCGAGGTCGACCTGGTTGGTGCCGATGCAGAAGCACCCGAGGCCGATCAAGTCCTTGGCGGACGCGAGCGCTTCGCGGCTGACCTGCGTCTTGCTGCGGATCCCGAGGAGGTGCACGCCGGCGAGTCTGGAGGCCATCTCGTCTGCCTTCAGCGCCGTCTTCATCGTCTCGACGTCGAACCCGGCTTGCGTCAAGAGCGCGATGGCGCTTGGGTGGATGTTCTCGACGAGGAGTGCCTTCTTCCGTACCGCCATGGGCGAGGCAAGTAGGGCACGGTCAACCCGAGCGCAAGCGGTAAGCTGTCTGCGTGAATCGCCCTCTCGTCGTGTTCTGCGTGGTGACGTCGCTCGCTTGCGGACGAAAGACAGACACGCCCGCAATCGACGCGGCGCCGCCCGCCATCGTCGCTAAGGGGTTTCGCGGAGGCGCTCCTTGCGACGGCGCGAGCATGGAGTGCGGCCGCTTCGACACGCCGCAAGCGGCGCTTGCCGCGATCCTAGAGGACAAGCCGCTCGTCCTCGCGATCGGAGAGGCGCACGCGCAGAAGGGGGCGACCGTCGCGTCGAGCGCAAAGCGGATGACTGTTCAACTGTTGCCCGAGCTCAAGGGCAAGGCGAGCGACCTGCTGGTGGAGTTGATGAATCCACCGAGCGGATGCAACAAGACCACCGCCTTCGTGAAGGACCAACAGAAGGTCGTGACCGGCAAGCAAGCCGAGAGCGATCAGAACGAGTACGCAAAAATGGGCGAAGCAGCGCGCGCCCTCGGCATCGTCCCCGACCTGCTCCGCCCGACTTGCGACGATCTCCAGGCGATTGCCGACGCCGGCGCAGACGCGATCGACCTCTCTCTACGCACCATCAGGCGCCTCACGTTGACGAAGCTGGAGGCCCTGCGCGAGCGTGACGGCAAGTCTGCGTCGGACTCCTCGAAGCTGGTCTTGAGCTACGGCGGGGCGATCCACAACGATCTCGCTCCGCCGCCGGAGCTCGCGGCATGGGCCTTCGGCCCCGAGCTCGCCACCTACACACACGACCGCTACGTCGAGCTCGACCTCTACGTACCCGAGTTCATCGCGCCGACCGACAACTGGAAGAAGCAGGAGTGGTACGGCGATTGGGAGGCGTGCAAGGGGACTGACAAGGTGACGCTGTTTCACCCGCGCGATCACGGCTTCGTCATGATCTTCGCAAAGTCCCCCTGAACATGCCGAGCCAAGTCCGGAGGCGTGAGCCGCGGACTTGAGGCGCTTGACGTGAGAAGTGAGCCCATTGGGGCGAACGCAATCACGAACGATCAGGGCATGCAGTCGTGGCCGCTGCAGTCGTCGACGGGAGTGAGGCCCGTGAAGTGGATCGTCGCGGTGCAAGAGAGGCCGTCCGTGGAGAAGCAGTAGTCCTCTTGCAAGAACTTCTGGTTGTTCACGAGAAGCGCGGCCAGGCGAATGCGAAGTACGAGCGTCTTCTTGTCGGGCATCAGACCGATGTCGCGCAGGCTCCGTCCGAGATCGGTGGAGGTCCGCGACGATAGGTCGAGTGCAAAGAGCTCTCCGCCGAGCCCGTCCGCGGTGAGCTTGAGCGTGAACACCTTGCCGTCCGCGGTGGTGACGAAGCGGTCGAGCGAGGCGGTCGGGCCGGTGAACGCGACGTACTGAAGGGCGCTCAAGTCGAAGACACCGAACGGCGACTTCTGGCCGCCGAACACGCCTGCCTCCGCGCTGAGGCCGTTCGCGCCGATCGTGACGCTCGCGTATGCGCCGCCTCGGAGGGCCTTGACCGAGGCGTCGACCAAGAGCGTGCTGCCGTCTGGCGTCATCGCGAAGCGCGGGAGTGCGTTGCCGATCGGCGAGAGCGAAAATGAGAGCGTGCGCGGGTCGATGACCATGAGGTGAAACTGGTCGCCGTGGACGCTCGGCACCTGCGCCTTGTTCGCGAACATGCTCGCGTCCATGCGCTTAATGTCGAGGTACGCGACTGCGCGGGTGCCCTTCGCGTCGAGCGCGACCGGCCCAAAGCCGGGCAGGTTCTCGAGGAAGTGACCGCCCTGCGCGTCGAGATCGATGACGCTCACGGGGTCAGGGTTGGTCCACTGTCCGTTCGGGTTCGTCGCCTTGCCCTCCTCGCAGAACGTAGGGGAGACGAACGCGCGAGAGCCATCGGGCATGAGCGCGATCGGCGCGTCGCAGTTCGGAATGGTGATCGAGGTCGCCGCGCGCGACACGAGATCGAACACGACGACCTCCGTCGCGGGTTTGTGGTCCGTCCACGCCACGGTGCCCACGAGCATCGCGCGCTTGTGGTCGGGCAGGAAGGCGATGTCGGTGGGGAGCGTGTTCGTCGACACGCTGCCGCGGACAACGCCGGTGTTGGCGTCCACGACCAAGAGACGATTGTAGTCGCCGAAGACGAGCGTCGCGTCGTCGTCCGTGACGCGCGCGAGCATCGGGCCCGCGGTGGTCACGAAGGCGGGGGTGCTCGACCAGAGGACCTTCTGGGCGTGATCGAGGTCCAGCGCGACGATGCCGGCGCGGTTCGGGAGCACCTCGTAGACGACGTGTCGCGTCTTGCTGAAGACGAAGCGATCGCCGCGCTGCGCGAGCTCGGTCGCGGTCTGCGCCTTCACGTCGACCAGCACGGTGGCGGTCGTTCGCTGCTCGATCAAGAACGCGCCGTCGGGAGAGACTTCCATCGCGCCCGTCAGCAGCAGCTCGCCTTGCGCGCCGCCGTTCGTTCGATCGTTCGGGTTCGCGCCGCCCGAGCCGTCCCCGAGCCCGCCGCACGCAGAGATCATCGCCAACACACCCAAGCAGGAGAGGTTTCGCATGTACAACAGACGTCGACACGGGGGTCTGATTCACTCGAAAATAGGCTAAATTGTGGCCCCAATTCGCGGGGCTCGGCGCCCCTGACATTCGTGTCGCGCGACGCGTGAACTCACGGATCGGCGATCGGCGAAGGGCCGATATAACGGGCGCGGGGTCGCAAGAGAAAGTCCGCGCGGCGCTGTTCCTGGACGTGCGCGACCCACCCCGCCGAGCGGCCTAGGACGAAGAGTCCCACGGCCGATCCCGGAGGCGCTCCGAGCGCGGCCGTGAGCGCGACCAAGCCGAAGTCGATCGTCGGCGCGAAGCCGAGCTCCCCTTGCATGGTGTCCGCGACCTCGTCGAACGCGGCCGCCGACCTCTTCGAGATCGACCTCGCGAGCGCGAGAAGCGGTGGCGCCCGCGGGTCACCCTTGGGGTAGAGCGTGTGCCCGAAGCCAGAGATCCGCTCCCCTCGCGCGGCGCGCTCACGAACGAGGCGCGCGGCTCGTCCTTGCAGCATCAACGCTTCGACGCGATCGCACTCGCCGCCGTGGTTGCTTCCGGACGCCGTCGCCAGCGCCGCATTCACGCACGCGTGCAGATCGCAGCCCGCTCCCGCCGCGACGCGGGCGGCGAAGCTCGACGCGTTCAGCTCGTGGTCCGCGACGAGAACGAGCGCCACGTCGACCGCCGAGGCCGCGGTCTCGCGGAGCCCTAGAGCGCGCGCGAACGTCGCCGCCACCGAGGGTCCGTGTGCGTCTCCTAACAAAGATGCCATCCGCGCGACGAGAGCACGCGCACGATCGCGTTCCAGCAGCTCGGACGCGCCAAAAATGGGCGAGTGCTCTGCCGCGAGCGCCGCGACGAGCACCTGGAGTCTCACGGGGATGGACGCGCGTGCGGTCAGAGCCGCGAGCGCCTTCGCCTTTGACGGAGGCGGCGAGGGCGTCCATCGAGGCGTCGCAGACGGGAGCTCTCCGGTCCACAAAAGCTCAGCGACACGTTCGAAGGAGACCCCTTCGTTCGCCAGGTCAACGGCCCATCGCCCACGGTAGAGCGGACCGCGCGCACCGATGCCCGCGATGGCCGTCTCGAGCACTGGCTCGCCCCAGCGCAGCGCCCCAGAAGCGACGGCGGCGTGGCCCTTCCGCGCATTCGCGCGTGCTCGAAGGCGCATCACTTCCGCCAGGACATATCCGCTAACGCGCTTGCCCACCGGCTGCACGCGCCTGAGCATCCCTCGGCTCACGTACGCGTAGAGCGTCTCGCGCTTGACGCCGAGCAGCTTCGCCGCGCGCGCCGCGGTCACGACCTCCAGATCATGGATTGTCGAATCAACGTTGATCAATGTCGCCTCGGCCCCAGATTACCCGGTGTCTGGAGGCTGTCATGAACAATGGGCTCGAAGGTGTGGTTGTGGCCGAGACTCGGCTGTCGGACGTGGACGGCGAGGCAGGGCGGCTCGTCATCGCGGGCCGCGACGTGGAGGCGCTGGCCAAGGAGGCGACGTTCGAGCGCGCGCTCGCGATGTTGGTGCATGACGATTCCGCCCGCGAGATGGATGTGCGGCGCGCGCTCGGCGAGGCACGCAGCGCGGCGTGGGAGCTCGTGCCGGACCTGAGCGTGCTCGCGCTCCCGAACGGAATGGACTCGTTGCGGGCAGCGATCGCGCGGACGACGGACGCGCGTCCAGAGGCGATCGCAGGCGCTACCGCCGTCTTCGTCGCCGCCGCGAGCCGTGTTCGCGCGGGGCTTGCGCCGATCCCGCCCGACGCTAGCTGCTCGCACGCCGAAGACACGCTCGCGATGCTCGGCGGTGCGAAGACGAGAGCGAGCGCGCTCGACGCGTATCTCGTCACCGTGAGTGATCATGGGATGAACGCGTCCACGTTCGCCGCGCGCGTGATCGCGTCCACGGGCTCGGACATGGTGTCTGCCGTCGTTGGCGCCATCGGCGCGCTGAAAGGGCCGCTGCATGGAGGTGCGCCCGGACCTGTGCTCGACATGCTCGACGCGATCGCCGCGCGCGGTGCCGGAGGAGCAAGAGCTTGGATTGTCGAGCAGCTCGACGCGAAGGCTCGCATCATGGGAATGGGGCATCGCATCTACCGCGTACGCGATCCGCGCGCCGCCGTGCTCGAGGCGCAAGTTCGCGCTCTTCGTGAAGGACGCAGCTCGGCGCGGCTGGAGCTCGCGCGTGAGGTCGAGCAGATCGCGCAAGAGGAGCTCGAGCGGCGACACCCAAATCGCCCGCTGCGCGCGAACGTCGAGTTCTACACGGCGGTCCTGCTCGAGGCGATCGGTGTACCGCGCGACGCGTTCACGCCGATCTTTGCCCTGGGCCGCGTCGCAGGCTGGTGCGCGCATTTCAAGGAGCAACAACGGACGGGTCGATTGATCCGACCGAGCTCGCGCTACGTGGGCGCGTAGTATGCTCGCCGCATGGGCTGCCTCTTCTGCAAGATCGTCGCGCGTGAGATTCCGTCGCAGATCATTTTCGAGGACGACCACACGCTCGCGTTTCGTGACGTTCGTCCGGTCGCGCCCACGCATGCGCTCGTCATCCCGAAGAAGCACGTCGTCGCCATCTCCGACACCACGGACGAAGACACGCTGATGCTCGGTCAGCTCATGAGCGCGGCCCGCAAGGTCGCCCAGCAGGAGAACCTCGCGAGCGGCTTTCGCCTCGTGATCAACGACGGTCCGAACGCGGGCCAGAGCGTGTCGCACGTACACGTGCACCTGCTCGGCGGTCGCGCGCTATCTTGGCCGCCCGGCTGACAGCTCCGCGTCGATGGCTTTTGCCAGCCGCTCCTCGTCGTCGGTCCACGGGGGCGGCTGGGCGTGAAACGGCGCCGTCCGAGGCACGCGCCCGTTGAGGTGATGCACGCGCAGCCACGCGCTCTCGAGCTGGGCCCATCGCGCGCCGTGGCCGAAGACGAGCGCGAACAGGTCGGGGCCGGTCGCGCGCCGAGGGGCGGGGCGGATCTCGATGCGCCGCCCTTCGAACGTCGCCACATATCCGGCGACGAGGTGATCGGCCGGATCGCTCCAAGGGCTGCGCGCGCCTGGAGCGCCTGATGCGATCCAATCGGCGACGGTGGTATCGGGGACCGAAACGAGCCCGAGCGTCAGTCGCTCTGCCACGAGCTCGCGCTCCACGTCGGCGACGGTCGCGCTCGCCGTGACCTCCGCGAGCATGCTCACGCGATCGAGGTTCACGACCACGGCTCCGGATAAGGAAACGGAGAGACGGGAGGCACGAGCACTCCAGGGTTCAAGATGCCCGCGGGATCGAGGGCGCGCTTGAGCGCGTGTACGGCGCGTACGCCGTCGGAGCCGAGCTCCTTGTCCATGCGTGGGGCCTTCGATCGGCCGACACCGTGGTGGTGGGCGATGGTGCCGCCTGCTGCGACGACGGCGTCGAGCGCGCTCTTCCACGTGCGATCGTACGTTCGCTCGCACGCTTCGTCCCAAGGTCCGCCGTCGTTGGCGCTTCCGGCAAACGAGAAGTAGATGCAGCAGCCGTCCGCGTAGGCGTGGCTGAAATGCGCCATGATGAAGACGTGCGGCCCGACCGCCCGCCGTACGCCCTCGTAGAGCGCGCCGAGTCGCGACCACGGCGCGGCGACCTCCATGGTGTCGACGAACAGACCGGACGCGACCGCCGGAGATTGCCGATAGCTCACGGAGTAACGGTGCAGCAGCCATCGACGCGCCGGACCTTCGCCCTCGTCGTGGCCGTGCATTGCGTTCGCGATCTCGGCCGCCGCGCGCAGGTCCGCTTCCGCCGTCGCACCCTCGAAGATCACGACGAGCATCGCGCCACCGACGAGCGCCGCGAACGGGCGAGACTCGAGTAACGCGTTGAGCGCACGCGGCTTGCGCAGCAGCGTGCGCAGCACGGTGGACCCTCGCCCCGGTGCGTGCGGGATGATGCCCTTCTTCTTCACTGAACCTTGCTTCGCGAGCATTGCGTCGAACGGATCGTAGAGGCGCGCGATCGCAGGGCGGAGTCCGCGCTGGAACATCTCGCGCATGGCCTCCCAACCCGCCTCGGTCGACGGGAATGACCACGCGGCGAACGCGCGCGTCTTTGGGAGGGGATGGAGCCGCAGGGTCGTGCTGGTAACGATCGCGAGAGTGCCTTCGCTCCCGACGATCAGCGGCACGAGTGATGGCCCGGTGGTGCGGTGATGGAGCGTGACGACGTCGCCATTGCCCGTCACGCACTCGAGTGCGGTGACCATGTCCTCGATCTTGCCGTAGTACCCCGAGGCCTGCCCGGCGCTGCGCGCTGCGACCCAACCTCCGACGGTGCTGCAGAGGATCGACGACGGAAAATGTCCGAGCGTGAGGCCTTCGCGATTGAGCCTCTCCTCGAGCGGCACACCCATATGCCCGGCCTCGACGTCGAGTGACGGTGCGGCGGTGTCCAACCTCCGCCATCGCGCCATGCGCTTCATGTCGACGACGATCGCGTCCGACGTCGGAGAAACGCCCGCGCAGACACCACTACCCGCGCCGAACGGGACGAGCGGAACGGCGCGGTCTTTAGCCCACCGCACGAGGCGAACCACCTCTTCGGTGCTTCGAGGCCACACGATGGCGCGAGGCTCGCCCAGCTTGCGACCCGCACGCACGCCCAAGTGATGGCGAGGCCACAGATCTCGGGCGTATGCGATGCGGTCCGCCGCATTCTCGCTCACGAGGAGACCCAAGCTCTCGATCATCGGCAAGCACGCTAGAGAGGCCGTTGCCTCGACGCAAGCGCACGAGCCAGCGTCATTGCTTGCCGGCCCTTTGTAGAGCGTGCGTTCTAACGTACGCTGTTGCTTGTCTGCACTCATGACGCCTTCGCCGCACCCCTACGACTTAGAGGATTGGCTTCGCCAGACCCAATCGGAGCAGCTCCAATGACGATGTCGCCCTACGGTAGCGAAGACCACAGCCTGCCGAAGCTCGGTGACCTGATCGTCGGCAAGTATCGGATCGAGAAGCTCATCGGCAAGGGCGGCATGGGCGCGGTCTTCGCGGCACAGCACGAGCTGCTGGGCCAGCGCGTCGCGGTCAAATTCCTGCTCGGAGACATCGTCACCAATCCAGAGGCGGTGCAGCGCTTTTTGAACGAGGCGCGCAACGCGGCCAAGATCCAGAGTGAGCACGTGTGCCGCGTGATGGATGTCGGCACCGCGGAGAACGGCCTCCCTTACATGGTGCTCGAGTTCCTCGAGGGGCTCGATCTGTCGCAGCGGCTCGAGCAGCACGGTCCGCTCGGCGTCGAGGAGGTCGTAGATTACACGCTTCAAGCGCTCGAGGCGATCGCGCAGGCGCACGCGCTTGGCATCGTTCACCGCGATCTGAAGCCCGCCAACCTCTTCCTCGCGCGTCGCGCGGACGGAGGGACCACGATCAAGGTCCTCGATTTCGGCATCGCGAAAGCGTCCAACCCGTTCGGGGAAGCCGGCAACCACTCGCTCACCTCGACCAAGAGCATGCTCGGCTCGCCGCTGTACATGTCGCCCGAGCAGCTGCGCAGCGCCAAGAACGTAGACGCGCGCGCGGACATTTGGGCGGTCGGCGTCATCATGTACGAGCTGCTCACCGGCACCGTTCCGTTCAACGGCGAGACTCTCGGCGAGCTCTTCATCGCCATCCTCGAGCAGCCTGCGCCACCCGTGATGCATCGACGCGGCGACGTTCCGCAGGTCTTGAGCGAAGCGATCAGCCGGTCACTCGTGCGCGCACCGGAGCAGCGCTTCCAGAACGTCTCAGAGCTCGCGCAAGCGATCGCGCCGTGCGCGCCGGGGCGAGCGTTCGCGTCAGTCGAGCGCATCACGTCGACGCTCGGCATGCCACGCCCCTCGACGGTGATGTCGCAGGCATCGAATGGCTATAATCCGCATGCGCAGAGCAGCGGCGGATATCGCCCGCCGTCGCCGTCCTACGTCGATCAGAACGCGCCCGTAGGTACGAACACGGGCAGCGGTGCGCACAATCGCCCGCCGCAAGCGAGCACGAACGGGAGCTGGGGCAACACCGCCGGCGAGCCGCCGCAGCAGCGGAAGGCGCCGATGATCGCCGGCATCGCGCTCGCAGCGGTCGTAGTGCTCGGGCTCATCGGCGTGGGTATCGTGAAGGTCGTGGCCCACAGGTCGACGGCAACCTCGACGACCGCGACCGCCAGCGCCCCCACAACGACCCCGACCGCGGTGATGAGCGCGACGGCGACCACAAACACGGCCGCGACGGCGACTCCGACGGTTGATACGTCAAAGATCGCGACCCCGACGAACACTGCGAAGGTCGCCACAGGCACGCCGGTCAACACGCATGCGACCGCGACCAACGCGGGAACCAAGCCGCCAGGATCGGCCATCGCGTCCGCGCCCTCGGACAAGCGCACAGTGACCGCACCCACCACGACGAAGCCAGCGAACACGGTCGTTGATCCGTTTGGCGCCAAGTAGAAGCGTTTTTTAGGGTAAGACTCGGCCCCATGACGATCCGCTCGACCGCCATCGCGTCTCTTACAGCCCTTAGCTTCGTCGCCGCGCAGGTGCCCTCAGTGGCCCACGCGCAGGGAATTGCCTCGACTCAATCGGAGGCGCTGTTCAGTCAGGGCAGGGACCTCATCAAGCAGGGGAAGTTCCACGAGGCGTGCGAGAAGTTCTCCGCGAGCCTCAAGCTGGAGGAGACGACCGGCACGCATCTCGCGCTCGCTGCCTGCCTCGAAAAAGACAACCGCAACGCGAGCGCATGGGGTGAATACCTCGTCGTGATCAAGCGCGAGCAAGACGAAGGCAAGCGTCAATACGCGCGCGACCACGCGAAGGCGCTCGAGACTCAGCTCCTCAAGGTGCACCTCACGATGGCGTTGGTGCCCGACGATCTCGATCTCAAGATCGACAATCAGCCAATCCCCAAAGAGACGCTCGACTCGGATCTACCCTTGGATCCAGGCGATCACGTGATCGAGGCGGGGGCGAAGGGCAAGCACAAGTGGGAGCGCCACATGAAGCTGGCGGCCAACAACTCGCCGATGAACATCTCCATCTCGCTCGAGGACATGACTCCCAAGGAGATCATGGCCGAGCAAGCGAAGCTGAACGGCGGAGGCGGTAACAAAGGCCCCGAGACCATCGAAGAGCCCGGCAGTTCGGTGAAGCGATGGATCGGCGTCGGCATGATGGTCGTCGGCGTGGGCGGCATCGTGTACGGCATCATCGAGCTCGTCGCGGCGACCGGAGACGCGAGCAGCTATCGGAAGGAAGAGCAAGGCGGCGCCGCCAGGCAGTGCACGGCTGACGCGAAGGGCAACCCGACGGACGTGAGCGCCACACAGGTTCAACCGTGCCACGTGACCGACTCGGTGAGCCTCACGTTCGCCGATCGCGCGAACCGCGAGTACATCCAGATGGGCATCGCGGGAGGTCTCGGAGTAATCTTGACGGGCGTCGGTACCTTCCTTCTACTCACTTCTTTCGGCTCAAAAAAAGTCGTCAAACACGACGACACGGCTCTCACATTCACACCCATCATCACGCCGACGGTCGGCGGGATGAGTGTCCTCGGCAGGTTCTGACCATGACCGTAAAAGTCGTTATCGCGCAGATCTTGGAGTGCGGCGAAGAGGAGTTCTGGAAGACCTTCTTCGATCGCGATCTCAACAAACGCTTGTTCCTCGAGGGGCTCGGCTTCCGCGGCTACGAGACGACCGAGCAACTCGAGACAGAGAAGGAGATCAAGCGAACCATCCGCGTCGAGCCCAAGCTCGCGTTGCCGGGTCCGCTGCTGAAGGTCTTCGCCGCGGACTTCCACTACAAGGAGCAAGGCCGCTTCGACAAAGCGACCAAGCTGTGGCGCTGGAGGATGATCCCGAGCACGCTCACCGACAAGCTCGTCGTCAATGGCTTGCTCAAGGTGGTCTCTCTAGGTGAAGCGAAAGTGCGCCGAGAGATCGATGTCAGCATCGAGTGCAAGGTGATGGTGATTGGCGGGCTCATCGAGGACACCTTCAAGCGACAGATGGAAGACGCCTGGAAGGAAGGTGCCGACGTCCAGAACGCATGGCTGCGCGAGGGCAAGCAAGGCTGACGCGGTGGATCTGCGCCAGCCTCTCCTCACAAGGCTACGGTCCGAGCCGGTCGTGATCGACGGGGCAATGGGGACTCGCCTGCACGAGCGCGGAATATTGTATCATACATGCTTCGAGGAGCTCGTAGTCAGCCGGCCCGAGATCGTGTCGGCCGTCCATGAGGAGTACGTGCACGCGGGCGCGACGCTCATCCTCACCAACACGTTCGGCGCGAACGGCCGGAGGCTGAACCATCACGGGCTGTCGGCCCGCGCACGCGAGCTCAACCGAGCAGCGGTGAAGCTCGCGCGCGCCGCTGCAGGGGACCGAGCGTACGTCGGCGGTACGATCGGTCCGTCGGGCCAAGACGAGCCCCTCGGAGTCGAAACCGCGCTGCAGCAGCAAGCCGAGGCGCTCGTCGAAGCTGGCGTCGACGCGCTCGTCATCGAGACGATGGTGCAATCGTGGGAGCTCCGCGTCGCCCTCCACGCCGCCAAGGCCGCGAGCCGCGGCAAGGTTCCGGTGATCGCACACGTCTCGGTCGACGTGCACGGCCTCATGGCAGACGGCACGAGCTGCGAAGACATCGGCAAACAGATGCGCGATCTCGGCGCCGACGTGATCGGCGTCAACTGCTCCCACGGACCGATGAGCATGAGCGCGGTCGAGTCGATGCTGGGGCTTGGCCTTCCCGTCTCCGCGGTGCCGAGCGCGGGTCTGCCCGAGCGCGTCGACGACCGCCTCGTCTACCCGTCGACCCCCGAGGATTTCGGCGTCTGTGCGCGACGCCTGTTCGCACTCGGAGTGCGCATCGTCGGAGGCTGCTGCGGCACGACGCCTGGGCACATCGAGCAAATCGTTCGAGCGAGCGAGAGACGAGAGTGAACGCGCTTCGGCTGTTCGCTGCAGCGCTTTTCTGCGCGTGTGTCGGCTGCTCGCGCGCGTGCACTTCGAGTACGAGCGCCGCGGATGCGAGTGAGCAAGAGAGCGTCCTCGAGGCTGCGGCACCAATCTTTGCGCCGTCGCGTTGCGCGGTGTCGGCGGACGCCGTGACGTTCGACAAGCTCGGCGTCGGTGAAGTGGCCGGCGATGTCGCACTCCTTGGCGATCGCGTGATCGTCTCCTGCGTGCGCAAGGGCATGAACGCGGTCGGAGTGACCGGGCTCGCGCTCGATCACGTCGAGTGGGCCTCCCTCGGCGTGGCCTTCGGCGATGCGCCGCCGCCCGTGCTCGTGACGTCCCGCGATCAGGCGTACGCGCTCTCGTGGGAGCGAGTGGACGCATCTTCGTCGCGTACGCTCGCGGTCACCAAGCTGCTGCCGTCCGCCGCTCTCGCGTGGTCGATCGCGGAGCCCGACGCATCCGAGTCGTTCGCGGCCGACGCCGCCTTCGCCGGTGCGCATGGGCTCGTCGCGTGGGACACGAGCCGCGGCATCAAGGTGAGCGCCTTGACCCCGGGCTCACAACTCGTGCCCTTGCCACTCTCCGCCGAGGGTGCGCTCGCGAGCGCGCCGCGCGTCGTTCGCCGCAAGACCGATTGGGTCGTCGTGTGGAGTGAGCGCAAGGTCGAGGCGCTCGCAGACGGCGCACCGCGCACGCAGCCCGGCGAGCTGATCGAGAGCCCGGGAGAGCATCGCGCGTACGAATGGCTCGCCTTCGCGGTGGTAGCGGACGACGGCACCACGAAGGCTCCACCCAAGCGCATCACCGCCGAAACGGGGCACGTGGGCCGCTTTGACCTGCTGCTCGCCGCAGACGACTCGATCGACGTGTACGCGAACGACGAGGCGGATACGGGCGCGCGCGACGACCTCGGCGGTCGCATCCTCCGGGTCACGCTCAGAGGTGATCGAGCCGAGACGGCGGTCGCCGTCGTCCTTAGCGGCGTTGGCAGCGGGGCGCCGGCCGTCCAACGAGCGGCCTCGTCGTCTTGGCTCTTCTACGAGGACCCTCTCGGCAGGGCGAGAGCTCAGCCGCTTGGCGTCCCTGGACTGCCGAGCTTCGAGCCCTCCCTCGATGACGCGAGGTTGGAGGTCGCCACCGGCGGAGACGCCTGGCTCGGCGTCTCTAGCTCTGCGCTGGTACGGATTCGCTGCGGCGAGCCTGCCGACCATTGAAGCACTGGAGAAAACCGTCTACTCTTCCGCGCGTGCCATCCTTCGACCACGGCGGCCCGCGCCGCAACCCCCCCTTCGGATGGCCCAGCCCGCACATCGCCAAAGACACTGGGCGGGACAACACTGGGGCCCATAGCTCAATCGGTCAGAGTTCCCGGCTCATAACCGGGCCGTTCCTGGTTCGAACCCAGGTGGGCCCACGAACACGCCGTGCGGTGCGAAACCGCGCCTGCGTCTACGTCGTTCACCGCGGCACCCACTCTGGCGTGATGCCCAGATCTGGGAGACACGTCGCTTCGCAAGGAGAGTCACGTTGACAGTTGTCGAGCAGATCCAGACCCTCGAAGAGCTCGCCCAAATAGACGCCGAGCTCAAGGTCATGGCGGAAGAGTTGGCGCGAGAAAACAGCTCCCTCGAGTTGCGCAAGACGAGCCTCCAAAAGCTCGAAGAGAAGCTGAAGATCGACCGCGCGCAGCTCGCGTCGATCGAGAAGCAGAAGAACGACAACATCACCGAAGTGCGCACGATGATGCAGCAGATCGAGCACTCGCGAGACAAGATGAATCGCTCGCGCACCGAGCGTGAGACGAACGCCGTTCAGCGCGAGCTCGAAGAGCTCCGCAAGCTGATGCGCGATCGCGAAGACGAGGTCGGCAAGCTGACGACCGACGCGGAGAACGTCAAGCGCGTGATCGAAACCACGGAGACCGAAGCGAAGGCCATCGCGTCCGAGCTCGGCGACACCGAAGGCGCGATCACGAGCAAGCTCGGCGTGCTCGACAAAGCGCACACGGCGAAGGCCAAGACGCGCGCCGAACTCGCAAAGAAAGTGCAGCCCATCTCGCTCAAGCGCTATGACGCGGTTCGCGGCAAGCGCGGTAGCGGTCTCGCCTCGACGACGGACGGGACGTGCAAGGCGTGCAACATGCGCCTTCCGCCGCAGCTCTACCATCGCCTCCGCCGTGAGGCGCTGATCGAGCAGTGCCCATCCTGCAATCGGCTCATCTATTTCGTCGCGCCGCCGGCATTGGCAACAGAAGCGAAGGGTTGATCGGGGGATCGAGTGAAGAGCTGCCGGAC
>JAYVYD010000311.1:0-37016 GCA_043784605.1 Myxococcales bacterium | reverse complement strand
GCTGCGATGCCGAGTGAGCGAGAGCATTGGACTAAGCGCGCGGCCGCTTCGCTCGACGCGCTCATCTTCGAGGTCCGTACGCTTGCGCCGTACGTCGACCTCGAGTCCACGCATGTCAGGGTCGATCAGGACGAAGTCGAACGCGCTTGGGGGCAAGTGGAGATTGCCATCGCTCGCCCGCGAACCATCACGGAGTTGAGCGAGTCTGCAGAGCTAGAGAGCAGCGCTCGAGAGCTGGACGCGGCGATCGCACGAGCGTCGCTCACCGTAGCGAGCCGGACCGCGGCGGACGCCTTTTCCACTGAGCTGAAAGAGCGAATCACACGCGGCAAGCAGGCATGCGCGAAGCTTCGAGCCCAACTCGATCGGCTCGGCGAGCGAAGCGCAGCGCTCGCAGACAAAATGAATTTCCGCTTCCTTTACAACGAGGACCGAGAGCTCTTCTCAATCGGTTACAATGCGAGCAGCGCTCGACTCGACGCCTCGCATTATGACCTGCTGGCATCCGAAGCGCGACTCGCCAGCTTGGTCGCAATCGCCAAGGGTGATGTTCCGGAGCAGCATTGGTTTCGAATGGGGCGCCCCCGCGCACTCGTGTCCTCCGAGCGCGCCCTCCTGTCATGGAGCGGGTCCATGTTCGAGTACCTCATGCCCTTACTAGTCACCCAGCGTCACGAGGGGACACTGCTGGACGAGACGTATGCGTCGGTGGTTCATCGACAACGCGCGTACGCCGCAGAGCACGACGTCCCATGGGGGATCTCCGAGTCCGCGTACAACGTGATGGACTTGGGGCTCACCTATCAATATCACGCATTCGGAGTCCCCGGCCTGGGCCTAAAAACAGGGCTCGCGGACGATCTAGTCATCGCGCCGTACGCGAGCGCTCTCGCAGCGCTGGTCGAACCCAAACTCGCGATCGACAACCTGAGGGTGTTGGCGCGCGAGGGCGGCGAAGGTGAGTTCGGCTATTACGACGCTATCGACTACACCACTTCCCACCTGCCACCGAACAAACGATCGGTCGTCGTCAAGACGTTCATGGCACACCACCAAGGCATGACCCTCGTCGCGTTGAGCAATGTGCTTGGCGGCATGAACATGCAAAAGCGCTTTCACCGTGAGCCACGCATACGCGCTAGCGAGCTGATGCTCCAAGAGCGCCTCCCCGTGAGAGCCGCGATGGTCGACGTGCCTGGCGCGAAACTACAGACGATGCGCGCTGAGCCGGAGCTAGATGCCGTCGAGCACGTTCGTCTGGTAGGTGCTCCACCCGCTCGAGCGCACCTGTTGGGCCACGGAGAACTCTCCACTCTAGTCACCGCGTTGGGAGAGGGAGTGACCACGTGGCGAAGGCTGGATGTCAATCGTTTTCGCGAAGACCTGTCGCTCGAAATGGGTGGAATCTATGTGTATGTCCGAGACCACGCCAAGAAACGACTATGGTCGGCCGGCTATCAACCCACGCGAGTAACCCCGGATCGTTACGACGCGACGTTCGCTATCGATCGTGTGGAGATCAACCGTCGCGATGGTGACTTGGAGACGGTCCTCGAAGTCGCTGTCTCTCCCGAAGATGTCGCGGAGGTGCGAAAGATCACGCTGACGAACCACAGTGGTTCTGTGAGGGACGTCGACGTGACGACGTTCACCGAGGTCGTGCTCGCGGCCCGATCTGCGGATGTCGCGCACCGCGCCTTCAGCGGCATGTTCGTCGAGACAGAGGTCTTGCCCGAGCGAAGAGCGTTGTTGGCCAAGAGGCGCCCGCGCAGTGATGGGGAGCAAGAGACATGGTTGGTTCAACTGCTGGTGCCGGACACGCATAGTTGGGGAAGCCTCGAATTCGAGACCTCACGCGAGGACTTCATCGGTCGAGGCCGAAGCACCTCGGATCCCGTGGCTATGGGCACTGCGTTGTCCGGCACCGTGGGCACTGTGATCGATCCGTGCCTTGCGTTGCGTATGAAGATATCACTCGAGCCGGGCGCTTCGGTGCGGCTTGCATTGACGACTGCGCTCGCGTCATCGCGCGAGGAGGCACTGGCGCTCATCGATACACACTCCACGACGGATAGTGTCGCTCGTACGTTCGAGCTTGCGTGGGCCGATGCGCGTGTGGAGCTAAAGCATCTTGGCGTCAGCGCCGTTCAGTCGCATCGATTTCAACGTCTGCTCTCTGCCGTCCTGTTCCCCGATCCTTCGCTGCGCGCGTCTTCAGAAAAGGTCCCGATCGGTCGAGGTCCGTCGACCCTGTGGACCCACGGAATCTCGGGCGACCTACCGATCGTCATGGTGTGCATCGACGACCCGGAGTTCTCCGACCTGTTGCACGAGGTCTTGTTGGCGCAGGAGTTCTGGCGACTGAATGGCATCGACGTCGACCTCGTGGTGCTCAACGAGGAACCGAGCGGATACCTCCAACCGCAGCAAGAAGGCGCGCACTCTGCCATCCACGCGAGCCCCGGCGACGCTCGGCTCGATCAACGTGGCGGCGTATTTCTACGCCGCGCGTCGGACCTCTCCAGCGCAGACCGTGAAGTTCTGTCGTGCGCGGCCCGCGTAGTGCTTCCTGCGTCACGGGGCTCTCTCTCTCGACAACTGCGTCGCATGAGCGCGGCGCGCAGGCTGCCCGCGGACTTCGTGCCCACGACGAAGCCAGTCGTTCCAGCGGTCGCACTTCAGCCACGCCCCGAGCTGCTCTACGACAATGGGATAGGAGGTTTCGCCAAGGATGGAAGCGAGTACGTGATGCAATTGGGGCCGGGCGTTGCTACTCCTGCGCCATGGTGCAACGTCATCGCAAACGCGATGTTCGGGACCGTAATCTCGGAGAGTGGCGCTTGCTTTAGCTGGTACGGGAATAGTCAACGCTACCGACTCACACCGTGGAGCAATGATCCGACGGTAGATTCCTCGGGAGAGCTGATCTATCTCAGGGACGACGAGGACGGATCAGTATGGTCTCCCGCGCCCTCACCTTGTGGCGCCTCGGCTCACTTCACCGTGCGTCATGGTCAGGGCTATAGCGTCTTCGAGCATGTGCGCGGCTCACTCAGGTGTGAACTCGAAGTGTTCGTCGACGCAAATCATCCCGTCAAGGTATCGCGTCTGCGCATTGAGAATCGTGGCCGTCGCCCGAGACATCTGTCTGCGATGGGAATAGTGGAGTGGGTATTGGGCGACAGTCGCGAGAAGACGCGTCTGTCGGTTGTCACGGAGTGGGATGCGTCGTCGTCTTCGGTGCTCGCCAGCAACCCGCTTGCGCCATTCTTCTCGCGCAGGGCCTTCTTTTCTGCCGCAGGTACCGCAGTGAGCTACTCCGGTGACCGCCAAGAGGTGCTCGGTGCCGCGGCATCACGCCAGTATCCCGCATCGCTCGGCCGAGTCTCGTTGTCTAATCGAACGGGAGCCGGATTCGATCCGTGTGGTGCGCTGCTCGCCCCGTTGGAACTCGCGCCTGGTGCGGTGGTCGAGGTCGCCTTTCTGTTGGGCTCCGCTGCGGACGCGACGGAGGCCCGCTCGATCATCCAAGCGCTCACCGGCGCAGAGAAAGTCGACGATGCTCTCCAGCGCGCCAAGCGCGTGTGGACCGACGCGCCGGGCGCCGTCACGATCCACACGCCAGACGCTGGCTTGGACGCCCTGGTGAACCATTGGTTACCGTATCAAGTATTGAGTTGCCGCGTGTGGGGGCGGAGCGCGTGTTATCAATCGGGGGGTGCCTATGGGTTTCGCGATCAGTTGCAGGACGTGCTCGCACTCTTGAATACTCACCCTCAAGTTGCGCGGGAGCATATTCTGCGCGCAGCAGCACGACAGTTTGCGGAGGGCGATGTGCAGCACTGGTGGCATCCAGAGAGCGGGCAGGGGGTGCGAACGCGCTGCTCGGATGACATGCTATGGCTGCCGTATTGTACCGCTGAGTACGTTCGCGTGACCGGGGACGCCACCATTCTCGACGAGAGCGTGCGGTTCCTCGATGAACGACCTCTAAAGCAGGAGGAAGAGGATCTCTTCGGGACTCCGTCGACGAGATCTGATGGTTCGCTCTACGAACACTGCGTCCGCGCGTTGACGCTGCCGACGGCGTTCGGCGCGCATGGTCTCCCAACGATGCGTGGTGGCGATTGGAACGACGGAATGAATCGCGTAGGCCGGCAAGGGCGGGGCGAGAGTGTTTGGCTCGCCTGGTTTCTTTCGAAGACCGCGAGCGACTTTCTTCCGATCGCGAGGGCGCATCAGGACGAAGTGAACGCGCGGTTCTGCGAAGAGCTCTCGAGCAAGCTGGGCAAAGCGGCGGACGAGAACGCGTGGGACGGTGAGTGGTACCGACGAGCGTACTTCGATGATGGCTCGCCCATGGGCTCTCACTCGAGCGACGATTGCAAACTGGACGCGATCGCACAATCGTGGGCCACTATCGCCGGCAATGGCGACCCTTCGCGCGCCGCACTTGCGCTCGCGTCGTCGGAGAGAATGCTAGTGCGCAAAGAGGATGGCTTGATGCGTTTGCTCACGCCTGCATTCCGAGACGCGGGTCCCGACCCTGGGTATATTCGCGCGTACCCAGCCGGCATTCGCGAAAATGGCGGCCAATATACACACGGGGCATTGTGGACGGTGTGGGCGCTGGCTTTGGCCGGCGAACGTCAGCGTGCGTGGGATTTGTTTTCGCTCTTGAGTCCTATTTCGCATTCGAGCATGCGAGCGGCTGCGGAGCGCTACCGCCTCGAACCCTACGTGGCCACTGCCGACGTCTATGACTCGCCCGACCACGTGGGAAGGGGAGGATGGAGTTGGTACACGGGATCCGCAGGATGGATGCTGCGAGTGGCACTCGAGCAACTCATCGGCATCTCGCGGACGGGGTCGATCCTTCGCATCGCGCCGCGCTGCCCGCCCACTTGGGATGGCTTCGAGGTGACTTTCCGACACGCGAATGGCACGCTCCACATCGTGGTGCAGAACTTCGCGAGGACGCAATCCAAGACGGCCCACGTCGAAATCGACGGAGTGCGAACGGACGAGATCGTCCTGGCGCCGGGGCATCACGTCGCGCACGTCATCGTGCTCGAATAGGGGCGGCAGTGTCGCGCGAAACGCCGAAGCTTGGTCGACTGAGTAGATGATGAGTCTGTCGCGAGCTCATTCACATAGGTAGCGGGCGAGGCATCGAACTTCTTGCGGTATTGCTCTTGTAGTTGTCGTCCATCTCCTCCTTGCACATGGGTTCATTGCGCCGTAGTGCCGCAGCGATTGCAGTTGGTCGCGTGCGCCACTGCCAGGCGACAGATATGCCTGCGGCAGAAGTCAGCGACCGTCTGACGTCCTGGTGTGTCGTCGCCTACGGAGGCAGCGATGAAATCCACGCCTTGACCGAGAGTTGGCCGATTGGATCTGCGACCTTCGTCGCGACCGGCGGCATCTGATCGGGCAGCCCGCGCACCGCCATTCGATAGTATACCGCACTCGCTCCTGCGTCGCCTGGCGCCACTCTAAGGTCTACGCCGGGATGCTTGAAGCCGTCCGTTATGACGTTAATCGTCGTCTTGTAGGCGCCCGTCTGCGCGACCGTTGCGTCACTCACGAGTAAGCGCATGCTGAACGGGGTGACGAAGCTCACGCCGTCATCCGCGTTGTGGCAATTGCCACAGTTGGCGTGGAGGTAGCCAAGCGCTGCACGCTCGGTCGCGTTGCCGGGGACGTCGAGCACGCCGGACGGCGCGGCGGTCAATCGGCCTTGTGATGCGAGAGTTTCGAGCGTCATGGCGCCCGACGATTGACTGAGCTGAATCGCACTGAAGCCCAAGACGTGCTCGCGAAGACCCGAGTGACAGCCGTCGCACGCACCGAGGGGTGGAATGTCGTGTGTTGTCCCGTTGGCGTTCGGCACTCCGGCTGGCACGTAGTCGGCGTCGGTCAATGTGCTGTTCCATCGATAGGGCGCATAGATGAAGTCGTTTCGCCCAGGACCCCACCGCTCGATCATTCGCGTCTCGACACGGACGCCATTGACTCTGAACTCCTTCCACAAGCGAGTACCCACAGGCAGCGACCAGTGGTCCATGTTGGTCGTATCGATCTCGGAATTTGCCGGAAGTCGCACCCATCGCGTCTTGCTAGCGTCGTCCGACCAAAGCGCATATCGCGGCTCGAAGGAGACGACGTCCGATGCGATCGCTCCGGCGTCGATGTCCGCGAACAATCCCGTGGCGGACAATTTGGACGGGGACGGCGGCGCGGCCGCATCGGGTGGAGCCGCATCGGACGCGTCGGCGACGAGGGCATCGGAGCTGGCTTGCGCGGCGTCTTCGACGGTGGCATCGGCGGTCTCCTGCGCTGACGTGGATGTGCACGCGAGAGCCACGCAGGCCATCAAGAGAATTTGTGAGCGTACGGGCACGGCGCTCACAAGGTTAGCACCACGTTCGGCTCGTGTTCGCATGTCCAATACTCGCGACGTCGCGAGTGCAGGCCGCGATCTCCGAAGTCTCGCGGCGCGAAGACGCTCGAGGAGCTTGCTGGCGGGCGAAATTCCTTCAACCCGCGCCGTCACTGCTTGATCGATGCATGCGAGCAACTCCGCGTCATCGCCGCTCCTCCGACGGAGTAGTTCGACCAAGGCATCCCTCCGTCAGCGAGCCGCGACCCGGCCCTAGCGATAGAGCGTGGTCTCGTCGCGACCGAGAGCGACCGACAGTAGACCGACGCGGTGCGCGCCACACCGCTCGTGCGACGGGTCGCGGCTCGCATCGGAGGACGAGCCTTCATGCGGCCACGATCGATCGCCAGCGCACTCCACGATGTCGCCGACGGTCGCGACTCTACCTAGCGACGGAGGTTCGGTGAGCTAGACACAGCGTCATGCAAGCGACCATGAGATTCGAGTTTTATCGAAGAAGGTCCTTGCACCTCTACATCGAGAAGATTAGAAGTAGTGGGTGACCGCGAAGCTCGCCCGCCACGCCGAAGCACTCTCCGCGCTCGGCCACCCCATGCGTCTCAAGGCCTTGCGCTTCATCGTTCAAGCCGGGGAGAACGGCGCTGCGGCCGGTGACATTCAGTCGCACGTCGGCATGCCCGCGTCGACGCTGAGTCACCACCTGAAGCGACTCGTCGACGCCGGGCTCCTCGCGATGCGTGGGGAAGGCACGTTCCATTTCTACTCCGCGCGCTACGACGCGTTGCGAGTCCTGACCGACTATCTCTGGGAGGACTGCTGCAAGGGCGGGGGCAAAGCAGGCTGCTGCTGACGGCCTTTTTTTGCTTACAAAGTTCGAGATTTATAGAAGTAACAACCGAATTCGGAGGAGACCGTGATGAAAGACCCTAGCGTTCAAAAAGCCAAGACCGACGAAGCTCCCTGTTGCGCACCCGGCTGCTGCGGCCCGACGGACAAGAAGAAGATCGAAGCGAAGGAGGTCGTTGACGATGTCGTCATTCGCGAGACCGTGCGTGAGCGCTACGGACAAGCGGCGGCGACGGTGATGAAGGGCGGCAAGGTCTCTTGCTGCGGATCAACTCCGTCGAACGGGTTGGGCGGCACCGATCCCATCACGCGTGATCTCTACGATGCGACCCAAACGGGCGACGTGCCCGCAGATGCGCTCGCGGCGTCGTTCGGCTGCGGCAATCCGACTGCACTCGCGGAGCTGCGCGCCGGGGAGACCGTGCTCGACCTCGGTTCGGGTGGCGGCATCGACGTTCTCCTCTCGGCCAAGCGCGTCGGACCGACGGGAAAAGCGTATGGGCTGGACATGACCGACGAGATGCTCACGCTTGCGATGAAGAACAAGGCGACAGCGGGAGCGACGAACGTCGAGTTCCTCAAGGGACACATCGAGGCGATCCCGCTACCCGCATCGACTGTTGATGTGATCATCTCGAACTGCGTCATCAATCTATCGACCGACAAGGACCAAGTGCTGAGCGAGGCGTTTCGTGTGCTTCGTCCTGGCGGCAGGTTCGCCGTGTCGGACATCGTGATCCGTCGCGAGCTGCCCGCTGCCGCGAAGAAGTCGATGGAGCTCTGGACCGGCTGTGTCGCAGGCGCGCTGCTCGAGAGCGACTACGTGGCCAAGCTTCGAGCGGCGGGGTTCAAGGATATCGAAGTAGAGCCGACGCGCATCTACACCAAAGAAGACGCTGCGGAGTTCACTTCGTGTTGCGACGCCGAGACCGAGGAGGCCCTGCGCTCTCTTGACGGAGCCGTCATGAGCGCGTTCGTGCGCGCGAGGAAGCCTGCGTGAGTCAACCGACCCTGCTGCAGAACGTGATCGGCTCGGGGATCATAGGTCGACATCGAGGAGATGTGCTTTCATGAAATCCGTTTTGTTCGCTTGTGTCCACAACGCCGGTCGCTCGCAGATGGCGGCTGCGTGGTTCAATGCGCTCGCGTCTCCCGACAAGGCCAAAGGCATTTCGGCCGGCACCGAGCCCGGCACCCGCATACATCCCGAGGTGCTGGCGGCTATGAGGGAAGTGGGCGTGGACCTCTCGCACGCACAACCTCAGCTTCTAACCGATGAGCTCGCGCAGACCGCTGATGTACTTATCACGATGGGATGCGGCGAGGCTTGCCCCACAATACCCGGCATTCGTCGAGACGACTGGCCCCTCGAAGATCCGGGCGGCAAGCCCATGGAGCGCGTGCGAGAGATTCGAGAAGAGGTTCGCCAACGCGTCGCCGCACTGGTCGAGCGGGAAGGTTGGGCAAGGCGGTACGCGCTGGTCTTGACGAAAGAGCCTACGTCACGCTCATCCACGCATCCGCCGAAGGTCCTCTTTCTCTACGGTTCGCTTCGCCAACGCTCATACAGTCGGCTGCTGGCCGAAGAAGGGGCGCGGGTGATGGCTTCACTGGGTGCCGAGACCCGCTTCTTCGATCCCCGAGAACTACCCGTGTGCGGGAGCGTCCCTGACACTCATCCGAAGGTGCAGGAGTTGAGGAATCTCTCGCTCTGGTCAGAGGCGCAGGTTTGGTCCACTCCCGAGCAACACGGCGCTCTCACGGGCGTCATGAAGAACCAGATCGACTGGATACCACTCTCGATCGGCGCCGTCCGGCCCACTCAGGGACGTACGCTCGCGGTCATGCAGGTATCGGGCGGGTCGCAGTCGTTCAATGCCGTCAATGCGCTGCGCCTGCTCGGCCGGTGGATGCGAATGTTCACCATCCCGAACCAGAGCTCCGTGGCTAAAGCGTACGAGCAGTTCCACGACGACGGCACCATGCGGGACTCGCCATACCGCGACCGGCTCGTCGACGTCACGGAAGAGCTCTACAAGTTCACGATGCTCCTGCGCGATCGGAGCGACTGGCTCACCGACCGCTATAGCGAACGACGAGAGAGGGATCATAAAGCCGCGCTAGACCCCATGAATCCCAAGCATCGCGTTGCGAGCGGAGGGGGCTGACGCAGATGACGAGGGCGCCGTAGCGGCGACCCAGGCGCCTCCATCGTGCAACATCTATATACCCTAGAGGGGTATGGTTGTACAAGCGAGGCCCATGCACACGCTACGTGACAAGGAAAAGCTCATCGCCCGCGTTCGACGCATTCGCGGGCAGATCGAAGCCGTTGAAAAGGCGATCGCGCAGGGACACGAGTGTTCGAAGGTTCTGCTCACCGTCGCGGCCTGCCGAGGTGCGCTCAGCGCGCTCACGTCCGAAATTCTCGAAGACCACATTCGCTTCCACGTGATGGATCCCGCCGAGAAGGCCAACTCGAAGCGCGCTCGTGCTGCCGAAGAGTTGGTGGACGTCGTCCGTGCCTATTTGAAATGAGAGGCGCTAAATGACCGTCCAAACGCAAACCTCGCCTCTCACGACGCCGACCACACGGCCTTCGATCACGGTGCAGTGGCAGAATCATGGCGAAGCGATCACGACCGTACTGTGCGCGCTCTTTGTCTTCGCTGGCTGGCTAGCCGATCGCGCTGGCGCGGGCGTCGTCGTCACCGACAGTGTCCTGCTCGTTGGCTACGTCCTCGGCGGCTATCGACAGGCGATCGAGGGCGTCACGACGCTCGTGAAGGAGCGCGACCTCGACGTCGATCTCCTCATGGTGGCTGCGGCCATTGGTGCGGCGATCATCGGCTATTGGTTCGACGGCGCGTTGCTCATCTTCATCTTCGCGCTGAGCGGAACGCTCGAGGGCTACGCGAGCGCGAGAACAAAACGCGACATCGAAGCATTGATGGCCCTTCATCCTGAAGAGGCGTTGGTCGTGCGCGACGGGCAAGAAGAACACGTCGCTGCCGACGCCCTTCGGATTGATGACATCGTGCTCGTCAAGCCGGGCGAGCGCATCGCGGCCGACGGTCAAATTGTCGAGGGGGCTTCAGCGGTGAATCAAGCGTCCATCACTGGCGAATCGATTGCCATCGACAAGAGCGTCGGCGACGACGTCTTCGCGGGGACCATCAACGGGCACGGCGCCCTGCGCATCGTGGTGACCCATCCGGCGGGTGAGACGATCCTCGCGCGCATGATCAAGCTGGTGCAGGACGCGCAAGAGCGTCGGCCGCCGGCGCAACTCTTCATCGAACGATTCGAGCGCGGCTACGCCAAGGTCGTCGTCGTTGGTGCCATCGTCGTCTTCGCGATCCCGACGCTCGCGCACTGGTGGACGTTTCGCGAGGCGCTCTATCGCGCCATGATTTTCTTGGTCGTCGCCTCACCTTGCGCACTGGCCGCAGCGATGATGCCTACCTTACTGTCGGCGCTCTCCAACGGCGCGCGCAACGGCATCCTCTTCAAGGGCAGCACGTTCATCGAAAGCCTCGGTCGTGTTCGCGCGGTCGCGTTCGACAAGACCGGAACACTCACAGCGGGGCATCCGGTCGTCACCGACGTCGTCTCTCTCTGCGAGGCCACCGCAGACGAGCTCCTTGAAGTGGCGGCAGCGATCGAGACGCTCTCGGAGCACCCGCTGGGAAAGGCGATCGTCGCCGAAACACGACGCAGAGGGCTCACCGTCACTGCGGCGACCGACCTACAAGCGTTGCCCGGCACCGGCGCGCGCGCCCGTGTCGCCGCCCAGTCGTGGTCGGTTGGGAAGGCATCGCTCTTCGCGGAAACGCCAGACGCTGTACGTGCCAAGCAGCGCGCGCTCGAAGCCGAAGGAAAGACCGTTGTGCTCGTAGGCACGAATGCCGCTCGCGGATTGATCGCATTGCGCGACACGATTCGGCCGCGCGCGCGTGATGCGGTCGCAGCGTTGCGTAGATTGGGAGTCGAGCACGTCGTTCTCATCACGGGAGACACAACCGAAACTGCGAATGCAATTGCCCATGACGTCGCCATCACGGAGATCCACGCTGGGCTGCTCCCAGCGGACAAAGTTCGCGTCGTCGAAGAGCTCCGAAAACGCTACGGCCATGTCGCAATGGTTGGTGATGGGGTGAACGACGCGCCAGCGCTCGCTGCAGCCACCATCGGAATCGCGATGGGGGTGAGTGGAACGGATGTCGCGCTTGAAACCGCCGACGTAGTGCTCACTGCCGACGACTTGGAAAAGATTCCATACGCCATCGATCTAGGGCGTCGCTCACTTCGCGTCGTAAAACAGAATCTGATCTTCGCGCTCGGGATCATCGTCGTGCTGGTCGTGTCGGACCTACTCCGCTGGATCTCGCTCCCCTGGGGCGTCGTCGGTCATGAGGGGAGCACCCTTCTCGTCACGCTCAACGGACTAAGGCTGCTTCGAAGCGTGCGGCCGAGCGCGCGCGATTGACGTGTTGTTGGCGTGCGATCGTCATGGACCTTACGAACGAGCTCATCACGCGTGCGCGGTGCGCCTCGAAGGTCCGAAGGGAAGCGAAGTTGTTGCTCGGAGTGGGAGCCCATGCCGTGTTCGGCTGGTGGTGGGCAGACCCGATCACGGCGACGCGCGACAATTCCGTTCGTGTCGCGCGAGGGACGCGAAGCGCTCAACGAAGCACCCGGTGTCGAGGGTAGAAAATGCGGAGACGACGATAATTAGTAGGGCCATGCGGTTCGTTCACAAGGCTGCGCTGCTCGCGGCGTCCGCCACTTGGTGCGGGCTCGCGGCGGCGAGCGACGATACCCCTCACCGTCCACCTCTCGCAGAGCCCCTCTTTACGGAGACGGTGACGGACATCGATGGCTACGAGCCCGGCGAGGTGGAGTTCGACGTGAACGGCTCGGAGGCCATTGCTCGGCGGAACGGCGCGCGGCTGTTACAAACCAGCGTCGAGGTGGAGTGCAAAGTCTGGAGCGGACTCGGCGTGCGACTCGAACCGAGCTTCACGAGCGCGCGAGCAGAACTCGGCATGACGTCGGACAACGCGTTCGGCTTCCGGGGTGCAGCAGGTTGGAACCTCATTCACGACTTCGCGAACGACTTCCACCTGCAAGTCGAGTGCGGCGGGCGCTTCGTCGATGACACCCCCAACGCTTTTCGGATGCAGCCAGGTGAGTCTCCGCTTCCATTTGCCGCAGACCTGAAAGCGGCATGGCGGCTGGCAGGCTGGACGCTCAGGGGAAGCCTCGGCTTCGGCGCGGGCGGCACACCGGCGCACGTCCCCATCCGCGGTCAGATCGCCGTGATGCGCCCCTTCTCCGACGACATCCGCTTCGGCTTCTTCGGCCTCGAGGCGGACGCGGATTTCGCGCGCACGAATCCGCTCGTCATTGCGCCGAACATTTGGGCGGACGTGACACCCATCGGCATTCCGGGCCGCATTGGGCTCGGCATTCCGTTCATCATTGGCGCCCCCGACGCCTACCCAGCAGCTGGCGTCTACATTCGCCTCCTGATCCTCACGTCGCGTGAGGCGAGCTTCGAGAAGGAGGCCCGGTAGCAACAGGTCGTGCGGACAAGTGCGGGCTACTTTCCGACTGCGCCCATCATCGCGCATCGCGTGGCGCTCTCGAGCGCAGCGCTCACAGTCGAGAATTCGTTCGAGTTCGAGGTGCAGCGAGAGGCCCATACCATCGTGTTGTCGCGGCCGGTGCCGAGCTTCACCTGAACTTCGACGGTCTGGTCGGGCGACCACACGCCCACGTTCGCGCCGACGATGATGCGCGTCGTGATGATCGAGCCCGCCCCGGACCGCGCGATCACGGAGTCACGAGCCTCGATCGAGAGGTCGTCGAACGTGGGGCCGTCCAGGATGACGGTCTTCTTCTCGGTCACGCGCCAGATGTGGGTCTCGCTCTTGTCGCCGCCAGTGCGGAGTCCGAGCGTATCGTGGGACTGCTGCGACTTGCTGACGTTGTCGCTGTCCGTCTGCTCGTGCACTTCGTAGCGGGAGCGAGTCGTGTCTTGCAGCGTCGCGGGGTCGAGAAGGGGATATCCGTTGAACTCGAGACCGCTGCGAACGATCTCATCGACGGCGTCCGAGTAGCTGTCGGGGCATCGCTGCTCCACCGAGCCGCATTGCGCAGATAGGACGAGCACCTTCCCAGTAGCGCGACCTGTCCCCGCCATTACCTCTGGGTGAAGGGCGGGCTGCTGCGGGCTGCATCCCACGAGGCACGAGAACCCCAAGACCGATAATGCTCTCATAGTCATTCGTTGTCCTTTTCAGTCAGTTGTAGCTGGCGAAGCCAATCCTCTTCGTTGTTGTCGTTCACCGAAGGCGATGACAATTAGAAATAGAGGCCCAGAGCGGTTTGCGTGCCAATCGAGTGGAATTCGGCTCGAGAGATGTTACCGCGCCAATAAGTTTCCTCGAAGCCCAACACCAAGCGGTTGCCGAGCGTCTCGGCGAGGACGATGTCGAGTCCCAACAGGCCGCCGAACGTGTCGTTGGACGTGCCATTGGACGAGTCGCGACTCACATCGACCGTATGCACGCTGTAGCCGCCGCCGAGGTGTAGTCCGACCCGCGAGTTCCCCCAATGACCCACCAGCATCAACGGGACCATCTCCTTCTCGTCTGCATAGTGCGAACCTCCGCGGAGCCCGAGGGCGAACGGGCCATAGCCCCTCATATACTCACCCATGAACGAGATCGCCGGAGTCACCCGACCCTCATTGCCGACCGAGACGCCGACCGGCAGCGTCATGACGAAGCCATCGAACGCACGCGGCGCGGCGTTGTTCACGACCTCGCGCGTCTCGGCGCAGCCGCCCTTGTCGTCTTGTACGCAGACGCGCGAGTCGATCTCGCGGCGCGCGACCCACTCGCCGGTGTACGCGCTACCGAACCCGAACGTGCAAGCGTTGCAAGCCAACGCGAAGAAGACGAGCGCGGCGCGCCTCATGGCTTCCCCACCTCCGCGAGCGCGCATCGGAGTGCCCTCTCGTTCGCGGCGACTGGTGGCGTCAATAGACTGACCTCCACACGGCATGCGCGTGACCACTTCAATTGGAGGTCTTCGAGCGTCATGAGGCGCACCATCACCTCGACGGTGTGGGGTCCCATCTGTGTGCCAAAGGCCGGTCCCGTCATCACGCGAGACGTGACCACACCCTCCACTCCTAGTTTGGCGAGTTCGTCGCGCAGCGCCCAGACGTCCAGGTCTGACAGCTTCACGCCGACGCGCTCCACGTGGACGCTCGACGACTGATCGCCGGTGTAGCTAGTTCGGACCTCCAGGCGATTCCACGTCGTCATGTTGAGCGAGTCGATATCGACTATCGAATAGCCAACGAACTCCAATGACTGTTTGATCGTCGCCTCGATCCCTTTGCACTCTTGCGTCTCGCAGCTCGTGGGCAACACGGCCACGCGACGCAGCGTCTTGGTCGCCGGCCGCTCCAACACGGCAACGCGCGGCGGCTCGAGCTGAACGCAGCCGATCGATGAGAGCGCGAGCAATACCACCAAGTACTTCACGGGGCCTCCCGGATCACTTGCTCGAGGCCTTCGGCCACGAGCACACCCGCCATGGTGCAGCGCGCCGCGCGATGTTGCGCCCAATCCATGTTGGGGATGTGCTCGGTCTCCACCGAGCAGCGGCTCGTCCACACGGAAGTGCCAGTCCGCAAGTCGACGAGCGTCGCCTCCACTGTGAGGGGGTTTGGAAACCCATACTTCAGAGGGCCGAACGACGTCGTGGTGAACAGCACGCCGTCGAAGCCGAGCGAATGCAAGACGTCGTCGCGCCGTGCGGGGTCTAGCTGCGACAAGAACGCCTTGCCGGTCTGCGCGGTCGCGACCTCCGCGTCTCCCGTCTCTGCGCGATTGATCGTCTCGGAGGTGTGCCCCGTGCTGACCTTGATGTCCTCGGCGTTGGCGACGATGAATCCGCCGAACTCGAGAACCATGCGGACGAGCTGGTCCACCAGGAGGGTGTCCGCCTCTCTGTACAGCTGTATGTTCGGATTGCTCTTCGGGATCGGAATCATCACGGGTCCGCCGACAATGACCGAAGGCATCGCGATGATGCGCCGCGGGTGCGCTGCGAACGCGGGGCCGCGCTTCACGTACGCCACGGGGGTGGGCATTTCGACGCACCCCGCGAGACACAACAGCGCGGCGGAGAACATGCCGTGCCAAGTCCGAAGGCGGCAGCCGCGGACTTGAGGCGCTTGACGTGAGAAGTGAGCCCATTGGGCGAACGCAGTCACGAACATCACGACTCTCGAAGA
Source organism: Myxococcales bacterium (assembly GCA_043784605.1). Lineage (GTDB taxonomy): Bacteria > Myxococcota_A > Polyangia > Polyangiales > Polyangiaceae > JANYHY01. Next base: position 21,450 of record JAYVYD010000311.1, on the reverse strand, counting down.
AAGCATTTCAGCCACGGTTAGCACACCCTCAGCAAGCCCAATGCCGCGGCGCGGCTACGTCCTTCGCGCTAGCGCGTTGTCGAGTTCGCATGACGGATCGGTCACTCTGCATTGCGGCGGCGCGCTTCGTTGCCTAAACAGATCGGTTCATGTCGATGACGATCCAACGCGCGCAACACAGCGCGGGTGAGCTCGCGTGGCGCTTCGGCGCTACGACGCTCCCGATCAACTCGCAGCTGCTCGTCAACGCCGACGAGTGCGTGGTCGTGCAGAGCGCCGGCGCGGTCCTTGGCGTGATCACCTCTGGCAGTCACTGGTTGCACCCTCAACCGTTCCCGTTTCTCGAGTCGTCCGTCGTCGGTCCCAACGTCCATGCGGAGGTCTGGTTCGTAAAGACAGCGACGGTGCCAGGATTCAAGTTCGGCGGTCAGATCGGCGTCATCGTGGAGCCCGTCTCGCGTATCGGCTGCAATCTCCGCGTGTCTGGCGACTTCTCCATGGTCGCGAACAATCCGATCGCGATCGTGGTCACGCTGCTGAGCACCGGCGCTGCAGACGCGACGCCGCTGGTCCAATGGGCCGCCAGCTTGCTGCTGCACGAGACGAAAGACATCGTCAGCATGGTTACCGAGGTCGAGCAGCTCAGCTTCCTCGAGCCGGAGATGGTCCGCCGCCTCTCGGAGCTGTTGCCCGGTCGCCTCGACTCGCTCGCACAAGCGGGCCTTCAGCTCGGCGAGGTCGGCGCGCTCTCTCTCTCCATCTCCGACGAGGATCAGTCGGCGCTGACGTCGGCGGCGCAGAAGGAGACGAAGCGGTCGCAGATCGTGTGCGCGCAGTGCGGAGCCCAGCACGACGGCGGTCGCTTCTGCGTTCAATGCGGCGCACCGCTCGCCACATGACTCCTCAATCTTCAGTCTTCTTGGCCTCGTCCGCGTCGTGACGCGCCTCCGCGATTTCGGTCGCGATCGCAGCGGCCTCGGTCGCCGGAGCGCCTGCCGAGCGTCGCGCGAATTCTAATTCCTCCCGCGCGTCGCGAGCGAGACTCTGCTCGTCCTGCACTTCTTCACCGGGGAGATCCACGCGCAGCTCCTCCACCAACATGCGAAGCCCTGCGGCGATCGGCAGCGCGAGCAGCGCCCCGAGAATGCCGAGTAGCGTTCCTCCGACGAGGAGCGACACCATGACGATGGATGGCGGCAGTCGGAGCTCTTTGCCATAGACGCGCGGGACGATCACGCGACTCTCGAACTCCTGATAGGCAGCTAGCAGCGCGAGCACGACGAGCGCGACCGTCATGCCTTTCGAGAGCGCAACCAAGAACGCAGGTCCACAGACTAGTAGCGCTCCCACATAGGGGAGGACGTCTGCGAGGCCGGCAAACAGCGATAGCGCTAGAGCGTTGGGTACGCGCGCGATCGTCAGCACGGAAAATGTGAAGACCGCCATCAACACCGACGTGATGACTTGACCGCGAAAATATCCGCCGACGATGGCCTCGAGGTTCACGAGGACCCGCGACAGTCGCACGTGATAGGCGCGCGGTATGACCGAGTAGAGGCCCCCGCGCATTCGATCGCGATCGAGCATCAGATAGAGCGACAAAAAGAGCGTGCTCGCGCCGTAGGCGAAGACCTCAATGACGTCTTCGGAGTATGCCCACCCCCATTTGCCAAGTTGCGTGAAGATCTCTTTGGACTGCGTCTCGCGCACGGTCTTGCTCAGCGGAGCGGCGAGCTTCGCGGCGTCGAGCGTGTTGGCGAGGTCGTTCTGTATTTGCGGGAGGCGATCTCCAAGCTCTCCGACTTGAGAGACGAGCCGCGGAATCGTCAGCGCGAGCAGGATGGCGATCGCCGCGACGAACGCGCTGAACACGCACGCGATTGCCCCGTTGCGCGAGATGCCGCGCTGCTCGAACCTGGAGACGGTCGGATTGAGCATCCCCACGATCATCAACGCGACGATGACCACCAACAAAATCGCCCAGAGCTTCAGCAGCAGCCAGACTGACGCGATCGTGCCTACTGCGAGCAGCGCGGTGCGAGTGTCGAACACCACCAGCACGGCCCGACGCGAGGGCTTCTTTGTACGTGTCATCGCACCCTATTACCATCTCGTTGGAGACGGGTGGAGCGTGCGTTTACAGCGCTGCCGATGAGGCCAGCGGACGTCCCTACATCGGCCAGCGTCTCGCCCCGTAAACGTGCCTACGTGGCCGAGCCCGGCACGGGTCTACGGAATATGCCGTGCAGAATACACGCTATATCCACTGGGCTAAGTGCGCTCTCCATGTAGGGACCCGCAAAGAGCGTCGTGCCAGCCATTCTCGACTCGCTGCCTTTCGGGCACGGACACGTACGTTCACGTTTAGGCGAAGAAGAGCACGTCTTCGAGTATGAACCGACTGCGTGATCATCTGCCGCCCGCGGCAAGTCGGCGCGCCGCAAGTCGGCGCGCCGGAAATGCGGCGATGACAGCGAGCATCGTGCGGTGATCCAACATGCGTCGATTGGTGCCAGCAACACTATCTCTCAACGGTTCGGGCCGATCAGGCTCAGGCGGTGGAGGTGGAGGTGGAGCGGGCTCCGGGTCGGGCCGGGTCGGGGGATCGGGTCGCTCGTGCTCGATCGGTGAAAAGTCGGGCTGCTCTCCGGGCATAGGCATCGTGTCGCTCATACGCATCGTCTTGCATGGTCCGTGCGCGAGCGATCGAGCGCAGATCTCGTTGTTTCGCTGATGTCACCGCGAGTCGCGAATCGACTCGACTGTGGCATTGTGGCGCGAGCTGCGGTCCCATATCCATAGGGGTACGGCTCCGACCAAGACCCCCCCGACGACCCCGCACGCAACGAAGAACGCAGTGTGCCCCCAAACGTACAGTCGCCCCGCGTCGAAGTACCAATCAGGGTGTTGGAGAGCGGGCCACGCCTGTCGCACGGCGAGCGCGACGCCGAGTACGGCGAACGCGACGAGCACCATGACGCCCGGGCGCGGCGCCACCGACACACTCGCATTGCGCATCCACATCCGACGAAGCGCCCACAAAGACAACAACGCGAAGAGCACTGACGCGACGAGCTGAACGACCGTGGACGTCCACATCGAGACGTGGGCCAGGTGGTACGTGCGAGCGGGTAGAAAACGCGGGATCCAATCGCGCGTGAGTGCATCCAAACCCAAGTGCGAGAAGGAGCCAATGAGCGTGCTCGCGAGCGCCCGCCATAACCCTCCGCTCTTCGTCACGTCGGTCGCGGCCCCGCTGAGCCAACGCAAGCGCGCGAAACGCGCGGCGACGACCGTACCTAGATCGAGTCCTCCAATGACGAGCACCGCGAGCATCGTGATGGGGAGGCAAAAGTAGAACTGCGCCCCCATGGTATGTCCGAAGTGCGCTGCGGGGCTCGCGTCGACGATGTACGCGAGGTCGGGCCCGACGCTACCGATCACCAATGCCGTCCCATTGAAGAGGCTCGGTCGCCATAGCTTCAGCGGCAGAATTGGGGCTTGGTGTGCGAGTAGCGGAAGCGGCACTCAGTGACTCGCGTCCGCATCCTGGAGCGGCACCGCTCTCGTGTTGTCGGGAGCCGCGCACACCGTCTCCGGCGCGGCAAATACGTTGTCCTCGTGCAACGCCATCAGCAGCTTTTTGCCAGTGTCATAGCTAGGCACTTTGGCGGCCAAGATCTTCTTGTTCTCCGCGGTGAACTCGATCAGAGAGACGCCTTCGAGTCTCGAGGACGCCAATAGCTTTCGGCTCTGTGGCCAGTCGGTTGAATTGGTGGAGGGCGTAGTTGCCATGATCACGAGCGGTGTCTTGCAGTCTGGTGACGCGAGAGGTGGGAAGCTCACAAATCCATCGCGGGTGCAGCGTAGGGTCTCTTTCGGCGGCAGGGTACGCAAGAACGCGCGTCTCTCCTCGCGTGTGTTGTCCGAGTCGTGCGACGGCCACTCCATGTATTTGACGTTCACCCAAGCATCATCGGCTGCCAATACCCGCACGCCCTCTGCGTGGGGCACATTGAACTTGGCGCCGGGGAATGCGAAGGGCGCTTTGGGGACCGGCACCGGCGTCCAATGACCGTCCTTGAAACGCACGACAGTCCCGTCCATGAGCGCGGCCCAGGGCGCTCCTACTCCGATCCCGTCGATCGCGGGCGTGCGCGCGTAGTCCGCTTGTGCGCGCGGCGACGGCAAGGACACGTCCGTGATCGTCTTGCGAGCTCCGCTGCTGGGCATATGGCAGCTCGAACACGACGCGTTGGCGAACGCCGAGTCCGTGTGCTCGGTGGCAGTGAGCTGCATTCTGTCTTCGGCCGCGGTGGACCTCGCGCGATCCGGAAACGAGAACTCATGACAACCGACGCACGTCGCCTCTGCGAGCTTGCCGCTCTCGTGGTCTTTGCCGTGACAGCTCGTGCAACCTACACCAATCGATGCGCTCTCCAGCCCGAGCGGCGCATGGCACTGGGTGCAAAAGGCCTGCGGCTCGCGGCGAAAGGACGCCCGATAGGTAGGGTCTTCGTGAGACGCCCGATGGAGGCTCGAGCGCCACTCACGCGCTTCGCTCTCATGGCAACCCTCGCACCGCGCGTTCTCTGCGATGGGAGTGCGAGGCGTCGCGCAGCTCACCGAGGTCGCGAGCAAGAGCCAGAGTCGCGGCTGCATGGGTGATGGAACGTACAACGGCCGGGTGGCCTTCCGCCGAGTTTCAGTCGGGCAGCATGGCGAGCCCATCTTGCCCTTGCTCGCACGGCGAACACGCGTTCTTGCTATCGGGCACTGCGCAATAGCTGGCGAGCCCCATACTGAAGTGTGGAGCATCGGCAGAGGAATTGAGACAGCGCGACAAGGCCGCCGAGGCGGGCTCTCGGCTAGATCGTCGCGGCGACTCCGCGCAAGACGTCGCGCGGGTTGTCGGTGATCACTTCGTGGTGCGAGACGATGATCCGCGCCAACTTGGCCGTGTCCGCGAGGCGCTCGAGGTGGGCGCGCAGAGCGGCTTTGTCTTTGACGAGTGCGATGCGCGCCAAGCGTGACACTTTCGGTCCGCCGCTCGACGCAGTGAGCGTCTTGAGCAGGAAGCCACCGAAACCGGGCGCGTGCGGCATGTTGAAGAGGACGTCGTTCAAGACCAAAGTAGCGCCGCCGTCGCCTTGGACGATCATCACGCCTTCACCCTCTTTGGTGCCTAGGAGCGTCTCTACCCTCACGACCTCGTCGTTCGGGAAACTCTCGTAGGTGCCGTCCACGGCCACGACCTCTGCCACACGCGCGCGGCCGCCGCGCGGACAATAGACGACCATGTTCGGATATCTCTGCTTGTAGCTCGCGGCGTCGAGCCGATGGTAGCCGTTCGGAACGACGAGAATCTCGGGCTCACCGAGCGCCTCGATGTCGGCCATTTCAGCCTCGTCCATGCATATGCCGTTATGGATGACGAGCCCGCCTTTGGCGTTCTTCACCAGAGTCATCACACGCTTGAGTGGGCCACTTGGGAGCGTCCCAAGCACCCGCCAAACATTGGAGTCCAGCTTCCCGAGCTTGTCGTGTGGCAACACTTTCCATTCTCGCGAGTTCGCCATGGTTGGGATGATAGGGGAAATCGAAGTATGTTTCGCGGATGGATCTCGACGTAGTGCGCCGGCTGGATGATTCGATTCGCAACGAGTTCGAGCGGCTGCAGGACGCACACACCGCGCGAATCGCGGCGCAGGACGACGAGCTGATCGACCCTTCGACGCACGCCGCGCGCTGGTCGCACAAAGGTACGCCGCTCTGGGAGGGTCGCGTGGAGCTCGTCGCGCGCTATGCGCCGGACGTGGGCGTGTTTCGGTGGTGGTGGACCGCGCAGGCCGACGGCACCGCGAGCCCGCAGTCGCGGCTCGATCGCGCCTACGCAGAGGCCCAGCGCACGAACCTAGCAGTGCTGCTGTCGCGGCAGATCGTGCTGGACGATGCGGCAGACGCGGAGATGCTGTCGCGTGTCGCCTGTTACTTGGGTCGCGCGCACGCGCTGCTCGCACGCGCCGAGGGCGCGCAGATCGCGTACTACGCCCTATACGAATCGGCCTCGTCGCTCGAGCGCGCGATGACCGAGCCCCGCCACAAGCCGACGCCTCCTCCGGCGGTCACGATGGCGCCGCGCTACGCGCAATCGATGCCGCCGCCGCCCGTCGCGCCGAAGCCGCCGTCTCAAGCGCCCGCGCCGCTCAAAACCCCGGTGAAGGAGCCCGCGCTCGAGCTCGTGTTCCCGGTGGCCGTCGCCGCAGCGATCGCGATCAGACGTGCGCTCGGAGGCTCTTTCCAGAGCGCGATGATGGTGATCGTGATCGATACGTCACGCGAGAAGGCGCGCTTTTACACGCAGCTCGCGGCGATCTCCGCTCTCGGCGAGCTCGAGGCGCCGGACACGGGCCGCGAGCTCATGGAGGCCGTGACGGCCATGATCGTGAGCGACAGCAAGACCGGCAACGGCCGATGGCACAAGCTCATCGTTCGATTTCACCCGATGGGCACGAGCGTCGGAATGGGCAAAATCGAAGTCTTCTAAGAGGTTCGATTGGCGGAGCTTGAAGTGCTCGCGATTCATTTGGAGCCCCACCCGCTCGTGCTCGGGCTCAAGCTCGGCCGCGACTCGCGTGACTCGCGATTCTAGGTTCGCGGCCTCCGCGTGAGCCCTGCGCGCGAGCGTCCTCCCCACGGTGTCGGCTTCGCCGCCACACGGTGAGGATCCGAGAGTGGCGATCCGCGAAGCCGGTCTGATCACTTCACGGCTCACACGGTGACTTGGCGATCTCCTGAGAAAGATCGAAGTAGACCTTGGTCATTTTGCGCTCAACGAGCGTCACAATGGGTCAAGCGCCGTTCGCTCACCGAAGATCAGGCTCAGCGTGAGCCCGCAACCACATCCCACCAACCGCCAGCGGAAACACCTTCGACACACGGAACAGTCTCGGATCCTCCCCGTGTGACGTCCGCAGCACGGCACCGTGGGGAGGACGCTCGCGCGGAAGGTTCACGCGGAGACCGCGAATTGAGGATCGCGAGAATCAAGAGTCGCGGTCGAGCATGAGCCTGAGCGGGTGGGGCCCCAGATCGTGGGTCAGAGCCCCATGAGCTTCGCGACGTAATAGCGCATCGTCTCGGTCGTGCCGCCGCCGATGCGGAAGAGGCGCTGATCGCGCCACGCGCGGGCGATGTGATACTCCTCGATGTAGCCCGCTCCGCCGTGGAACTGCAGGCACTGGTCGGCGATCTCGGTCATGTTCTCGCCGACGAAGATCTTCGCGAGTGAGATGGTTTTCACGGTGTCCATCGACACCTGACCCTTCTTCTCGTGGTGGTCATCGTTGTACTCGGCCGCGCCCTTGTACGTGAGTGCCTTTGCGGCCTCGAGCTTGGCGGTCAGGTCGACGAACTTGTGCTGCCAGTACTCGCGCTTGATGATCGGCTTGCCGAACGCCTTGCGATCTCGGCCGTACGCGATCGCTTGATCGATCATCAGTTGGCCACCCGCGCATGCGCTGGTGCACGCGATGATGCGCTCGCTCTGGAAGTTTTGCATGAGGTACATGAACCCCATGTTCTCTTCGCCGAGCATGTAGCGCTTGGGGATGCGCATGTCTTCGAACGCGAGCTCCGCGGTGTCGCTCGAGTGATTGCCGATCTTCTTCAGCTTCTTGGCGACGCTGAAACCCTTCGTTTTCGTGGGTACCAAGAAGAAGCTGCAGCCGTGCGCGCCTGCGTCGGGGTTGGTCTTGGCGAGCAACGTGACGAAGTCCGCGCGCGTGCCATTGGTGATGTACGTCTTGCTGCCGTTGATGATGTAGTCGTCGCCGTCCCTCTTGGCGGTGGTCTGGATGCCGGCGACGTCGCTGCCCGCGTTGGGCTCCGACACTCCGAGCGCGGCGATCTTCTCGCCCCTGATCGCCGGAGTGAGGAACTCGGCGATCTGCTCTTTGGTGCCGAGATCGGCGATCACGGGCGTGGCCATGTCTGCTTGAACGAGCAGGCCCATCGTGACGCCCGCCATGGTGCAGCGCACGAGCTCCTCGCTCTTGGCGACGCTGAACCAGAAATCGCCGCCCGCGCCTCCGACCTCTTCGGGATAGTGCGCTCCTAGGATGCCGAGCTCACCGGCGCGCTTGAAGACTTCGTTCGGGAAGCACTCGGACTTCTCCCACTCGTCTGCGTACGGAGCGAGCTCCTTCTCGGCGAACTGCCGGACGGTCTTCCGAAAGTGCTCGTGCTCCTCGCGAAACGGCGTCTGCATGGAAATCTCCCGTGTTTATAGAGGGCAAAGTCTTATGCCCACGAAAGGTTTGTACACGAAATAATCGGCGACGCAAGCCGCGCGGCGTCAATGGTCGCGCGGGATCACCACCCACTTGGCGGTGGCGGCGATCTCGTCGGTTCGCTGTTCCAGGTAGCAGAGCCCCTCTTCGATCGAGTCGGCCGCGGAGCACGCTGCTCCGTCAGTGACGGTCACCGTCGTCGTGCCGCGCTTCTCGGTGAGCGTCGCGGATGCCACGTCGACAACGCCTTGGCCGACGTTGGCTGGGCGCTTGCTGAAGCTCATTCGCTCGAACGCGTCGAACAACTCGCGCGCGCGGGGTGCGTCGACCTTCGCGTGGGCGACACCCTTCTTCGCCGTGTACACCGCGCCCTCGAACGTGATCTCGCCCTCGGACGTGATCGTGACGGCGTACGCGGGACACCCGGCCGCGCACATGCCGCGCTCGAGTCGAATGGACGAGGCTGGCGTCGGCGCGTCGATGGTTGGGCGCGTCTTGTGCGCGCAGAAACCCTTTCGTCCGAGCAGCGCCGCGTCGATGGCGTTGGCGAGCGGTGCGTTCGTCGCTCGGCTCACATCGAGGCGCTCGAGACCGCCGGCCAGCTCGGTGGCGGCGTCGCAGTCGTCATTGTCGAGTGACACGCGCAGGGCCTTCGAGAGCAACACCGACTCCGGATTCTTGGGTGCGCCGAGCTCGCTCACGCGATCGGCCCGCCGCACGGCGCATGACTTGTCATCGATGCACGCGGGAGCATGATCCAAGCCCGATTGCTGATCGCCCACGCTCGGGCCGCGGCTGACCTTCCAGAGCGGGACGAGCGCAACTGCGGCGACCAACGCGGCGACGATGGACTTGTGTGAGCGCTTCAAAGCGTCGACGTAGCCCCGCCGCCGAACTTGATGGGTGCCTTGGGTGCGTTCTGGATCTTCAAATCGGTAATCGTGAGCGTCTCGCCAGTTCGGTGCATCTGGAAGAACGCCTCACCGTTGGTGAACCCGAATACGTCGAAGCCCCACGTCGCGAGGCCGTAGACGTCGGCGTGTTTGATGTCGCCGAACGACTTGATGATCGCGCCAGTCAGAGGGGCCGCCTCTGCCAAGCAGTCCCCGCACGCCTTGCCGTCTTCACCGACGCCGTGCACGGAGACGTAGAGGTGTTTGTCTCGGGTGTAGACGAGGTCGCCGCTCGAGGAGAGGGTCACCGCGGGGCTCTTGCTCAAGTAGCCGAGCGCCTGCGTCTTGCCCGTGGTGACGTTGACGAGCTCGTACGTGCCGCCGTCGTAACCTACGAGCACCTCACCCGCGGGATCGAGCACGCCCTTCGGCAAGAACGTCAGTCCCGTCGTGTTGACCGTGCCGGTGCCGATCTTGGTGCACGCGCCGGTCGCGGGGTTCGCGGTGTTGAGGCTGCCGTTCACCACGTAGATCGTCCCCGTCGCGTCGACCGCGATGTCGCTGATGATCGCGGTCTCGTAGCAGCCCGTGAGCGTGACGACGAGGTTGATGGCGTGCGTGACGATGTCGCCTTGTAGAGCGAGTCGTCGCGGCACGCGTAGGCGAACTTCGGATTGTCCGTCGGGCCCGCGGTGTCGGTGCCGCTTCCGCACGCGAGCAGCATGGCGAGAGCGGCAGTCGTACGCATGTAGACATCGGACGGCAACGCCAAGCCGCTGTCAACGAGGTATGATCAAAGCGTGGACGAGATCGACCGCGCGATGCTCTCGTGGCTGTATTCCGGGCGCGCCGACGGTTGTTTGTATGGTGCAATGGTCGTCCTCTCGGCGGTGGGCGGAGGCTGGGGAATGCTGGCGATCGTCCCGTGGCTGTTCGCTCATCGAACGCGCCGCGTTGCCGCTTGGTTGATCGGGACCTTGCTCTTCACGACGACGCTCGTGTTCGTGCTCAAAGCGCTCGTCGGCCGCGTGCGACCGTACGCGTGCATTCCCGGCGTCCACGCGCTGTGCTTCGCGCCGACGGACCCTTCGTTCCCCAGCGGACACGCCGCGGGCTCGGCCGCGTTCGCCGCGTTCATCAGCACGATCGTGCTCGCCTCCGGGATGGCGCGCAGGCTCGCCGCCGCCGTCATCGTCGCGTCCGTGGTCTTCGCGATCGGAGTCGCCGCGTCGCGCGTGGTACTCGGGGTCCACTTCCCAAGCGACGTGATCGTGGGGTCGCTCCTCGGATCGCTCTTGGGTTGGGCGGGAGCACGCCGAGCGCGCGCCGACGTCGATGGGACGCCGACGCGCGCTCCGATTGCCTAGCGCCCGAGGTGGTCGACAGGGTCGCCGGGTCGTCCGCGAGGCGCGATCGAGACGTGGCTCGCGGAAAGGAACACGTCGAGCGAGAGCGCCCCACGGACGACAGGATGGTCGCGGCGTACGACGCAGGCGATGCGCTCCTGAAACAGCGCCTACGTGTGGAAGTCCTCTGGCAGCTTGGGAAGCACTCCGAACGCCAAATCGCCAGAGCCCTGGCGCAACACAAACGCATCGTCGATCTGAATCGGCAAAAACCGCAGCGTGCAGTCGGGAGCCTCGGCGGAGAGCGCATTGCAAAGGCCACTCTCCAAGAGAGCGATGGCGTGGTCCGTCGCATGGACACGAAACTGTCGACGCGAGTCGCGCGGTCGGAAGGTGACGTCTGCGGCCAGCGGCGCGCGAGCCCCCGCGGCGAGAGCGTGCACCTCTTCGCGCATGGGCCTCCGCTCGCTCAACTCCCAACGCTGCCCTGCCCGAACGAGGTGCACGCGATGCCACTCGGTATTGATCTGGAGCGGACCAGCCTCCTTCGCGCTATTGTCCAGGCATGCGCTCGTGCGCCTTGCTCCTCCTCGTTTGCGCGTGCGGTTCGACACCCACGATCGTGTCGATCGACGACGCGGCCGTGGACGATGGCGGCATGGGCGACGCGCACAAGCAGCCACCTCCCGTGTTGGACTCGAGCGTGCCGCCGGTCACCGGCCCTGACAAGCTCTCGGAGACCGGGCTCTACTCGGACTTCGCGCTGCGGACGATCGCGCCCGGCATCATCGCGTACGCACCGCGCTACGAACTCTGGTCCGACGGCGCGACGAAGACCCGCTATTTGCTGCTGCCACAGGGCCTAAAGGTTGACACGTCAATCATGGACGGTTGGGTCTTTCCCGTGGGCACCAAGGCGTGGAAAGAGTTCCGCGCCGGCGGCAAGCTCGTCGAGACTCGCCTGATGTGGAAGAAAACCGAGGTCGCGTGGTTCGAGGTCGCCTACCTCTGGAACGCCGATGGCTCCGACGCGATCGCGACGCCGCTCGGCCAGAAGGCGGCGCTCGGCACCACGCACGACGTCCCCTCGCAGACCGACTGCAACAACTGCCACCAGAACGTGATCGATACGCTCATCGGAGTCTCCGCGCTGCAGCTCTCGAACGGCGGCAACGGCCTACTCACCGCGCTCGGAGCGCAGGGGCGACTGACGATGGTGCCTTCGGGCGAGTTCGAGGTGCCCGGGCAAGGCAAGGTGAAGGACGCGCTCTCCTACCTTCATGCGAACTGCGCGCACTGTCACAACGACAACAGCAAGCTCAGACTGCAGACCGCGCTGCGTCTCGACGTGCAGACGGTCGACACAACGCCCGCGGACACCGGCGCGTACAAATCGTCGTTCGGTTTGGTGATGAAGCACGTCGTGCCGACGAACGTGACGATCGCGGTGGTGCCGGGAAACCCGGACATGAGTGGTCTATGGCTGCGCATGCAGCACCGTCGCGACGGCATGGAGATGCCCCCACTCGGGACGAACGAGATCGATCCCACTGGAGTGGCGACGATCAAGGCTTGGATCGCTTCTCTTCCATAGCCGCGCGCGCGTCGGCGCCAGCGTCGGTCTTGCTCGCGGGTGGGTCATCGTCGTGCTCGTGGAGCCACAACATCGTCTCGACGCCCGCGAGGAGGAACACTCCGCCGATGATCGCTCCCGCGATCAGGAGAGGCTTCATCATCGAGCTCGGCTCGGTTCGCGGCGGATATCCGCCGTACGCAGGCGCCATCGTCATCGCGAGGGGGATCGCCATCGGGATCAATTGAGGCGCAGAGGTGAGCGGCGCGGGCGCGTTGAACCAGAGAGCTGCGAGTCCAGCGCCTGCCTCCGCGGCGTTTTGGAATCGGGTTGCGGGGTCGCGCGCGACGCATCGATGAAACCACGCGTCGAAGCCGGCCGGCAGAGCGCAACCGAGCGCGGCGGCGCGCTGTGACGCGAACGGCATCGGGTCGACGAGGATCTCTCTCATCACTTGGCTGACCGTCGCGTTCGGTCCGTCGGTGCATCGCCAGTAGTGCTTGCCGGTGATCGCCGTGAACGCGAGCAAGCCGAGGGACCAAACGTCTGTGGCCGGCGTGACCGGCCGGCTGTCGGTCTGCTCTGGTGCGAGCCACAACGGCGTGCCGACCGAAGACGTGGACGACGACGTTCCTTCTGCGAGCAGCTTCGCGATCCCGAAGTCGAGGATCTTCACCGTGAACGCGACGTCTGCGCGGTTCGACTGCGCGAGGAACACGTTCTCCGGCTTGAGATCGCGGTGAACCACGCCCGCCGCGTGCGCCGCGGCAAGGCCGTGACTGAGTTGATCGAAGACGAGCTTTGCTTCTACGGGAGCGAGCGGCCCGCGCGAACGGATGCGTGTCCCGAGATCCTCTCCGACGAGCAGCTCCATCACGAGGTAAGGCACGCCTGTCTGTGGATCCACGCCGGCCGCGTACACCTCGACGACGTGCTCGCTCGCGATGTTCGCCCCTGCGCGCGCCTCTTGTTCGAAGCGCCGCCTGAGATCGGGCTGTGCGACGAACCCGGGGAGCATCACCTTGAGTGCGCGCTGCTTGCCCGTGGAGATTTGCTGCGCGACATACACGGCGCCCATACCTCCCGCCGCGAGCGGGCGAACGACACGATAGTCCCCCGCGAACACGGCGCCGGGTGCGAGCGCTTCGAGGGCCATGGACGACGGTGAAGGTAGCACCGTCGGGTAGCATCGGATGATGCGATCGCGACAGGCATGGATACAGATCTTCGCGACGCTGCTCGGCGTGAGCCCGGCCGCGTGTCACCGCACGGACGCGACGAGTGAGCCTGCGCCGGACTCGGGGTCCATGACCGACGTGTCCATCGTTGACGCAAGAATGATCGTGGATTCCGCGCAGTCCGACGACGCGGCCGCAGACGCCCCCGACGGTGCGCCCGAGAAGGACGGCGCGTTCGCCCGGAAAGCGCCGGCACCCGCGAGCTCGGAAGAGATCACAGCGTGGACGCTCGAGCAGCGCGCAAATAGCCTCCCGAACAATCCGATCGGTAACGCGAGGGCCTCGTGCGGAGCCAGCGCGGACCCGCCGAGCGGGGGCCTGAGCGGCACCGCGGCACCTCCCGCTCCGGCCGTACAGGTTCAGCTCACGGGCGCCGGCACCCTCGGCACGGACGATCGTGTGATCGCAACACTAAGGCCGACGATTCGAGCGTGCGCGAACGTGGGCCTTGCTCAGGATCCCACCGCCCTGACGGGGAGCCTCACCTTGAAGGTAGACGTCGACTCCTCGGGCGACGTCAGCAACGTCACGTCGGCCACGAATTTGGGCCTGCCCGTGAGCTCCGTGCAGTGCATGCAGCTTCGCGTGCGTCGCGCTCAGTTCGCCTCTTCGAGCGGCCCGCGGTCGATGACGATCACGGTCAAACAAACGAAGCTCTGATCAGTTCACCCGCACGGCGAGCATGGTGGACTCGACTTGATCCTTCTGAGCGTCGAAGTCGTACTGGTCACCCGCCGCCTCCACCAAGATGACGCGCTGGTCGGTCGCGAAGACATCGACCCAATAGCGGTTGCTGCGCTGTCCGTCGAAGAACGTGTAACGCAGACCCTTGCCGGGCAGACCCGACTTGTTCTTCAGGTCGGTCGACGGCTCGGCGATGTATCCTTGTTCTTTGAGGCGCAGGTCGATCGCCTCTGCCCAGAAGTCCAGGTTGGCGACGGGCTTGTTGCGCTCGACGCGCGCGCCGATGACGACGCCTCGCGGGCTCGTGATGCGATCGTCGTACTCGCCGTCGACGTGCGCAAATCCCGCGGGAGGTGAGAGCTTCGCAGAGGGGCCACAAGCAATGCCCGCGAGCGCGAGGGGAATCAACACGAGAGACAGGATGCGTTTCATGATGAGTTTCACTTTCCGTTGATGAGTCGGTTGACGCCCATTTCCTGCAGCCAAGCGGCAGGCAGGTCGATCGCTCGAGGTGGCGCGGGCGGGAGCTGGGGAGGCGCGACGGCGACGATCGGCGTGGTCTTGGGCTTGGCGGCGAGATCGACCGTGAGCGTCGAGAACGCGGTGTGCGCGCGCAAGAAACGCATTCGGCCTTCGGTGCGGTCGATGTCCATCACGACGCGCTCGAGCTCGCGCTCCACCGTGAGCATGTCGTTGATGTTGGGCGCCTTGCTGAGGAACTCCTCGAGGCGCTTGCGCGTGGCCTTCATGTTTTCGAGTCGAACCACCGCGTCGTGATACTCCTCGCTCACGTCCTCGGCGGCGATCGAGCGGTGCGTGACCTCGCCGAGGTTCTCGATCTGCGCGAACACCGCGCGGAATGACTTGCTGGGGACGATGACCGACACGCTCGTGTCTTTGCGACTCCCGATGTGTCCGCCCGCGGCGATCGCGTCGTCGATGATCTTGTCGGTGGTCGCGGCGATCTTCCCGTCGTCGACGAGCAGCGAGAGTCCGCCCGTGTAGAGGATGAAGACGTCCGGATTGCTCACCTCGGCCTGCGTCTGCGCGGTCTTGGTATCCGGCGCGGTCTTGGCAACGCTCGCCGGCGGCGCGGTCGGCTGGGTCGGCGCGGAGTTCCCTGCGAATGCTTGACTCGTCACCGGTGCCATCTGCGACGGAGCGGGCGGAGCGTCGGAAGCACGCGAGGAGTCGCTCATCTGTACGTCCGCGCCGCCGGAGGGCATCGGAGCCATGTTGGAGGGCGGCGCCATCGCGTCCTTCATCTGAGCGGCGCAACCAAACAGCGAACTCGAGAGCACGCCGAGGAGTAAAAGCGTTCGTGGATGGGTTCTCATGGGGTTCAAGGTGAGAACGCGCCGACCATCCGAGCCTTACACTCGGCGTTGCCCGTGAACGTACGTGAACTTGCCCGTACGCGCGCGTTTACGGGGTTTGCGCTCGGGTCACACCGAGACTACGTTGCCCGTCCCCCTATTTCCGCAGACTCCTGGCCATCTGGTCAGTCAAGAGAAACAACGAACGAATGCTCAGCTGGGCCCTCAAGAAACTCCTCGGAACTAGCCACGAACGCGAGGTCAAAAAGCTCCGACCGCACGTGGAACAGATCAACGCGCTCGAGCCCGCGATCAGTAAGCTGAGCGATCAGAAGCTCAAGGCAAAGACGGCCGAGTTCAAGGAGAAACTCGAGAACGGCGCATCACTCGACGACATCCTCCACGAGTCGTTCGCCGTCGCGCGCGAGGCCGGCAAGCGCGTCATGAAGATGCGCCACTACGACGTTCAGCTCATCGGAGGCATGGTCCTGCACAAGGGCATGATCGCCGAGATGCGCACGGGCGAGGGCAAGACGCTCGTCGCCACGTTGCCTTGTTATCTCAACGCGCTCGAGGGCAAGGGCGTGCACGTCGTCACCGTGAACGACTACCTCGCGCGTCGTGACGCCGAGTGGATGGGCAAGCTCTACGGATTTCTCGGCATGAAGACCGGCACCGTCGTCAACTCGCAGGGGGACCGCGAGAAGAAGGAGGCCTACCTCTCCGACATCACGTACGGGCAGAACAACGAGTTCGGCTTCGACTACCTGCGCGACAACATGAAGTTCAGCGCGCTCGAGTACGCGCAGCGCGAGCTCAACTTCGCGATCATCGACGAGGTCGACAGTATCTTGATCGACGAGGCGCGCACGCCGCTCATCATCAGCGGTCAGCCGGAGAGCTCGAGCCACAAATACCGGACGATAAGCGATCTGATCCCGCGCCTCCGCAAGGACGAGCACTACGTCGTGGATGAGAAGGCGCACGCCGTCTCGATGAGCGACGAAGGCGTGGACGAAGCGCAGCGCCTCATGGGCATCAAGAATCTGTACGACCCGGAGAACCTCGAGTCGTTGCACATCATGAATCAGTGCCTGCGCGCACACTCGCTCTACAAGCGTGACGTGAACTACCTCGTCACCGAGGACGGCAAGGTCCTCATCATCGACGAGTTCACCGGGCGCGTGCTGCCGGGTCGGCGCTGGAGCGACGGCTTGCACCAAGCGGTCGAGGCCAAGGAGGGAGTGCGCATCCAAGAAGAGACGCGCACGATGGCGACGATCACGTTCCAGAACTTGTTCCGCCTCTACGGCAAGCTCGCGGGCATGACCGGGACGGCAGACACGGAGGCCGCGGAGTTCCATTCGACCTATAAATTAGGGGTCGTTCAGATCCCCACGAACAAAGACATCCTGCGCGAAGACTTCAACGACATGGTCTACAAGACCGAGCGCGAGAAGTTCACCGCGGTCGTCAAAGAGATCCTCGAGTTCAACGAGCGCGGACAGCCGGTGCTCGTCGGCACGACCAGCGTCGAGAAGTCCGGAGCCATCGCGCGCATCTTGAAGAAGCGCGGAGTCGCGCACGCGGTGCTCAACGCGAAGCACCACGAGAAGGAGGCCTACGTCATCGCGCAGGCCGGTCGCAAAGCCGCGATCACCGTCTCCACGAACATGGCAGGTCGCGGGACCGACATCATCCTCGGCGGCAACGCGGAAATGCTTGCGCGTCTCGAGTTCAAGGAGCAGTCGCGCGACGAGAAGGCCGAGCCCGAGGAGTTCCAAAAGCTCATCGAGAAGTACGAAGCCAAGTGCAAGGCAGAGGGAGACGAGGTCCGTGAGGCCGGCGGTCTGCACATCCTCGGCACCGAGCGCCACGAGTCACGCCGCATCGACAATCAGCTGCGCGGCCGCGCCGGTCGTCAGGGCGATCCTGGATCGAGCCGCTTCTACTTGTCACTCGAAGACGATTTGATGCGCATTTTTGCGGGCGATCGCGTGAAGGGCTTGATGGAGCGCATGGGCCTGCCGGACGACGAGCCCATCGAGCACCCGTGGGTGACCAACTCGATCGGAGATGCGCAGAGCAAGGTCGAGGGACGCAACTTCGACATCCGCAAGAACCTGCTCGAGTACGACGACGTGATGAGCGAGCAGCGCAAGACGGTCTATCTGATCCGTCAACAGCTTCTGCTCGGCATCTACAAACCAGAGCGAATCGACGAGGAGGGTAAAGCGACGGGCAACCTGCGCGAGATCCCTCTCCTCGATCGCCTCGCCGACGGCGTGAAACAAGCGCTGACCGACATGATCATCCACTACGGCACGGCGATCCCGAAGGCGGGAGAAGAGGCGCCGCCGAAGCCAACGAGCGTCGACGAAGTCAAAGAACTCTACTCGCTCGATTCGCTTCGCACGGACGTCTATCAATTCTACGGCTACCGAATCGACTTCAAACCCAAAGACGCCAAGAAGCCCAAGAAGGTCTTCGAGCGTTTGATGAAGGAGATTCCGCTCAGTCTCACAGAGCAGCGCGAGCGCTTGCTCGATCTGATCGACGGCATCGTCGGCGCGATGATCGAAGAGATGTGCCCGGTCAACAAGCCGCCGGAGGACTGGGATTGGAAGGGCCTGAAAGAGGGCTTCGTCGAGCACTTCGGGCAGAAAGCCGAGACGTTCGATCACGTCCACATCCCCGAAGACCTCGCCCACAACCTCTACACACAAGCCGAGAAGTCTCTCGCGAAGAAGGAGGAGGAGCTCGGCACGGAGCTTCTCTTGCGCGTGTTCCGACACTTTTACTTGGAAGAGATCGACAAGAGCTGGGTAGACCACCTCACCAACATGGAGCACCTGCGCGACGGCATCGGCCTGCGCGGCTACGGCCAGCGCGATCCCAAGCAGGAGTACAAGAAAGAGGGCTACGACCTCTTCATCACCATGATGGCCGCCGCGAGCAGCAACGTCTGCACGAAGGTCTTCGAGGTGCAGGTCCGCAAGCAGAGCGACATCGAGCGCATGGAGCAAGCGGACGCGGCGCGGCATCGCCAACAGCAGCAGCAAATGTCGCTGCGTCACGGCGGCGAGCTCGCGGAGTCCGAAGAGGGCGAGGCGGTCGCGCAATCACGGTCGCAACCGCCAGCGCGCATTCAGCAACCCGTGCGCCGAGAAGCGCCGAAGGTCAGCCGAAACGATCTATGCCCGTGCGGCAGCGGATTGAAGTTCAAGAAGTGCCACGGCGCTGCGCTAGACGACGAAGGCGGCACGGACGAAGCAACCCCATGACTCAGAAGAACGGGATACCCGCGCGTGCTTGCCCGTGTTGTCCTCCTGAGGAGCGAAGCGACGAAGCATCCCCCGAGAATCGCGGGCTCTCGATGCTCTCATTCGTGGATTTGGGGCCCCACCCGCTCGTGCTCAGGCACATGCTCGGCCGCGACTCGGTGCTCTCGCGATCCTAGATTCGCGTCCTCCGCGTGAGCCTTCCGCGCGAGCGTCCTCCCCACGGTGTCGGCTCCGCCGCCACACGGGGAGGATCCGAGACTGCTCCGTTGGGCGAGCGTGTTGCTACTTTGTTGGCTCGCGGTGTGACCGGGGATTGCGTCTCCACTAGGCGGGTGGCTCGTCGAACTCCGAATCTCATCCTCGTAGTTGCTTGTGCGCCGCCGCTCCCCTCGCCTCAGGTGGTAAGCCACGCAACAAAGAATGCGGCCTCCTCATCCACAGTGCCAAAGAACAAAGCCCTTTCTGCCTCCTCCCATCGACCGCGACCTCACAGACGGATACACACTTCGCTGAACTCCAGCACAATGAACTATCGCGCCCTTTGTACCCAATTTGCGTCTGAATACGGTAGGCGCGTCAAAAAGGTCGCGACCTTCGAACTCTCCGGTCGCGACGCTGCAGTCGCTGATCCGAAGAATCCACGGAGGCGCCGCGCTCGTGAGCGCCCTGCATGTTTCGCAAACTCCACTTTCCGACCTGATAGCTATTAGATGCTCTCTCCATGCCCTAGTCGCCGTCTTGGATGGGTCCGGCTCCTATGGAACGCCGGATTTCCACGGCTACTTGACCGATTGCAAGGGTCGTAGTGGGTTCGGCGGCGCTGATTGGGCATAGCGTTCGGTATGTCCATCGCGCGCCGCCGCGGTCCATTCGGTCTTTGACGAGATACCGACAGGCACCTTCAATGACACCCGTGGCAATCGGCAGACCCATGGCGAGGGCCTCGTCGCATTGCATGTATGCTGCATATGTGTGCAAATGGTCCGCGGTATGATGTCGCCGCAGCTCCTCGGCGAGATGAAAGTCCCAATAGGCGTCGAAGTCATCATTGGTTCGGAGGGCTCTGAGTCGAAGGACGGCCTCTGCGCCGTTGAGTCGAGCACGGCTTTGAGCCTGCGGCCGCTGAGTTGAGCCTTATGGGCGAGCGCACGCACATGACCGCCGACCCTTCCGGCCTGACCGCCGTTGAGAAGCGAGTGCAGACGCTCCTGCACCCACGCTTCCCCGACCGTGCCATTGCCATCTTCGTACAGCGCGTGGGCTGCTTGCCAGAGGCATTCGAGCACGTGAATCAGGTCGACGACGATGCGCACCGGGCCGAGTTCTTTGCTCTTGGCCTCGATGCTCGCCAGTTGGTCCTTGTTGCCATCCACCAACACGACCCATTGGCGCTTGTGCTTTGGATCCCGAGCCCGTGCGTCGCGGAACGCCTCATCAATGACGTCTTTGGGCTCTTGCTCGACGCTCGCCCATACGCGCTTGTTGCGTACTTCGGGGCGCTTGGGCCGAGAGCTCGTGTCGCGCACTCGTTTCAAGTCGGCCAGCACATCGACGGGCTCGCGCACGAATCGAGACACGGTATAGATGGCGGCCACTTGCGCCATGCGCTTGCGATTGCGTTGCTCGCCTCCCGTGAGTCGCGTCACCAGCACACACGGCTGACGAATAACATCCTCATTCGTTGTCAACGACTTCTCTGGAGCTGTGCATCACTGCCTGTGACTAAACGAACTCGGAGACGGTCTCCACTCGCACGGGAGCTCGCTCTACGCGTAGCAGCGTGCCGTCGGCGATCTCTGTCCATGGCTCCGATGTCATCGGCTCGGATGCGAGGAAGACTGCCGCGCCGCGACTCGAAGGCGGTTCGGCTCTCGGCCCACGCTCCAGGAGAAACAGCGGGCGGCCGAAGCGATGCACCCAGCAGCGCTCGCCGTCCGACAACAAGAAGTTGAGCGAGCCGAACCGCACACGGCGCCTGCACTCGTCGAGGAGCTGCCACAAGGCGCGGTCGATCGCGCGGGCCGGCGAAAAAGCGTCCAGACCGAGCTCGTCGAGGCGCGTGAGCGCGGAGGCGAAGAACAGCTCGCTATCGGTGTCGCCCGCGATCTCGGCGGCACGCTCGCGCGACACTCGTCCGCGCACGAATGCGCGATCAAGGATGGTGCCGTTATGCGCGAACACCCAACGCCCGCTCGTGAACGGGTGCGTGTTCTCCTCGCGCGTCGCGCCGACGGTGCGTTTGCGGACGTGAGAGACGAGGATCTCGCCGCGCAACGTGGCAGCGCTCGTGTGAAAGCCTGCGTCGTCGTTCGCGGGTCGCGTGCCTTTGTGGATGCTCCAGCGACCCTCGCCGAACGCCGCCATTCCCCAGCCGTCCGCGTGCTCAGCCCCGAGCGCCGCGAGCGATCGCGTGCGCTCTCTGAGCAACACACGGAAGTCGACCGGCGCCGACGACAGGATCCCGAGCAAACGACACATCTCATCATCGGATAGTCGATCGCGCGCCAACGGGCCAAGTCGTCGCTATGCTCTAGACGTGAGAACACGCGCACCGCCTCGCCACACCGCTGCCTTGTGACGCGTGGACGACGCTCGTCTTCGGCATCGTGATCTCCAAGACGTCGGGGTCGGTGACGCTAACGCTCGGCCCTACTCGGGGGAAGCGACCCGCCGTCCAGCGCGGCGATTGATTTCGACGACGTGATCATCGACGTCCAGTGACCCGCTATCTCTTGCCGCCTGGCGCCACGCTCTCTAAGCAGGCCGCCAATGACTTCCTCGAAGGTGGACCAGGACCTCGCACGCGCTCAGGCGGCGCACGACAA
>JAYVYD010000310.1:0-5052 GCA_043784605.1 Myxococcales bacterium | reverse complement strand
CCGCCTACCACGACGACGTTGGATCGTTTGAGCCGATCGTTACAAGCGATCTCGTCGCGAGGATCGTTCGCTCCTCATGAAGCGGGTTGTTTGTGTGCGGACGTCGACCCACCGAGCTTCGAAGAGCTCGCGACGATGGTCGGCGGCGGCGAGCCCATCGCGGTTCGGACCGAGGCGCCCCACACCACGCCACAATCGGCCCCGCAGCCTCCGCCGAGCTCGACTCGCTTGAGAGTGATCCCGACGACCTCGGACGCCGACGTGAAGAAGAGAGCTGACGCGATCGCTGCAGCGCAAGACGCTCTCGACGTCGCCAAGGAGAGGATCGACTCAGTGTCCCGAGCGGCAAGCGCGCTGATGAGTCAGTTGACGCAGCTGCGGCAAGCGACCCAATCGGCGAAGGCCAACCTCGAGGCGGCGAGAGAAGGCGAGAGACTCGCGATCTCCGCCGAGGGCGACGCCAACGAGCGCGCAGCTTCACTCGCAAAGTCATTGGAGAGCGCCAAGCAAGAACTCGCCAAGTCACAATCTGCGCTGGAGAAAGCCAATTACTAAAACGCGCCGCGTAGTCGAAGACTATACTCGCCAGGCCGCGGCAGACGTAGTGTCGAACGCGCTGAACATGAACACGCGGAACAGCGCCGTCCTGACTGCAAAGGCCGTATGCGGCTGCTCGCCTTGGCACCGGCGCTGACGTGGGATTTCCGAGAGCAGCACTGCTCCTGCAGCTGGGAACGACACTCCCGCTCGTCGGTCTCATCTGGTTCGTGCAGGTCGTCGCCTACCCACTTTTTGCGCGCGTTGCCGCGGCAGACTTTGTCGCTTATCACGAGTCTCACTCGCGCCTGATCACCTATGTGGTCGCGCCGCTGATGGCTTGCGAGCTCGCCGGCGCGATGGCGTGGCTGATCTGGCCGCTCGGTGGCGTTCCGCGGCAGGTCGCGTGGGTTGGCGCTGCGCTCGCGGTAACGACCTGGGCCGTGACGATGTTCGTGTCGGTACCGCAACATACTATTTTCGCCCGAGGCTTCGACGCGCGCGCACACGATCTGCTCGTCGTCACCAACTGGCTCCGCACCGTCGCATGGACGGCGCGGGGCGCGATTCTCTTGTGGGTCGTCGCCGTCCTGACGAAGACGCAACCACTCGTCGATTGACGTTCGTGGTTTCAGCATAAAAAGGCACGCTGAGCACGAACTTCCAGGTTGGAGTCGCCGGCGAAATAGAGCATGGTCGCGAGACCAACGGCCCGGAGGGTCCAAACATGAACTTGGCATCGTGCATCGTCTTG
Organism: Myxococcales bacterium; assembly: GCA_043784605.1. Taxonomy (GTDB): domain Bacteria; phylum Myxococcota_A; class Polyangia; order Polyangiales; family Polyangiaceae; genus JANYHY01. The sequence continues at coordinate 3,761 of JAYVYD010000310.1, read as the reverse complement.
ACAATCGCAGTCACTGCCTGTGGCGCGGCGAGCACCAACACGATCTGTCCGGCAGGTCTTCCCGTAGCGCACGTACCGTCGGCCACGTCGGTCCCACCGACGCTCACGGCGCCTGCCGCGATAGTCGCTCCCAAGTCGCTGCCAATCAATCAAGACGCAGTCGCGGCGGCGACCGGGGCGAAGCCCGAGCTGGCCGATCCTGTCGTGAAGGTCACGTTCCCGCGCACGGATGTGCCCGTCGAGGTGGACGGTAGCAAGCTCGCGCCGTTCATGGGCCTCACGTCATGGGTCGCATTTACACCAGGGAAACCGGGCGTGGAGGCGATGGTGATGGGAGACCTCGTGCTCTTCGAAGACGAGGTGAACCCCGTGATGAGCGCACTGCTCGGCGCCGAAGTCGAGGTCACCGCGCTGCACAACCACTTCCTCTACGTGAAGCCCGCGGTTTTTTTCATGCACATCAACGGCGAGGGCACCGTCGCCAATCTCGGCAAAGGCATCAAAGCCGCGATGGACACCATCCTCGACATTAGAAAGAAGTCCCCGAAGCCGAGTGGCAAGTCTGGAGCACCCGCCATCGCGTCCAAGAGCACCATCGACTCTACGAAGCTCGACGCACTCTTTGGCGTCAAAGGGCAATCCAAAGACGGAATGTACAAAGCCACGATGGGCCGCGCCGCGACTGCAGCGTGCGGGTGCGCGATCGGCAAAGTGATGGGAATCAACACTTGGGCCGCGTTCCAAGGAACCGACGAAGCATCGGCGGTGGACGGTGATTTTGCCGTGACCGAATCCGAGCTGCAACCGGTGCTGAAGGCCTTACGCGCAGGGGGCATCGACATCGTCGCGATCCACTCGCACATGACGGGGGAGAGCCCCCGACTCCTATTTTTGCACTATTGGGGACGAGGCAAATCCGCCGAGCTCGCGGCCGTACTCAAGAAGGCCCTCGACCTGACGGCGTGGGACGGCGCGATCAAGAGCACGTGAAGCGAGCCGCGCACCCGTATTCGCTCCCTGCGTTCCTCGCCTACTTTCTGAAGCTCGGCGCGCTAGGATTCGGCGGGCCAATCGCCCTCATCGGGATGATGGATCGCGATCTCGTGCAGGCGCGAGGCTGGGTCGACAAAAGTGATTACGACGAGGGCCTCGCTCTCTCGCAGTTGTCACCAGGTCCGCTCGCCGCACAGCTCGCCATCTACCTCGGCTGGGTGCGCGGGCGCACGCTCGGCGCCGCTCTCGTCAGCATTGCGTTCATCGGACCTTCGTTCGTGATGGTCCTCGGGCTCTCTGCGCTTTATTTGAGATATGGCGGATTGCCCTGGATGCAAGGCGCATTCTACGGCGTCGGAGCGACCGTAATCGCCCTCATTGCGCGCAGCTCGTTCAACCTACTCAAGAAGACTCTGAAGCGCGACTACCTACTATGGGCTATCGCATTGACGAACCTTGCGCTGACTGCAGTGTTGCAGTCCGAGAAGGTGCTCGCGGTGGTCTTGGGTGGTGTCATCGTCGCCGCAGCGCGCGGCGGCGCAACCCGCGACGGGGCGGCGATCTCGATTCCCGCGGTGCTCGTCACCGGTGCGAAGGGACCGGCAAGCGCGTCGCTACTCGTGAAGGTGCTCTGGTACTTCACCACTGCGGGCGCGTTCGTCTTCGGGAGTGGGCTTGCGGTAGTACCGTTCCTCCACGACGGAGTCGTAACCGACGCTCAATGGCTGACGGAGCAACAGTTCCTCGACGCGGTCGCGGTCGCCATGATCACGCCGGGCCCGGTCGTCATCACCGTCGCGTTCATCGGCTATCTCATCGCCGGCCCCGTCGGCGCCTCATTGGCCGCGATCGGCGTTTTCCTGCCGTGTTTTCTGATCGTCGTCATCGCGGCCCCGCACTACCGCAAGCTCGCAGCGAGGCCACGCATCAAGGCCTTCGTGGACGGTGTGACGGCCGGCGCTGTCGGAGCCATCGCCGGAGCCGTCATCGTTCTAGCGCGACACTCCCTCGTCGACGTCACCACGGTGGCTATCGCTCTTGCCTCACTCGGCGCGCTAGCGTCGCTAAAGAAGCTCCCCGAACCGGTGTTGATACTGATCGCCGGCTTCGCAGGAGTCCTCCTTCATCGACTCTAAACAGTTACCTGCCCCCCCCCAGGGACAGGTCACCCCCACCAATAGGAGAGCTTCACCATGAACACGTCAATCGCCGGCGCGCGACCCAGCGCAGTGAAGCCGAAGCTCGCGCTCTCGCCCGTGCCCAGCACCACATTGGGCGCCTGCGTGCGCGTGTATATCAAGTAGAGAGTCGACCCCAATCGGTATTCCCATCGACCCACGACGTTGGCGTTGATGACGCCTTGAACGAAGTCCGGGTTTTGAGTGAGCGGCAATCCGTACGGTCTGAGCTCACTCAAGTGCACGACCGAGCGAGGTGCGGCGGATTGAAAGGAGCTGAAGTCCTCGTAGTGCCCCGTCGAGAGGAAGATCTGGGCATAAGCCTGCAACGAGAGCCGCGGCGTGAACGTGTACCCCGCGCGAAAGGTGGAGCCGATGCTCGAGGCGCTGAGTCGGCCAAACAAGTATTGGCCCGGAGTGGCGCCCACGCCGACGAAGCGAGGCTCGCCGAACGAGAAGTCATAGCTGGGGTCGATCTCGAAATCGAACTGCGGCAGCACCCGAAACGTGAGGTGCAGATCCCCCGTCGCATAGAGCCCATTGGTGAGTAGCTGCGTCTCCGTCTCCGCCGCGAACGAGACGCGCTTGGTCTTGTTGCTCTCGATCTCCAGCTCGAACCCCACGAGGCCCGCGCGCTCAACCGAGGTCCCGTCGCCCGCCGCGCGGTCGTCGAACCAGCGACCTCGATAGTGCACCTCGGTGAAGACCTCCCATTTGTTCTTCAGCTTGCCGGAGTAATTGAGCTGATATCCGCTCCCGATAGCGAGCCCGTCGAGATTGAAGCGGGCGAGGTACTCGAAGCGCACGTGCGTCTCGCGCATGATCCACCACGGCTCGAGTTCGCGGTACTCCACGTCTGCGCGCCAGCGGACGTTGTTCGCGCGGCGGTCGAAGCCGAGGTCGTTCACGTCGAGCTTTCGATCGTTGTACTCGCCGCGGAGATCGCCGACGAAGTGCGCTCCCCCCTCTTTGTTCAGATTGGCCACTAGGCCGAAGCCGCGATCGCCCGGTGCGATGAGCGTGCCGTCTCTCACTTTGCGCGTGGGCCCGTTCTGCAATTGGGACATCACCGCTTGTCCCTCGGTCACCCAGTCGCCCTTGCTCGAACGCCAACGCCAATCGATCGCCCCCACGATTGCGTCATTGAAGCAACGAGAGAACCGCGAGACCACGGCGCCATTGGGGCACAATTGCATATTGTCGCCCGAGATGTCGCTGGCATAACCGCTAGTCGGCTCGACGTGCGTCACGGCGGTAGTCATCACTCCAATGTGCGCGTTGTCTCCGAGATCGCGCTTCAACCGGAGCACGTTGAACGAGCTCATGGGGTCGGCGAGGCGGGCACCGACGCTGCCGTCCTTCCGGGTTACCTGCATGTCGTTCTCGAGGGTCACGGCTTGCAGCGCGCCGAACGACCAGCGCGGCGCGATTCGCCCGGTCAGCTTGCTCGCACCGATGATCGTCGCGGGCGCCGGGAGATCTACGAGCTGCTCTCCGGCGGTGGAATCCGTGCGCAATGCAGGCAGGGGCGCGACGCGTCCGATGCGGCGCGTGTAGACGAGTTGCACTGGAGTCTCGAACAGATCGACG
>JAYVYD010000309.1:0-10446 GCA_043784605.1 Myxococcales bacterium | reverse complement strand
CCGACCCAGCGCAAGGGCAGCACGCCGAGCGCGCGTGCGATGAGCGTAGTCGGATGCGATGCCGCGACAGCGAGCGCGACCGTCGCGGTGGAGAGCCCGAGCTCACCTCCGCGGTACAGTCCGGGCGAGTACTCGTCCGTGCGCGCGATGCACGCGATCACCATGGCGAGACCAAGCGCACCGGCGACGTCGATCGCGATGCGCGCCCTGCCGGAGACCTCCGCCACGCGATTGAACGGCAGCACCGTCGCCACCAACGCGCCCACCAACAACGAAGCCGCGCGTGCGTCGGTGCCCTCGTAGGCGCGGGTGTTGTTCATCGCGAGCGGCTCGTAGAGGTGCGCGATCGTCCACGTGGACGCCGCCGCGAGCGCGATCGTCATGAAGACGAGCGGCGCACGCCCCCATTTGACGCGAGCGCCGAGGGCAAGCAGTGAGATGACGAGGAGGGGCCACACGATGTAGAACTGCTCCTCGATAGCGAGAGACCACAGGTGATCGAGGGGTCCTGGTCCCGAGAAGCGCTGGAAATAATCATCACCGCGCGCGATCGTTGTCCAGTTTGCTACATACAGAAGCGCCTCGAGCGCCTGGCGCGCGGTGGTGGCGAGCTTGTCAGGGCGGGCGATCGCGGTGGTCGTCACGACGACCGGCAACATGAGGAGCAGTGCAGGCAACAGGCGCCGTGCGCGGCGGATCCAAAACGCCTTCAGCTCGATGCGGCCGCCCCGCTCGAAGCCCTGAATCAAAAGGGACGTGATGAGATAGCCGCTGAGCGTGAAGAACACGCTGACTCCGAGCAGGCCGCCGTCGAAGAACGGCACTTGGAGGTGATACGCGACCACCGCACCCACAGCGAGGGCACGAATCCCGTCGAGCCCAGGCAGATATCCAGGTCGTCCGTCGGCCATCTTCGTACACTACGTTAGCTATCATGTTCTCTGCCGACGGCGGCGGAGGATCGCGACGGGAGGCCCTTATTTGTGGGTGTTGGTGTTCAGAACCAGCGCTTGGTCTTGAAGAACAGGAGGATTGCCCCGCCTATCGACGCCATCATCGCGAGCGCAAACGGGTAGCCCCACGGCCAGGACAGCTCAGGCATGTGCTGGAAGTTCATTCCGTAGATCGACGCGATGAGGTTCATCGGAAGGAGGCACGTCGTCATCAAGGTCAGCGTCTTCATCGTCTGGTTCATGTGGTTCGATTGCATGCTGAGGTAGGCATCCATCGCGTCGTTCACGGCGTCGCCGTAACGGTCCACATCTTCGGCCACTCGCACGAAGTGATCGCTCACGTCGCGAAAGTAGGGGACCACGTCCTTCGGCATGTTCAGCACCTTGCCGAGCGCGAGCTGCGCCAAGATCTCGCGCTGGTGGTGAGTGATGCGCGCGAGCATTTGAATGGTGCGGCGGAGCGCGAAGATCTCCTCCTCGAGCTTGCGCGGGTCCGGGGGATGCGCGACGAGCACGCTGTGCTCCACCTCGTCCACACGCCGCACGTAGCCCTCTACGAACGGGAGGTAGCCGTCCACGACGTCATCGAGGATCCTGTGGAGCAGCCAAGACGTGTCGCCGGCGAGGAGCTCTGGATGCAGCTGGATGTGCTCGGCGAGCGACTCTCGCTGATGCCTGTCGCGCTGTTGGGTGATGACGAACCGCTTTCCGACGACCACATCGACGACGCGCAGTTCCACCTTCGTCGGCGTGCTGCCACGCGCGATGGAGTGCACCACGATGTACGTGTAGTCGTCGAACTCGTCGATCTTCGGGACCGACCGATCGAGCCACATGTCCTCGGCGACCAGCGGATGGATCGAGAAGACCTCGCGTAATACCCGATCGGCTTCCGCAGTGCGATCGTGGAGGTCGATCCACATCGTCTTGCCGTCCACATACGCGCGACGCACCTCGTCGGTCGTTTCGGCGCGACGGATGACGTCATCCTCCAAGATGTGAGCGCGCATCTGGGGATCTTCGCCCTCTAAGGCATGCGGGCGCAAACTTGTTGCGAAACGACCTGGCCCCGAAGCAGCGTATAGTTCGCGCGTGACTGACGACATCGATCTGCTGGCGACCGAGGGGCGAGACCTCACCGCCGATCCCGTGGCCACCGGAGAGAAGACCTACGGCCGCAAAGACGAGACGACCGCTCTCGCGCGCTCTCTGGCGCAGGGTCGCAGCGTCGTGCTGCTCGGACCCGCGGGAGTGGGCAAGACCGCAGTCGTCCGCAAGCTCCTCTCTTACATGAGAGAGCAGCGCATCCCGGAGCTCGACGGCTCGCGCGTATTCGAGATATCGACGGTCGGCCTCTGCGCCGATACTCGGTATACGGGGCAACAAGAGACACGCATCCGCGCGCTGCTCGCTCACGCGAACAAGAAGCGCCTCGTCTACGTGACGGACCTCTGGAACCTGCCCTACGCCGGCTCGTACAGCACCAACCCGCGCGGCATCTACGAGCTGATGCGGCCAGGCATCGAGGCCGGCAAGCTCGTGCTGTTCGGCGAGACGACGCCCGGGCGCTGGGAGAAGCTCTGCAGAGAGCACGCGAGCCTCTCTCGCGATTTCCACGCCGTCGCCGTACACGAGACCAGCGACGAGGAGACTCGCGACTTGCTGATGCGCGTCGCGGCCGGTCTCGCCCCCGCGTTCGACAAGGCGGCGATCGACCGCGTGTATTCGCTCGCGAAGAAGTTTCTGCCGACGCAGAGCTTCCCGGGCAAAGGCGTAGACCTGTTGAGGCGCGTCGCGCAGGCCGCTAAACCGGTATTTGGGACTCCGCGTTTGGAGCCGGTGGACGTGCCCTTCGTGGAGACCGTGTTCGGCGAGCAGACGGGTCTGCCGATGCACATGCTCTCGCCGCATGCGCGCACCACCTACGACGAAATGCAGCAGTTCTTGGCGGACCGCGTGCTCGGTCAGCCAGAGGCCGTGAGCGCGGTCGCGGACATCCTCGCGCTCTACAAAACGGGATTGAACGATCCTGATCAGCCTGCGGGAGTGTTGTTGTTCGTCGGCCCCACGGGGGTCGGGAAGACCGAGTTGGCCAAAGCCACTAGCGAATTTCTATTTGGCACTCGCGAGAAGATCTTTCGCGTCGACATGAGCGAGTACAAGGACTTTCACTCGTTCGAGAAGCTCATCGGAGATCCGAAGTCGGGCAAGACGGGGATCCTCACGGACCACGTGCGGCGGCACCCGTTCAGCGTGGTGCTGTTGGACGAGTTCGAGAAGGGCCACGCGAACCTCGCGGACCTCTTTCTGCAGGTCTTCGACGACGGTCGACTGACCGACGCGAGCGGAGAGACCGTGGACTTCCGGCACACGCTGCTCATCCTGACCTCCAACGTCGGGAGCAACGTGCGCCAACAATCGAGCGGCATCGGCTTCGGAAGCAAGGGCGCGGACTCCGAGGAGATCTCACGCGACGTGCGACGCGCGCTCGAGGCGACGTATCGCCCAGAGTTTCTCAATCGCATCGACCGTATCTTGGTGTTCCACGCGCTGCAGCGCGGTGACATGCGTCGCATCGCGCAGCGAGAACTGGGCAAGGTGTACACGCGCGAGGGCTTGTTGGAGCGCGATTTGCTGCTCGAGGTGGACGAGGGCGTGATCGATCTGTTGCTGGATCGCGGCTTCGATCCTCAATACGGCGCGCGCCCGCTCAAGCGCGCGATCGAAGAGCTGCTCGTGTTGCCGCTCGCGCGAGCGGTCCTCAGCGCGGAGGCGTCTCGCTTTCAGTTGCTGCGCGTCGGCCGCAAGGGAGACGGCATCGCGCTCTCGTTCGAGGAGACCGAGACGAGCCGCAAGCTCGCGAACCTCGAGCGCCGCACGCGCGTCGAAGACGGCCAAGGCGGCGTCGTGCGAATGAGCCTCGCCGCGGTCCAGAGCGCGATGAAAGGTCTCCATGCGCGCCTACACAAGCTGGAGGCGATCGCGGACCTCGAGAAGCTGAGGAAAGAGCTCGAGGAGCTAGAGGGCAAGGCCAAGAGTCCCGCGTTCTGGGACGAGGCGTTCGGTGCCGGCGGCGAGGTGTACCGCAGGCACCGGCTACGCATGGAGATCCGCCGCGTGGAGGACCTGCACGAGCGCGCCGAGATGGTGCGCAAGATGGTGGAGGCCTCATTCGAAGAGGGAGAGGACGCGATCGCTCCCAAGCTCGTCGGCGAGTTCGTGCGCTTGGAGCGACAGCTGCTTCGCGCAGAGCGAGAGGTCGTCAAGATGAACGAAACGGACCTCGGCGACGCGATCGTGTCGGTGCGCGGAGTCGGCGGAAAAGCAGGCGCTAGCGCGTGGGCCAAGGAGCTCGCTTCGATGTACGAGGCGTGGGCCGGCGACCGCAAATACGAAGTATCGATCAACGAAGAATCGAGCTCCTGGAAGGTGACCGTCAAAGGCCCTTATGCATTCGGCTACCTCAAGAACGAACAGGGCGGTCACCGAATGATCGCGGCGCCCAAGGGCAAGAACGACCGGCGCGGAGAGACCTTCCTCGCGCGCGTAGAGGTGAGGCCCATCAGTCAGGCCGACGCGCCGGCCAAGTCCGAGAAGAAGCCGCGCGACGACGAGCCGCCGATTCGCACTTATGATCAATGGCAATCACGGGGCGTGCGAGATCGCCGCACGGGCCACGCCGAGGGCGACGTGAAGCGCGTGCTTCAAGGCCGCATCGACGCCTTCCTCGAAGCGAGCGTGGACGCGACCTGATCGCGCGCCATTCGTGCGGCGGCGTCAGCTGAACGCAGGAAGCAGAAAGAGCCCACCGGCGCACGCGAGGCCAATCGTCCAGACGGTGGAGCGCGCGACGTGGATGTTCGCGATGTACAGCACGGGATAGACCGTACGCGAGGCGACGAAACCCATGGCGAGGATGCCGCTCCACTTCTCGCTGCCATGTCCGAGGTGCGCGACGAACACCGACGCGGCGAATATGCCAAAGGCCTCGAAGCCGTTCGCGTGCGCGGCCGCCGCGCGCTTTCCCCAGCCCTCGAGCTTCGCCTGTTGATCGCGCGGCATCTTGTTGTCGTATCCGCCAGGCGACTTGGCCATCGCCATCGCGAGCGGAACCTTGGTCGCATAAATGAGGATCGCCGAGACAAACAAGCACCAAAACGGGAGCGTCATGCGCGAGAGACTAGCAGCTAGATCGGAGTCGCGTGATCGATGCGGTCGTCGATGCGACGTGATCGCGTCGCCATGCGTGACACAGAGTGCCCGCTCTCGCTGCCCCACTTGCGATTGAGACACGTGCGTTTGGCAGGCTTACTGCCATTCGGCAGTGGATGACTCGCAGCCACCTCTTTCGTGCTCTCCAGATCTCACGGCTCGCCTCTGCTGGCGATCCTGGATCTGCAACAGCGCGCAGCTTGGGTTCGCCGTGGCGCAGCAGCAGGCGCACGCAGTGATTTCCGATTGAAGCGCGCAGGGTGTAGAGCGCGCCGGTCATCCGAAGCGCCGCGCCGCGTACACGAACGGGCAGCGTCACCAAGACGGTGCTGCCGCACTTCGCAGTCGCGGATTGGATCGCCACACGCGTCTTTTTGGGCGATCGCGACGGCTGGCTCGCGAGCGCCGTAGACCTCGCGCTCGGCCTATGGCTGCTCGGCATCGTGGCCACGGTAGTCCGTTCGCTGCGCTCCGAGGCGTGGCTGTGGCGCATGTCAGGGGTCGCGCTGTTCGCGTCGCTGTGGCTTTGGAGTGCGTGGCGCATCCACACCGGCGTCTGGTACACGATTGAAGACGACGAATACGAGGCGCGCGTTGCGACGTCCGTAGATCCGGCCACGTTCGTCGCCACCGAACAGCGGCTCGTCGAGACCGCGAACGCGACGATCGTCCGTGGCCAACCCGGGGTCGTGGAGCTCGAGTTTGAGGGCTTCGCGGGCTCCGCGCGAGCGGACGTCTTCGTGCACGAGGTACGCGCGGCCAAGGACCTCATGGAAGAACGTTGGGCACGCGCGACCGATCCGTGGTTCTCGCCAACGACCTCTCCGTGCGCGACGGACTGCCCATGGCGACGAAGACGAACCTCGAGAGCGTGCTCTCGTGCGTGGGCGCACGAATGAACCGCGACGAAGACGTGCTCGTGCTCTTGATCACGAGTCATGAAGGTATCTCGCTCGAGGGTCCGCAACAGCCGTCAGGGCTCGAGGAGAAGGTCCTCACACCGCGCGATCTGCGCGACATGCTCAACGTCGCCGGTATCAAGTGGCGCGTGCTGATCGTGGCGGGCTGTCACTCGGGCGTGTTCATGCCGTTCTTTCGCGACGTGAGCACGATGATCGTGACCGCGGCCTCCTCTGACCGGCCGTCTTACGGGTGTGCGGCGGGACGGGAAATGACCGAGCTCGGCCAAGTGTCGTTCGGCGAGTCGTTGACACATGAGCGCTATTGGCCAAAGGCCTTCGAGGACGCGTTCGCACTCGTCAATCGGCGCGAGACGCTCTTCCATCAGGTTCACTCGGAACCGCAGATGTGGGTCGGCCCAGAGATCGACACGAAGCTGCATTTGCTCGCAGGTCATTGACCCGCAAGGAGGCTCGCTCGACCCAGTCTGTCTCGACGAGTAGCGTTCGCGGCATGCATACGACCGAAAACTCGCGTTGATGCGTCGAATAGTGACATCTCGTCGATAAAGGCGGCGCTCGCCCTAGTCCTCCTTTTCGCGGGCTGCACTTGCGCGAAGACGACGGCGGTCGACGTAAGAGCAGACGCCGGTCCCCTCGAGTCCGGGAGTAGCTCCGCTTTGGTCGCACCGACGCCCGTTCGAGCGTGGCACTGGACGACGCCTACACCGCAAGGAAACTTCCTCTACACGGTCGTCGCCAATGATGCTTGCGGCGTGCTTGCGGTTGGAGACGAGAGCACGATCCTGAGGTCCACCGACGACGGACTGACCTGGAGCACGCGTCAACTGCCCGAGCGTTGGCGGTTCACGAGCGCGGCTGTCGGGGGCACATACCTGTACGCGGTCGGCGATACGGCCGATGCAAGCGTGCTGCTCCGAATCTCGGCGTGCGGCGATGGTGAGCCCAAGCCCGTGCGGTCGTTCGATCGAAAGCACGATGGCGCCGCGAACGCCGTCGGGGCGGACGCTGACGGCCGGGTGTATCTCACGGCGTTGCTTCCCCACAAACACGGGGAGATTTTCTGCTCCGTGAATCACGGTGATACTTTCGTCCTGTGCAACGACCAACCTCGAACTCCATACTATGGAGTTTTCATCGATAGCACGGGTGCCGTCTATGTCGCGGGTGGGTACGGAGGCTCGGACGGTGGGCTCGTGCGCCATAGCTCTGACCACGGGCGTACGTGGGGGACGCTTGGGCGCCATCTCGGCGACATCGCCTACGGCGTATGGGGAGACTCGAACGGAAAGCGCCTCATCGTCACGGGCAGAAATGAGATCTCGGCAACGAGTGATGGCGGCGCAACCTGGTCGACCACCCTAGGTAGTGGTTTCGGGAATGGTGGGTCGATGCTGCTCGGAAAAGTCGATGCCCCATATGTGCCTGACTCCTCTTCCGTGTTGTCCATCGATCCCAGTTCGCACGTTGGCAGAGAGGGGGCCTCGTCCCTTCCGGCGTCACGTAGGGTCGCGTCAGAGAGAGACACATCCAGAGTGGACGATCTCTCGTCTCCGCCGTCTGCGATGAGAGCCTCAGTGAGCCCGCCTCACCTCAACAGCGCGAGCGGTGTGAGCCACCGGAGCCAACGTTGGCCCATGACGATCAGGTCCAATGAACGTGGATGGTGCTCGTTGGGGCGCCCTCCCACGATCGTTGTGTGAGCTTGACGACGACGTCGCGCGCGCCCGCCGTTGCAAGGAGGCGATCGAAGAAACCCATCGTTTGGCGAGTAGCTGCCTCTTCGGCTCGTGCGCCCATCCCGTAGTGCACGTCCACGAAAGCCTCGTCGTCGTGGACCTCGCGTAGCGTGAGAGCCGGGTAGTCGAAGAAACTCGCTCGCAGCACGCCGAAGCGCATCAGCGTCTCGCGTGGATCTCCGGGTGCCAACAGCGCCGGCTCCGCCCTGATGAGACCGTCGATCGAGACCCGCCCCCAAGCCTCGACGAGCTCGAGGTCTTTACGCGCGATCTCCTCGAGGATCGCGAGGCCCATGCGCTCGAACGTCGTCATGGGGTACCACCCGGCAGGGTCCACTCGACTGACGAGGAACCCGAGTTCGTTCGGCAAGAGGTGCTTCGTCCAATCCACGTCCTTCAGGCCGCGCAGCATGCGCACGTAGTCGATGAAGAGCGCGCCCTTGACGTTACGTTCTCCCACGGTCAGAGGCGTTATCGCGAGGAGCGTGCGAACGCAACGTCAGCGTGTGCGGCACGCCTCGGGAAGTCCCAAGAGTCGATCGACGACGTAGACGAATGCCCCGACCGCCCCTAACCGGCATTCGACGACGATCTTCCTGAACGACGAAGGCGTGCTTCCACGAAGAAGTGCGCAAACGGCGACTCTTTGAAATTTTCGCCCCCCCCGAGCGAATGGGAAATGGTCGCACTCACGAGGAGGAAATTCCCATGACTCGTTATCTGTCGTTGATTGGTGTGCTCGCACTGCTCACCCTTGCCTGCGAAGACCCGCATGGTTCGCGGTCTCCGTCCGACATTCACAGCCGAGAGGCCTCCACGGCGCGCACGCTCCGATGATCTCGATGCGCCCTGCGAGCGCAAAAGATTCAAAAGAATCGGGGAGCGATAGGCGCGTAGCTTTAGCTTTCGATTTCGAGTGACGAGCGTCAGTTTCTCGAGTGTTGCTTGTGCAACCCCGTCGCGCGCGAGCTGATCGAACTCGCCATCCGCTCGGCTTCGACCGCTCCTTCGGGCGCGCACAAGCAACCGTGGCAGTTCGTGGCCGTCTCCGACGCAACGCTAAAGGCGCAGATGCGCGAGGCGGCCGAGCGCGAGGAGAGAGAGAACTACGCCTCGCGTATGTCGGCCGAGTGGCTCCAGGCTCTCGCCCCGCTCGGCACCGATGAGCACAAGGCGCACATCACCGACGCGCCGTGGGTGGTGGTGGCGTTCAAGAAGCCTTACGACTTGCGCCTCGCCGGCGCGCGGTCGAAGAACTACTACGTCGATGAGAGCGTCGGGATCGCGTGCGGCCTGTTCCTCACGGCGATTCATCATATGGGCCTCGTCACGCTGACCCACACGCCAAGCCCAATGGGCTTTTTGGCCAAGCTGCTAGGTCGCCCGGAGAACGAGCGCGCATTCTTGTTGATGCCTGTCGGCTATCCCGCTCCCGAAGCGCAAGTGCCCAAGCTCTCGCGAAAATCGCTCGAAGAAGTCGCCGAAGTTCGCCGATCTCGTAAGCCGGCCAGCGGCGCTTCGCTTGCGTTTGCGCATCCGATCGAGTGGATTGCGCCCGCGATGGACTGGAAGCAAACCGGCAAAACCACTTTGACGAGCCAGCTCGACACGCGCTACGCGCTCCGAGCGGACGCGATGCCCGACGGGCGTTGGACTTGGAAGATCACCGCAACCGGCGCAGACGCCGCCATGGCGAGCGGTATCGTCAACAGTCCCGGTGCGGCGAAGCACGCGATCCTGAGCTTCCTGAAGAAGAAGAGCTTAATCGATTAGCTCGCCGCTCGCGTATTTCCACTCGCCATCTTCTCGGACGAACAAGGACAGCTCAGTGAACGAGCGGTCTTTGCCGCGCTCGAAGACCTTGGCGAAGAAGCGCACCTCGTCTTCGGTCACCTCGAGGATCGTCAGACCCATGAAGCGCTGTCGGTCCTTCGCTCTGGAGAGGGCGAGCACCAGCGCCTCTCTGGGTGCGCTGCGGTCCGCGTGATCGCTCGCGAGTGTGTCCAATAGGTAATCGCCGAGGCCGAGCGCGAATGCGCAATAGCGTGATCGCATGAGCGCTAGCGCAGTGGGCGCGTTCCTCGCGCGGTGAACCGGCTCACAGCACTCTGCGTAACGAAGTCCCGAGAAACAAGCGCACTCGCGTGCCTTGTTGCTCACCAAGCGCTGACGGCAACGATGCGCGTGTCTACGGGCGACGCCGAGGTGCAGCACGGCGTGCCCGTGCCGCTGACGGCGACCAGCTTGATGGAGCTGCATATGGCAGGAGGGAACGTGACGTCGCAGCCGTTGGACATTGCCGAGCCCGCGCACCCTTTGCCGGCCGTGTTGATCGAGCCGACGATCTTCTTGTCGCAGTACACGTCCCACGAGCCCTGGCAGTTGGACGGCAGCTGGTACGTGTCGATGCCCACGTGACTGACACAAGCGGTGGTGCCGCCACACACGAGCGTCGCGTTCGGCGCTTGGAAGCTGGCGATGTTCGGGCCCGCTTGGACATAGTTGTCAAGGTTGCACGGGTTGTTGGGGTAGCAGCCGCCGCTCGACTGGAAGAGCACGTTGAACGGCCGGCGTGCGCCTGTCGGGGCGCAGGTCGAAGCGCAAACACCGGCGACGCAATAA
>JAYVYD010000308.1:0-17486 GCA_043784605.1 Myxococcales bacterium | reverse complement strand
CCCGTCGCGTGCGACTACCTCTCGCTCGTGGGCGTGCGCCAGGTCATCAAGACCGTGAAGAACGTCAACTCGCTGCTCCGTCATCCCGTGCAGATCACGGGAGTGCTTCCGACGTTCTACGACGCACGCGCGCGCATCTGTCGCGACGCGCTGGAGACGCTCAAGGACCACTTCGGCGACCGCTGCTACGAGCCGATCCGCATGGCGACGAAGATCAAAGAGGCGCCCGCGCAGGGCAAGACGATCTTCGAGCACGCGCCGGATTCGACGGCGTCCGAGGACTACGCTCGCGTTGCCGCGAGAGTGATGGAAGACCAGCGAGCGAGCCCGATTCCCCTCGTGGCGAACGGATGATTGGAGGACACGATGGGTGATCGAAACCGAGCGACTGCGCGAGTGCTGGACAAAGACGAAGTCGACGGCGTGCTGAGCGGCGCGTTCTATTCGGCGCCCGAGCCTCCGGACTCGCGCAAGCAGCTCGCCGAGAAGCCGTCGCACTACAAGGTGATCTGCATCTCGATGTACACGAAAGACCTCGCTCGCCTCGACGCGCTCGTGGACGAGTTGAAGGCGCGAGGGCTCACCAAGGCCAACCGCAGCGCGCTCATCCGTGCCGCGCTCGACCAAGTCGATCTCGATCGCGTACCGAAGGGGATGTGACTCGCGTCAGCGCTTCTTCTTGGGCTTCTTCTCCGCCGGAGTGACGTGATCGCGCGGTGCGGTGGAGAGCAAGTCTGGCGTCAAACTGGCCCAAAAGTCGACCATGTCCGCGGGTAGCGGCGCGGTGACATCCAGGCGCGCGTCGGCCGTGATCGGGTGCGCGAGCGCGATGCGCGAGGCGTGGAGCGCGTGCCTCGGCAGCTCGAGGTCCGCGAAGTCGACGTCCTGCAGCTCCCCGTCCGCGCCTCGCGTGAAGTACGTCTCGTTCCTTCCGTAAAGCTTGTCGCCAACGACGTGCGCGCCGAGCGCCGCGAGGTGGAGGCGTATCTGGTGTTGGCGCCCTGTCTCGAGATCGCACCGCACGCGCGTGTACTTCGCGCCGTCCGCGCCGGTCGCCGTGGCCTCGACGTGGAAGACCGTGGATGCGTAGAGCGACGTCGGACGGTCCGAGACCATCATCTTCACGCGTGTGCTGTGTGTTGGATCGAGCTCGATGTTTCGCTCGAAGCGAAAATCCAAGCGGCCGGTGCCGTCGTCCGGCGTGCCGTGCGTGATGGTGACGTACGTCTTCTCGATGTCGTCGCGGGCCTCGAACATGTGCTTGAGCGCGCGGTCGCACTCGATCGTCTTCGAGACGAGCAACACACCGCTCGTCTCACGGTCGAGTCGATGACCGAGTGACAGAAACGGTGCATCGGGCCGCTCGCGCTCGAGCACCTTGATCAACGTGTTGTTGTGGTACCGCGCGCTCGGGTGAACGGGCAGGTTCGCGGGCTTGTTCACGGCGAGGATGTGGGCGTCCTCGAACAGTACCGGTACGTCGGTGGGCACGGGGTTCTCGTCCCAAGGCGCGCGCCACAAGAGCACCTTCTGCTCGGCGCGCACGCGGCTCCCCGGTCGTAGCCGCCGACCGTCCTCTGCGTACGCGCTCGCGCGCAAGATGACGACGGCGCGTGATCGGCTCGTGCGTTTGAGCTGGCTCTGGAGGAACACGTCCACACGCATCCCGGCGACCTCAGGAGGGACGCGGAAAACCGTGAGCACCGAGCCCTCCTCGACGTCCGGCGGGCGGGCGAACGTGCCCTTGCGTCCACGGAGGCGAGTCAAGGCGCCACCGTACGCGATCTCGTCGGTTTGGTGCTATGAGGCTGCTCTATATGGATATCCTTTTCGCGACGACCGAACTCGCTCCCTTCGTCAAAGTCGGTGGGCTCGCGGATGTGGCCGCTGCGCTGCCGAAGGCCCTTCGCGCGCTCGGACATCGGGTCGTCATCGTGATCCCGCGCTATGCGGCGTTCGAGTCGAGCGGGCTACTCTTCGCGCGGCGCCTCTCGCCGATGTCCTTCATGCTCGGCGAGCGCTCGCTCGAGGCTACGATCTACGACGGGAAGCTCGCATCGCAGGTCGAGATCGTGCTCGTCGACATCCCTGGTCTCTACGATCGCGCCGGCATCTACGGCGATCGCGGGGAGGACTACCCCGACAACGCACTTCGCTTCGCGGCCTTCTCGCGCGCAGTCGCCGAGCTCGCGCGTGTGGCGGACGAGGGCGGCGCGCCTTACGCGGTGATCCACGTCAACGACTGGCCCACGGCGCTCGTACCCAAGTTCGTCCGAGACCTAGGGCTCGAGAAGACCAAGACGATGCTGACGATCCACAACGCCGCGCATCAAGGCGTCTTCAGCAAAGAGAGCCTGCCCACGCTCGGTCTCGGCTGGGACGCGTTCACCACCGACGGCGTCGAGTTCTTCGGCAAGTGCAACGTTCTGAAGCAAGGCATCCTCTCGGCGGACGTGATCACCACGGTGAGCCCGACGTACGCGCGCGAGATCCAGACGGACGAGGGCGGCCACGGTCTCGGCGGCGTCCTGCGAGAGCGCAAGGACGTACTGCATGGTGTCCTCAACGGCGTCGACTACTCCGTGTGGAACCCGTCGATCGATCCTTCGTTGCCCGCGCGTTACGACGCCGAGGACGCCTCCAACAAGCTCCGATGCAAGGGCGCACTTCAGCGCGAGCTCGGACTGCCGCTCGAACCACACGAGCCTCTCGTCGTGTCCGTAGGCCGCCTCGTCCAGCAGAAGGGAACGGACTTGCTCGCCGAAGTGCTCCCGCGCTTCCTCCGTGCGACCACCGCTCAAGTGGCGATCGCGGGCGATGGCGACGAGAAGATGGTGAAGCTCGTCACCGAAGCCGTCGAGAAGTCGCACGGTCGCGCGGTGTTCGTTCGTTCGGCGCCCGAGGCCGTCGTGCATCGGATGTTCGCGGCCGCGGATGTCGTCGCCGTCCCGAGCCGACATGAGCCGTGCGGGCTCGTGCAGCTATATGCGCAGCGCTACGGAGCCGCTCCGGTCGTACACGCGGTCGGCGGACTCAAGGACAGCGTCGTGGATTGCGACAGCAAGCTCGAGACGGGGACGGGCTTCACGTTCGACGTCGCGTCCGCGCACGAACTGCTCGGCGCCCTCGAGCGCGCGGTCACGGCGGTCATGCGCCCCGAGTGGCCCAAGCTCCGCAAGCGCATCATGCGCTTGGATCGCGGCTGGGACGGCCCGGCGCGTCGCTACGACCAGCTCATGAAGTCGCTCTGGAAGTGACGATGCGGACGCTCTGGGCGCCCTCGTATTCGCCACGGTCGGAGAGAGCGCGCTGGGTCGCTGCGCTACCCTCGCGTCCGAGTTCGTCAAGTACGAAGCGAAGCATGACGGAGCGCTCGCCGTGTGCCGAGAAGGCCTGCTCGCGCTTCGCGGACGGACCGGCGGACGCAGGTGCGTGCATGATGCATTCACTTTCGCAGACGTCATCGCCGCGACGCCGCTGCAGTTCGTGACACCCGTCCCCGATGCGTTTATCCGCCTCGGACCGGCGACCCGTCGCGCTTGGTCGAACGACACGGTCGCGATCGAGTTCGCAGACCTGGTGAAGTGGCGCGACACGATCTACGCCGAGCACCGCAGCGCAAATCGGGACTAGAAGTTCGTCGGCATCATCAACCGTCGGCGTCGACCGCACGCAACGCACGCGCGAGCCACGACGTACGGAGCGCGACGCGGACGAGCACCAAGAGCTGATGTAACACGGCGAGCACCGCGAGCGCGACGCCAGGTCTGCCACCGAGCCGCGCGCTCGCGAGGGCGGAGCCGCCGAGCAACAGGACGCCAACGAGCGCACGCCAAGCCCACGACCAGAACACGGCGAGCTTCTGCTTTCTGAACGCCTTGAAGCCCGAGCGCACTGAGTCGAAGAAGTTCGCGCGGAATCGAACGACCGCCGCGCGCGCGAGGTCCCCGAGGACGCCGATGACCGCGACACCGAGCGCGAAGATGATGACGAGCGCGACCCAGAGCTGTCCGGCCCGCGCCTCACCGAGCCGCTCGGAGAAGTGGTCAGACACCCAAGAGGCGAGCCCGAGCCCGACCCCGCCGAGCAACGCCTGCGCGAGCGACGACGTGCCGAGCACGCCGAGCATTGGCCAGAACCCGCGCGCCACGAACGGCGCGAGGTGCGGAACTTTGGGAGCGCGGAGGTCTTGCGTCGTGTACGCGAGCGACGTGAGCAGCATGATGAGCGGTATGGTGCCGAGCACCAGCGCGGCGAACACGCCCATCGAGAATGTCGCACCGATGGACGCGAGCGCGGCCTTCTGGGTCGAGAGCCACGTCACGAGCGCGTCGCCGCCGTCCGCGAAGAGCGGCGCGTCTCCATCCGGGCGATCCGCGAACGACGACGCAACTGCGCGCGTGATGGGCCACGAGATGACGAGCGCGATCGCGGCTTCGAAGAGCCAGACGCCGACGATCGCGACTGGGCGTCGGCGTGCGCGGATCGCGTCGTTCGAGATGAGCAGCAGACGCGTCCCCGCGCGGATCGACTCCGTGGCGCTCTCGCGATCGACCGCGGAGCTCATGGGCTCAGCATCCCCGTGATGACCTCGGACCAGAACATCGTGCGCTCGAGCGTGCGGTTGGTGCTGCCGACTACCCCGCGGGTGCTGCGTTTGGCGTCGTTGGTGCGATCGGTGTCGAGCAAGACTTTGTGGTCTGGGTCGACCACCGCGAACGCGAGCGAAGACTTGCCGGAGTAGGGGAGGCGAGCGGACTCGAGGCGACCGTCCCACACCACGCGCGTGACCGAACCGTCTTCACCGAACATGTCGACGTCGACCGGGAAGCTCAACGCACCCTTTCGCGTGACCAACACCCAGCCGTCGGTTTCGCTCTCGCTCGGACCGCGGACACGCGTCTCGCGTTTGCCGTTCTCGTCGAAGATTCCTGCGGGGCTCATGCGCGCGTGCGACGAGAGGGCCGTGACTTCGTAGTCCACGGTCGCCTTGTCGAACAACGCTGCGCGCAAGTTCTCCTCGGCGGCGACTCCGATCGTCTCGGCGACGCTCGCGAGGACGTCTTCCGGAACGGGGTGGTGGAACCGCGCGCGCCTCGCATAGCGACCGAGCGCTCGCTCCATCAGCTCGGGACCGTACACGCGTCGCAGCGTCTCGAAGATCGTCGCGGTGCGCGAATACACCAATCGCCCGTACTCCGGGCCCGTCGCGAAGGTGAACGCCGGCTGTGCGACGCGCGTGTTGGCGCCGAGCTCGTTGCCGCCCGCGGTTTGAATCGCCGTGTCGCTAACCTTGAAGCCGGGGTAGTCGAGCAATGTGCCTTCGCCGCGCCACGCGCGCAGGGAGTCCTGCTCGGCGTAGCTGTTCATCCCCTCGTCGAGGAACGGCCAGTCCACTTCGTTCGACGCGAGCAGCCCGTAAAAATACTGGTGCCCGTACTCGTGAATGGTGACGAGCTCGATGCCCAGCACTCCCGGCGGACCGTACCAAGGACCGCCCGTGGTGATGAGCGTCGGGTACTCCATCCCGCCCGCCTCCTCCGCAGACTCCGGCGGGTGAACGAGCGTCAGCACCTCGTACGGATACTTTCCGTAGTGGCGATTGAAGTACGGAATGGCAAAGCGCATCGTCGCGAGTTCCCGCTCTGCATCGACGTCGAAGTGCGGCGGGTACAGGATGGTGACGTTGACGCCGGCGATCGACTCTTCCCGCTTCTGGAAATCTGCCCACGCGGTCCACGCGAAATCGTGGATGTCGCTTTGCACGTGGTGCTCCACGATCTGATCGCCCTCTTCGTGCGAGTCTTTGAGCGGTCCTGTCGCGCCGAGCACGGTGCCTTTCGGAGCGCGCAGCGTCACGTCGTAGGTGCCGAAGTCCGCGTAGAACTCCGCGAGGTGGTGAAATGGAAAGTGCGCCCAGCGTCCGTCTGGCTCGAGCCGCGCGATCTTCGGGAACCACTGTGCGATCATGTGAAACGATCCGTCGTAGCCCGTACGCTCGACCACGGTGGGGAGCTTGTCGTCCCAGACCATCTTGAGCTCGATCGACTCGCCGGGGCCTACTTCTCGCGGCAACTGCACGCGCGCGTCCGTCTCGTCTTCGTCGCCTGCGCGCTTCAGTTCCGCCGTCTTCCAGACGTCTGCGCCGTCGAGCGTCATGCTGCGGACGTCGATCGAGCCCCAGTCGCGCACCGGCTCTCCGCCGCGGAAGTCGCCGACGGGTTCGCGCATGAACACGCTTCGCTCGTTCTTGAACGCGTTCAAGTAGAGGTGCACCCAGAGCTCGTGCACGGACGTCTGGCTCGTGTTGCGCCAGCGGATCGAGCCTTCACCGTGCACCGTGTGCTTGGCGGTGTCGATCGAAGCGTCGAGCGTGTAGTCGACGACGTCCTCTGCGTGCTGGGGGAGGCTCTTGTCGTCGTCGTACGAATCGATCAGGACGGGCGTGTCGTCGCCGCGCGCGCGATCCCCAACGAGCCCGAGGACCGTGCACGCAAGGAGCGCGAAGGCGAGCGACATGCGGCGCATGACTCGAGGAAGATAGCTCAGAACAGCGCGAGTTGGGCGGTTGGTCGAGCGAACGTGTTCGCCCCGGATCCGGAGGCGTCGACGTTCAACCCGAGGCGCGCTGTCGTGGACTGAAAGAGCCGCGCGATCATGTCCGCGTAAGGCCCCTCGCCGATGGCACGGGTGCCGAAAGATGCATCATACACCTTGCCCCCATGAGCCTCTCGCAGACGCGCGAGCACCTTCTCTGCGCGCAACGGCAGCGCGGCGCGCAGGCGCTCCTCGAACACCTTCTTCACCGAACCGGGGAGTCGCAGCAACACGTAGTGCGCTCCCTTCGCGCCCGCGGCCGCGGCGGCCTCGAGGATCGCGGGCATGTCCTCGTCGGAGAGACCGGGGATGATCGGCGCGACGTTCACCGTCACCGGCACTCCGGCGCTGGAGAGTCTCTCGATGATCTTGATGCGTCGCGCAGGCGTGGTCACGAACGGCTCGATCGCTCGGCAATTCGCCTCGTTCCAGAAGGGCACGCTGATCGCCACGGACACGCTCGTCACCTCGTTCAACCGCAAGAGCACGTCGATGTCGCGCTCGATCAACGGCGACTTCGTCACGATCCCCACTGGGTTCTTGTACTCTGCACACACCTCCAAGCACGCGCGGGTAAGCCCGTACGTCGACTCGAGCGGCTGATAGCAGTCGGTGACGCCGCTGATGACGACGAGCTCGCCCTTCCAAGATTTCTTGTCGAACGCCTCACGCAAGAGCTTGGGTGCGTCGGTCTTCACTACAATCTTGCGGTCGAAATCCGTCCCCGCGCCGAACGAGAGGTACTCGTGCGTCGGTCTCGCGTAGCAGTACGCACACGCGTGAACGCAGCCGCGGTACGGGTTGATGGTCCAGCGAAAGTGCAGGTCTGGGCTGTCGTTCTTCGAGAGCACGGTGCGAGAGCGGTCGTCGTAGACCTCGAGCGACTGGGTCGGCGCCTCGCCTTCGTCGTACTCGACGCCGGTCATGGCCCACGGGTTAGTGGGATTCGCGAGAGGAAGCGGTCGCACACCATGGGCTATACAGACGTTCAGTGCCCGCCGCAAGCCCGAGCGCAATCGATAGTGGAGATATCAATCGTTGCGAGGTCAACCGCGGGCGGGTAAGCCGACGGCTACTTGTCGTCGGTCCCTGCGGACGACAAGTTCACGAACTCGCCGAGCTCCGGGTCGAAGTCGAACACCTCTCCACGTTGGATGTGAAATACCCAACCGTTCAGGTGGAGCGTGCCGCTGTCCAAGCGCTCGGCGACGAAAGGGTATTCGCGGAGGTGCTCGAGCTGCGCCAGCACGTTCTCCTCCACGGCAGCGTTCAACCGCGCCTCGCCCTCGAGGTGAGCGTACTTCTCTTCGATGACACGCTTGACCGTCTCGGTCTGCTCGAGCCACCTCTTGACGAACTTCAGGTTCGCCATCCGCTCGGGATCGAGGATCGCCTGCATCGCGCCGCATTGCGTGTGCCCGCAGACGATGATGTTCTCCACGTTCAGCACGGACACGGCAAACTCGATCGCCGCCGCCGTTCCGCCAGGCAGAGTCACGTGCGGAACGACGTTGCCGACGTTGCGCACCATGAACAACTCACCCGGCGCGGAGTTCGTGATGAGGTCCGGCATGATGCGCGAGTCCGAGCACGTGATGAAGAGAGTCTCGGGCTGCTGCTTGTTCGTCGCGAGCTGCTCGAACAGCTGCCGATGAGTCGCGAAGTAGCCTTTTTGGAAGGCGTGGATGCCTTTCACTAACTTCTGCATGGGCTCGCCACTACCACGGCTGGGCGCTCGATTGGGGCAGGCGAAGCTCATCCTCAATTGAGCGTCGACAGCTCCTTGCTCTCCACCACAGGCGCAACGGCGGACTCGTATGCGAAGGTGAGCTTGCCGTCCTTGCAGTCGACGTCGACCTTGCCGCCGTGCTCGAGGGCGCCGAAGAGGAGCTCCTCTCCGAGCGCGCGCTTCACGTCGTCGTCGATCACGCGACTGAGCGGTCGCGCTCCGAAGTCGGGGTCGTAGCCCTTCTCGGCAAGGTAGCCAAGCGCCGCCTCTGTGAACTCGATCTCGACCTTCTTCTCGGCCAGCTGCGTGCGTAGTTCGCGCACGAATTTGCCGACGATGCTCGCCATCACCTCACGGGAGAGCGAGTTGAACATGATGCGTGCGTCCAGCCGGTTGCGGAACTCCGGTGAGAACATGCGTTTGAACTCTCTGTCAGCGTCCCCCGAGTTCCTGCCGCCCGCGAAGCCCACCGTGTTCTTCATGAGGTCGCGCGCGCCGACGTTGCTCGTCATCAACAGAATGACGTGACGGAAATCGCTCGCCTTGCCGTTGTTGTCGGTCAGGCGTCCGTGGTCCATCACCTGCAAGAGGATGTTGAACACGTCCGGGTGTGCCTTCTCCATTTCGTCGAGCAAGAGCACGGCGTGCGGCGTCTTGCTGATCGCGTCCGTGAGCAGGCCGCCTTGATCGAAGCCTACGTAGCCAGGTGGCGCGCCGATCAAGCGCGAGACCGTGTGGCGCTCCATGTACTCGCTCATGTCGAAGCGGTGAAACGCGATGCCGAGCGTCTTGGCGAGCTGCTTTGCGACCTCCGTCTTGCCGACGCCCGTGGGCCCCGTGAGCAAGAACGAGCCGATGGGCTTCTCGGGTGAGCGCAGTCCGGCGCGCGAGAGCTTGATCGCGCTGACGAGCCGATCGATAGCCTCGCCTTGCCCGAAGACGACACGCTTGAGATCTGCCTCGAGCATCTTGAGGCGATCGCGATCGCTCCCCTTCACCTCGCGCGGTGGGATCTGCGCCATGCGTGCGAGCACGGTCTCGATGTCTCCGACCGTGACCGTCATGGATGCGCCCTCGCTCGGGACCTCGTTCTGCGCGGAGGCGTGGTTCATTCCGCCTGCAAGCTTCACGGCGGCGCCAGCTTCGTCCAGGAGGTCGATCGCTTTGTCTGGGAGCTTTCGATCGTTGAGGTACTTGCTCGATAGCGTCGCGGCTGCTTCCACTGCGTCGTCCGTGTATTTCACGCCGTGAAATGCCTCGTACTTCGACTTGAGACCGAGCAGGATGAGTCGGGTCTCGTCCACGCTCGGCTCGAGAACCTCCACCCGTTGGAAGCGGCGAGAGAGCGCGCGATCCTTCTCGAGGTGCGAGCGATACTCCTCGAACGTGGTGGACCCAATGCAGCGCAGGCGCCCGGCGGCGAGCGCGGGCTTCAAGAGGTTGGACGCATCCATCGATCCGCCGCTCGTCGCACCTGCCCCGACGATGGTGTGGATCTCGTCGATGAAGAGGATCGCGTTGTCCAACTTCTGGAGGCTCTTCATCACGCCCTTGAGGCGCTCCTCGAAGTCTCCGCGGTAGCGCGTGCCCGCGAGCAGCGAACCCATGTCGAGCGAGTACACCTGTGCCCCCTCGAGCGCCTTCGGTACGCGACCTTCGTGTACGGCCAACGCGAGACCGTCGACGATCGCGGTCTTGCCGACACCGCTGTCTCCGACGAGCATCGGGTTGTTCTTCTTGCGGCGCGCGAGGATCTGCACGATGCGCGCGACCTCTTTGCTGCGCCCGATGAGCGGGTCGATCCGGCCCTCTTTTGCCTCTTTGTTGAGGTTCACGCAGAAGGCCTCCAGCGGATCCTTCTCTGCGTTCCCTTCGCCCTTCGCGTCGGTCTGGCGCGGGTCCCCCGTGAGCGCGGTCTCCTCGACGCGTGAGACGCCGTGCGCGATGAAGCTCACCACGTTGAGTCGCGTGACGTTGCACTGCTCGAGGATCGAGACGGCGAACGAGTCCTGCTCGGCGAAGATCGCGACGAGCACGTGCTGGCCCTTGACCTCCTCCTTGCCGCTCGACTGAACGTGCGCCGCCGCCCTGCGCAGCGCTCGCTGTAACCCGAGCGAAGGCGTGGGCTGCTCCTCGTCGTCCTCCTCGGGGAGGGACTCGAGCCCGTCGAGGAACTCGGTGAGTCGCTCCTTCAAAACCTTCACGTCCCCGCCCGAATGTCGAACGACCTTCGCGGTCTCGTCGTCGAACAAGAGCGAGTACAAGAAGTGCTCGAGTCCGATGTACTCGTGGTGTCGGCGGGCGGCCTCGTTGGCGGCCAAGCTGAGAGCGATCTCTACTTCGGTGCTCAATCGCATTTCACTCGGGCTCCGGCTCTGCGGTGACGAGGAGTGGCATCTGGTGTTCGCGCGCGAACTCACAAATCTGCGCGGCCTTGGTCTCGGCGACGTCCCTCGTGTAGACGCCCGCGACCCCGCGGCCCTTCTTGTGGATGGTGAGCATGATGTAAATCGACTCGGTCTCGGTCTTGTGGAAAAACTGCCGCAACACGAGGATCACGAACTCCATGGTCGTGTAGTCGTCGTTGTGAAAGACCACTTGGTAGCGGCGCGGCGTGGCGGTCTTCGGCCTAACGTCGATGATTGTGCCGGTGTCGCCGTCGCCATCTTTCTCGTTGGGAGGCGGAGGCGGCCCAGCCTTTGAAGCGAAGAGGAGGTGTTTGTTTTGGAGGATACGCACGCTCCTTGTCACTTTGCGCAACCGGTCGAGACTTTGCAAGCCCGCCTAATGGGTAGGGTGGGTAGGGTGGGTAGGGTGGGTACGGCGTGTTGGGCGGGTTTGCGGGTAAACGGTTGCCGAACTTGTGCAGATGGTCAATTCACCGTATTTTTGGGCGACATGCCCGAGCTAGCTGAGAACGTCATCGTCGCGGGTCGGTTCCAACTCATCAAGAAGTTGGGGCAGGGAGGCATGGGGTCGGTATGGCTCGCCAGGCAGACCGCGCTCGACACTGAATGCGCAATCAAGTTCATCGAAGGCGACCACGCTCACGTGCCCGAGATGCAAGCGCGCTTCGAGCGCGAGGCCAAGGCCGCGGCGGCCCTGCGTAGCCCGCACGTCGTGCAGATCATCGATCACGCGATCTGGGAGGGCGTCCCTTTCATCGCGATGGAGGTCCTCGTCGGCGAGGACCTCGGCAAGCGCCTCGACCGCGTCGGACGCCTCTCTCCGGCGCAAACGGTCGAGGTGCTCGGCCAGGTCTGTCGCGCGCTCACGAAGGCTCACCAGTTGGGCATCGTCCACCGCGACCTCAAGCCCGACAACATCTACCTGGTGCACGACGACGACCGTGAGATCGCGAAGGTCCTCGACTTCGGCATCGCCAAGAGCTCCAAGGGCATGGAGGCAGGCTCGAACACCAAGACTGGCGCGATGCTGGGCACTCCTTTTTACATGAGCCCCGAGCAGGCGCAGGGCACCAAGGCCGTCGACTTCCGCGCGGACCTCTGGTCGATGGCGGTCATCGCGTACCAATGCGTGACAGGTCAACTACCGTTCCAGAGCGAGGCTCTCGGCGATCTGCTGATGAAGATCATGGTCTCTCCGCTCCCGGTGCCTTCGCACGTTGCGCTGGTGCCGCCTGGGTTCGACGCGTGGTTCGCTCGCGCCTCGAGCCGCGATCCGGCGGGGCGGTTCCAGTCGTCGAGGGAGTTCCACGACTCGCTCAGCGTCGCGCTCGGCGTGAGCATGGGAGAGGGAAGCCAAACCTACCGGCTCGACCCGCCTCAGGCCCAGAGGCAATCGGGCGGCACGCTGCCGATCGGTGGTACTCCGTTTCCGACGGGAGGGCAGTTCTCGACGCCCAACCCCGCCGCGCCGATGGCGCGTACTCTCGCGGACACCGCGCCCAAGAAGAGCAACATGGGCATCATCATCGGCGGCGCGGCCATCGCCGTCGTGTTCCTTGGCGTCGGCTTCGGAGCGTTCGCGTTCAAGAGCAAGTCGCCCACGCACGCTTCGACCGCCGAGCCGACGACCCGTGTGGCCACCACGCCGCCGACCGCTGTAGTCAGCGCCATCAACACTGTTGCTGGGGCGACGACCCCGACCGCGAGCGCAAGCGCAAGCGCAAGCGTCGTTCCTACAGTGACGGCGACGCAGCCGACCGCACCGACCGCACCGACGACCGGCGCGGCCAACACGCACGGCAACGTCAAGCCCAACCCTTCGAGCAAGCCGAGCGCATCCGCGACCCCGACCACGGCTCCGAGCGCCGCAAACCGCGGGAAGGCCGACCTCGGCTTCTGAGCTAGCTGGCTACCGATGATCGATCTCGTTCGCGTGATCCTGGGGCTCCGTGACGCTTCGCTGCGCGTCTCTTGGGCGTGCGACCTATTCCGCACGCTCCCGACGAACGAGCTCGCGCGCGTCCTCGACGACGTGGCGCTGCGTGGAGAGGGTGGGGAGCCGCGCGCCAGGGAGGCTCTCTCGGCCATCGTCGACGCGCTGGCTTCGCAAGAGTCGCACGACGTCGTACAGCGCCTGCGAGAAGAGGCCGTCGGCGCCGCGCTGCTGTCGCTCGAACGTTTGATTCATCAACCATTGCGCCCGAAGCCCATTTCTGCGGTCCCGAAGGGCCCCGAGCGCGTCCCCGACTACGGGTTCGGCCGGCCGCTCACGCTCGGCGAGCGCAAGAGCCTCGCGCGCAAACACGATCGCACGCTCCTCGCGCGACTGCTCGGTGACCCGCACCCGGACGTCATCCGCGGCCTCTTGCGCAACCCACGCCTCACGGAGAACGATCTCGTGGCGCTCATCGCGCGGCGCCCGTCACGGCCCGAGATACTCTGCGAGATCGCGCGGTCGCCCGTGTGGGTGCACAGGTCGCGCGTGCGCCTCGCGTTGATCTTGAATCCGTCTATGCCCGCGGAGCTCGCAGTGCCACTCGCGAGCCTCTTGATGCGACACGAGCTGCAGCTCGTCACCGAGTCGACGCAGCTCTCCGACGTGGTGCGCACCGCGTGTCACGAGCACCTGACGCGCAAGCCTCCGCGCAGAGGCGTTGGAACTCCCACTCTCCAGTAGTGGGAACTCAGCCTTCTTCGTCTTCGATGTCCCAAGCCGTGATGGCGGCACCGAAGATCGCGCTCGCGCACGTCGGGCAGAGCGGCGCCTTCTCGCGCCGCACCTCGTCGCCGCGCGTCCACACGTACTCGCCTTCGCCGACGATCGCGAAGCCGTCGTCTTCGGGCATCGGCCCGCCGCAAGCGTCGCACGCGATGGTGAGCTCTTCGGCAAAGAGCGCCTCATGACCTGCGGTGGAGAAGACCTCCACGCCTGGCTCACGAGGCGGGTCTGCTTGGCGGGCTCGCGAGCGCTGCATCTGAGAAGACAATAGCGCACGCCCGGCTCACGCGCGACTCACGGCCTTCTCCCTGAGCCAAATTCCGCTGCATTGCGCGTTCGCGTTGGCGGCGCCGAACGCGACGTTGGTGGCGGCCACACACAGGAACAGTCCGTGAGGGCCGACGTGGAACACCTCGAGCGGCGCCCCGAACCTCGCGATCTCGAAGCCGAGCGACCCGCGCAGGATGCGCTCGCTCGCATTGTCGGTCATGCTGACCGGATTGCCACTGGAAGAGGCGTGTAGTTGCCGTTCGTAGCTCGGGCGAGCTAGAGAAGGAAGGTCGTGTCCAGTCATTCCAACAAGCCTCCCTCACCCGAGGTCGCGCGTCCGTCGCGGCGCGAGCTGCTGACGCGCGTCGGCGGCGCAGGCGTCGTGCTCGCAGGGGCAGCTCTGCTGGCCCGCGGTACCTGGGACCAAGGCGGCCTCGGAGTCGCAACGGGGCAGGGCGCACGCCAAGTCCGCGACTACCGATTGGCAGACGCCAGCCGGAACCTCGCGAACTTCGAGCTCGCCGTCGCGCGAGGCGTACGTGATGGCGACGGAAAAGCGCCGAGCGCCGAGGACCTCGTCACGCGCGCTCTGGCCGCGTTGGGCGGTATGAGCGCGTTCGTGTCCCGACAAGACGTCGTCGTGGTCAAGCCGAACATCGGCTGGGACCGCATGCCGATCCACGCGGCCAACACCAACCCCGACGTGGTCGGCGCGGTCGTCAAGCTCGCGTTGGCGGCAGGCGCCAAGAAGGTCATCGTCGCAGACGGCTCTTGTAACGACCCGAACCGCTGCTTTCAGCGCTCCGGCATCTGGAAGACGGCGTACGACAACGGCGCCGAGGTGGTGCTCCCGGCCGAGCATCACTATCGAACGATGCGGCTGCAAGGCGACGTCCTGGACGAGTGGCCCGTGTTCACCACGCTGGTCAACGCCGACAAAGTCATCAACGTGCCCGTCGCCAAGCACCACAATCTAGCCAAATTCACCGGTGCTATGAAGAACTGGTACGGCGTTCTCGGTGGCCGCCGCAATCGCCTTCACCAGAACATCGATACTTCGATTGCGGACTTGGCGACCTTCATGAGGCCCACACTCACCATCATCGACGCGACGCGCGTACTCATGCGAAATGGACCGCAAGGCGGCAACATCGACGACGCGCGCGAGATGCTGACGGTGGTCGCCTCGATCGATCAGGTCGCCGCAGACGCGTACGCGTGCACGCTCATCGGACAGCATCGAGACAACCTCCCCTATCTGAAGACCGCCCACGAACGCGGGATCGGGACCATGTACTGGGAGAACCTCCGAACGAAGGAGGTCTGAGTGGAACCCCACGCGAGCGTCAGGCTCGACCCCAATGTTGAGGCCGGCCACGTGCACCACGAGCACGTGGAGCCGATCCCCTGGAAAACAGGGCGTGTCGGCGCCGTCGACGCGATCGACCGAGACACGAGCTGGGTCCCGAAGAGGGAAGCGGCTCCCAAGAAGAAGTCCTGCAATGACGGCGATTGTGGCTGCAAGAGCAAACCCGTCATGGCCTCGGCGATAGCGCCAACCACGGATTCGCCACTACCGATTAGCAAACCCGCTAAACCGAAGAAGCAAGACCCCTCGCGGCCTGGGTCGGGCATCCCCGCGCGCTTCAGTATCCGGACTCTGGTATGGGTGCGCCGCTTCTCACAAGTCTTCTTCTTCGCGCTATTTTGCTACTTCGTATTCCAGACCGGCTTTCGCGGCTCGTTCGCGGCGAGCTCGGATACGCCCGTTCGACTGCAGTATCCGGTAGAGGCCTTTCTGCTGTCCGACCCGTTCGTCGGTGCGATGACTCTGCTCTCGACGCACACGGTCTATCGAGGCCTGCTCTGGAGCGTGGGCATGCTCGCGCTCACGCTCGTGTTCGGTCGCGTGTTCTGCGGTTGGATATGCCCGTTCGGCACGCTGCACCACTTCTTCGCGTGGATCTGGCCGTCACGCGTGGGTCGCGGCGGCTCCCGGGTAGAGGCGAACAAGACCCACACCTACCAACGCATTAAATACTATTTGATGTACGCGTTCTTGCTGAGCGCCGTGTTCGGCAGTGCGATTGGCGGGATGTTCGACCCGATTTGCATTGCAGTTCGCTCCATCGGGTTGGGGGTCGTCCCCGCGGCTCAATATCTCACCAATCGCGGAGTCTCCGAGGTCGACTCGCACGTCACTGCGCGCGGAGTGCAGAGCGTCGCAGATCACTCGCAAGATTTTCTCTCGCGCACCGTCTGGCAGTCTCATCAGTTCTATTTTCACCAGACCTGGCTGATCATGTTCTTGCTGGTTGCGGTGCTATTTGCCAATCGGTTCATTCCCCGATTCTGGTGTCGCGTGCTCTGTCCGTTGGGTGCGTTCTTGGGAGTCTTCGCCCGATTCGCGCTCTTCGGGATGGAGAAGGATCACGCAAAGTGCACGGACTGCAACCTGTGCCTCGTCAATTGTCAGGGCGCAGACAGCCCGCAAGGCGGCGTGAAATGGCGCCAAGACGAGTGTCATATGTGTCTCAACTGCGAGACGTCCTGCCCGGAAGACGTCATCAAGTTTCGATTCTTGCCCAATCGAAAGAGCGCAATCAGCAAGCCCGATCTCCAACGCCGCACGATGCTCGCGAGCGCGGGCGCCGGCGCGCTGTTCATCCCCATGGCGCGCGTCGCCGACTCATTGGACGTGAACTATCACTCCAAGGTCATTCGCCCACCCGGCGCCGTAGAGGAGCGTGCGTTCCTCGAGCGTTGCATTCGCTGCGCGGAGTGCATGAAGGTATGTCCCAACAACGCATTGCACCCGGCCTTCTTCGAGGCGGGCGTAGAGGGCGTTTGGACGCCAATCCTGATCGCGCGCATCGGCTATTGCGAGCACTCGTGCGTGCTATGCGGCCAAGTGTGCCCGACCGGCGCGATTCAGAAGATTTCCGAGAAGGAGAAGTTGGGTATTGGGCAACCTCCTATCAAGATAGGGACTGCCTTCTACGATCAGGGGCGCTGCTTGCCATGGAGTATGGGCACGCCGTGCATCGTGTGTGAGGAGTTCTGCCCGACCTCGCCCAAAGCGATTTGGGTCGAAGAGGTGGACGCCCCCGTGCGCGACAAGGTGCCTGGCCCCAACGGTGAGCCGCCGGCGATGAAGATCGTCCACCTCCAACGCCCGCACGTGGACCCTTCGTTGTGCATCGGCTGCGGCGCCTGCGAGAAGGTCTGCCCAGTGCAAGATCAGCCGGCCGTGTACATCACGAGTGTGGGCGAGACCCGCAGCAAGACCAACGTTATCTTGCTCGAGAACACCTCATACAATCAGAAGACATAAACGCGCTCTGACTCGTGAACGTGAACGCTCCCGTGTCCGTGGCCGGGTCCAAACAGAAAAGCCGGTGAACTCTACGCCCACCGGCTTTCCTAGTTGCCAATCACGAGTCTTCAGTTCGGCACGGGCGTCGGCGGATCCGGCGGCTTTTGCGTGTCGTTCTGAATGCAGCTCGAGAGATCGAACAGCATGAACTCGAGCGCTTTTTCCTGCGGAGAGAGGTTCGTGGTGGTGCAGTTGTTGGGGAACGTTCCGCCCGTCTTGTCGCCGCTGGAGACGTGCAGGTCGCTGTACACGACCTTGCCGCACTGCTGGTCCGGGGGGAGAGGCACAGGAGTATTGAACGAGTAGTAGAGGACCGCGTTCTCCGGGGTGTTGTAGACCCAACGTACGGACGTCTTCATGTTGACCGAGTCCACGTCGTGTCGTGGC
>JAYVYD010000307.1:0-14944 GCA_043784605.1 Myxococcales bacterium | reverse complement strand
CGTTCCCTTCGGACCGCGCGAAGAGCGACTGTTACGCGGCATCGTCGAGACGGCTCGCGCGGGGCGCCACGAGTGGGCGCTCGACACGGCGGACCTCGAAGCGCTCGCGTCCAAGGAGCCCGCGCGCCTCCCCGACGCATTCGCGTTCTTGGGGATGCTCGCCGGGCAATCGGCCGCCGCGCTCGAGCGCGGCGAGCTCCGACTTCTCGTCCAACGTCTCTCGGGACCGTCGGGCGCGCTCTTGCTCGGCCGATTCTGCCAGGGCGATCCTGCGCTGACGCGCGCGGTCGAAGCGCACCTGCGAGCGGAGGAGGCGCTGCGGCCCGACGCGATTTTCGCGGAGATCGTGCACCTCGCAGAGGGGCGGCTCGGCAACATTCTCGCTCGCCCGTGCTTACGCGAATACGAAATCGCTTACCTCGGTCGCTCGGGCGCGCCGCTCGAACGACAGATCGCGATCGCCGATCTCCACCTCACGCTCGACGGCGGTCGGTTCGTCCTCTTCTCCAAGAAGCTCGGACGCGAGGTGATCCCGCGCCTCACGAGCGCGCACAACTTCGCGGCCGCGCCGCTCGGGATCTACCGCTTCCTCTGCGCGCTGCAGAGCTCTCGCGAGGGACGCGAGCTCGGCTGGAGCTGGGGGCCGCTAGCGGGCGCGCCCTTCTTGCCGCGCGTCGTGCGCGGAAGGATCGTTCTGTCGCTCGCGCGATGGAACCTCGCGAAGGACGAGCTCGCTCCGCTCGCGAACGGTACGAGCGTCGAACGCTTCCGCGCGGCCCAGGAGCTTCGGGCGAGCCGCGCTTTGCCGCGGTGGGTCTCGCTCTCCGACGGGGACAACGCCCTGCCCGTCGATCTCGACAACGTCATTTGCGTCGCTTCACTCGCCGCCCTCGTTGGACGTCGCGACGCTGCGGCGCTCGTCGAGATGTTCCCATCGCCGGACGAGCTCGTGGCCGAGGGGCCCGAGGGACGCTTCGTGCACGAGCTCATCGTTCCGTTCGTGCGGCGCGCGCGCCCGAGCCCGACGCCATCGCTCGCCACGAGGCTACCGAGCGCCACGACGCTTCCGCGTGCGTTTCCACCCGGATCGGAGTGGCTCTACGCGAAGCTCTACGCGGGCACGGCGGCGGCGGACGAGGTTCTCGAGGAGATCGTCGCGCCGCTCGTCGCCTCGGAGAAGAAGTCGTCGAAGGGCTGGTTCTTCATCCGGTACGGGGATCCGCACTGGCACGTGAGGCTGCGGCTTCGGGGCGATCCCAAGCGCCTCGCCGCCAAGGCGATTCCCGCGCTCAACGAGCTCGCTGCGCCGCTGCTCCGCGATGGCCGCGTCTCGAAGCTCCAGCTCGACACGTACGAGCGCGAGAGCGAGCGCTACGGAGGACCGGACGGTATCGAGCTGGCGGAGGCGCTGTTCGAAGCGGACAGCACGGCGGTGCTCGCGATCGTCGGGCTCCTCGACGCGGACGACGGGGCCGACGCGCGCTGGCGCCTCGCGCTCCGGGGCATGCACCTCTTGCTCGTGGATCTCGGACTCGATCTCACGCAGCGCACCGAAGTGCTGCGCCGCGTTCGCGCGAGCTTCGGCGCCGAGCACCACGTCGACGTCGGCTTCGAGAAGCAGCTCGGGGCCAAATATCGCGTCGAACGCCCGGCGCTCGAAGAGCTGATCGCCACGTTGCCGGGCACGGACCATCCGCTCTCGCCGGGCTTCGAGCTGCTCGACGAGCGCTCCGAGATAATCGCGCCCATCGCGCGGGAGCTCGCATCGCGCGAAGCGAACGGGCGACTCCGGGTTTCCCTCGTCGATCTCGCGCCGAGCTTCCTTCACATGCACGCGAACCGACTGCTTCGGTCCGAGCAGCGCAGCCAGGAGCTCGTGCTCTACGATTTCCTCTCGAGGCTGTACGATGCGGAGGCGGCTCGGTCGAGAAGACGGGCGTTGAGAGGTTGATGCCGCTCCTCCGAGGACGGATCGCCAAAGACGC
Organism: Myxococcales bacterium; assembly: GCA_043784605.1. Classification (GTDB taxonomy): domain Bacteria; phylum Myxococcota_A; class Polyangia; order Polyangiales; family Polyangiaceae; genus JANYHY01. The sequence continues at coordinate 12,959 of JAYVYD010000307.1, read as the reverse complement.
CCGCGCGAGCCTCGCGGATCTCTCCGCGCACGCGCTGCGCCTCCGACTTTCCGATCTGCCCGACCCGAGCCTCGCCGGTGGGCTCGCGGGGATCGCGCTCGTCCACGCGGCCCTCGATCGGGCGTTCCCTGAAGCTGGCCATCGCGACCGGGCGCAGCGGGCCCTCCACCGCGCCACGGATCGGCTTGCGCGCGAGCCGATCCGTCCGGGGCTCTACGCCGGGCTCGCGGGGATCGGCTGGGTGATGGAGCACCTCGCCGAACGCGATGCGGAAGGAGACGAGGATGCGTGCGCCGCCGTGGATACGGCGCTAGTTCGCCACGTCGATCATCATCCATGGAGCGATCCATTCGACCTCGTCGAGGGGCTCGTGGGCATCGGCGTCTATGCGCTCGAGCGGCTTCCTCGTCCGTCCGCCAAGCGGCTCCTCCGCGCGGTCGTCGGCCACCTGAGCGAGATGGCGGTGCGCCGCGCTCCGGGAGTTGCGTGGCGAGCCGAGCCGAATCGGGTCTTCGACCTCGGCGTCGCCCACGGCGCAGCCGGCGTCATCGCTTTGCTCGGCCGGATCATCGACGCCGACGTCGACGCGCGCACCAAGAAGAGCGCGCGTGCGCTGCTCGAGAAGGCGGTCGCGTGGCTCCTTGCGCAGGAGCTCCCTCGAGGGTCGGACGGATGCTTCGCCATGGCCGTCGCAAGAGGGATCCCGCGCAAGGCCGCGCGTCTCGCGTGGTGCTACGGCGACCCTGGGATCGCCGCGACGCTCCTCATGGCCGCGCGCGCTGCTCGCGAACCCGCGTGGGAGCGCGCTGCCGTACGCGTCGGGCTCCGGGCGGCAGCGCGCCCCGAAGCCTCGTCCGGGGTCCGGGACGCGGGACTTTGCCACGGCGCGGCCGGCGTCGCGCACGTCTTCCACCGGCTCTACCGCACGACCCGGGAGGAGCGCTTCGCCGACGCGTCGCGCCTCTGGTTCGCGCGCGCTCTCGCGATGCGCACGCCGGGGCGAGGCGTTGCCGGCTTCCGCGCCTGGGCTCCCGACGCGAAGGGAAAGTTGGGCTGGCGAACCGACGCGGGCTTCTTGATGGGCGCAGCCGGGATCACGCTCGCGCTCTTGGCGGCTACCGGTGACACCGAGTGCGCCTGGAATCGCGTGTTGCTCCTCCCGTAGCTAAACGGATACCGTAGCGAATATCGACGTGACGGGCGTGGAGAGTCTCTTCGATCCGAGCTTCCACGAAGCCGAGCGCGTGCACTCGTTGCTCACGCAGCTTCGCGCAGAGCACCCCGTGGTCCGGTACCCGACGCGCGACGACGAGCCGCCTCGATGGGTGGTCACGCGGCACGCCGACGTGCTCGCCGTGACCAAGAACCCAAGAACCTTCCACGCGCGTCCTGCGATCGACCTCGGCACGCCGCGGCAGATCAACATGACCGATCCTCCCGAGCACACGGCGCTCCGTCGTCTGGTGGCGCCCCCCTTCGCGCCGAAGTCCGTCGCGGCGATGGCCTCCGAGCTTCGGGAGCACGCGACGGCCGCGGCGTGTGCGCTCCGCGAGCGGGGGCAAGGCGACTTCGTGAAAGACGTCGCGCGCGTGTTGCCGATGCGCGCGCTCTGCCGGGTCCTCGGTCTCCCGGAGGAGGACGTGGCGTTCCTTTGCGACGCCGTCGAGGCCATGGCGCACTACACCGATCCCGCGTTCGTCCGCGCGGGACGCACCCCCGAGGCGTCGGCCCGAGAGGCGTCGCGTGAGCTCGGGGACTACCTCGCGCGCGCGTTCGAGCGTCCCCGACAGGGCGGGCTGCTGTCGCTCATCGCGGATTCGGCCGCCGCCGGCGTGCCCCTGACGGCGGACGAGCGAATGCAGTTCGGGTGGTTGCTCCTCGACGCCGGGTACACGACAGTCGTGAGCGCGATCGGCGGCGCTGCGCGCGTCCTCCTCGATCATCCCGGAGAGCTGTCGCGGCTGCGGCACGACCCCGCCCTCATCGATACGGCGGTCGAAGAGACCTTGCGCTGGACGTCCCCGATCATCCGTTTCTCCCGCTGGGTCGCGGAGGAAACCGTGCTCGGAGGAGAGAACCTGCGCCCGCGTGAACGCGTGGACGTGTTCTTCTCGTCGGCGAACCGCGACGAGCGCGCCTTCGTGGAGCCGTTCCGATTCGACGTGGGCCGAGCACCCAACCCGCATGTCGCGTTCAGCGCCGGCGCTCACTCCTGTGTCGGCGCACCACTCGCGCGCCTCCAGATTCGCGTGGTCCTCGAGGAGGTCGTGATGAAGCTGGATCTCGAACCCGCCGGCGCCGCACGAGTCCTGCGCTCGGACTTCAACGCCGGTTTGAAGTCGCTCCCTGTTCGGGTGAGAGGACTCCGCTGACGAAGCGCGCTCTCACGACGAGCCTGCGGCGCGGACCGCATGGTGTTGGTGCTGGTGGAGCCGTCGGTGGCGGCGAGGTGCTCGAAGCCCACGCCCACGGTGGGGGAGAGGACGCCACATGAGGTCGGAGCCTCTGTCGAAAACTTCCGATTGCGCGTGGAGCCACTGCTCCCAGGCCATGGTCACGAACTCTTGAGGAACGGCCGAGGCGGTGAACTGTGGGTTGCTCTTGATCGACATGGCGATCCGGTGAGGACCGAGGCCCACGGCCTTTGTCGTGACAACGGCATCGTCCAAGAGCCAGCCATCCGGTCGCGCTTGAAAATCGATGCGCTCGATCGTGCCGAGAGACGGCTCGAAGGCCGGCTCTCCGCCGAGCATGCACGCGAGCAGCCACGCGCAAACGTCGTTCTCGAACACAAAGCCACCACCGCCGGTGTTCTTCGGCGCAGAGACCTCACTCGCCAAGGCGTACCCGAATTTCTTCGCACCCGCCGCTTCGTGGGGAAGGTCTAGCTGTGGCAGTTGGCTGTTCGATCGGCTTTCCGCCCCCTCTGCTCCCCATCATGCGCGAGACTACGCCGACGCATCGAACAAAGTTGGAAGTCCCTCGCGCCGAGAAGATGATCCCGAATTTGAGCGGCTAGTCGTCGTCGAAGAGAAATGCTGCCTGGTCGCCGTTCGCGATCACTTCGCGACGACCGCGCCATCGATCGGCGGCGCTCCAAACCCCCGTATCGCTTCCGACCACGACACCGGCAGCAAGCCCCGCAGCATCCGACGCGGCGCGCGACTGCTCTTCACTCGTGACCTCGTATGCCGGTGCGGTGTCGACGATCAAGAGAAACGCGCGGCAGATGTTTACGAAGCTGGCGTCGGAAAGACGCGCGCGCCCACGCGCAGCTCGCGAGGCTGGCACCACAATGCGTTCGAGGTGGCGCAGGTAATCGGGGCGTTTACGCGCAGCCTGATGAACTTCCTTCTCAATGCGAGCGAACAGCAATAAGAGGTCAGATTCGGGACCGAGGAAATGTGGAAAGGGCCGGTGTGGCTGCCTCGCAAGCGTGACGTCACCGTGGACGTAGTGCCGGATGGTGAAGGGGCCGTCACTTGCGTTCTCATACTCGAGCAAGAAACCGAGGTCATCGAGTGCGGTCCTGCATTCGCTGGTGGGTCGTTGCTCTGACCAGAGCAGATGGTCCGCAATCTGAACCCCGGGCGCGCTGGGTTCGACCTGTTCGGCAATGACATCGGGAAAGTTCGTCGGCATGCCTCCGGTGCCAACCATGACGCGAAGCTTCGCGTCGACGTCCTCGTCGAGCCGGATACGGAGGCTCGGCTCTGAGAGGCCTTTAACGCGCGCGAAGCGAACCCGAATACGCCTTGCTCCCGTCGATTGGGCGATGTGATTTAGGGCGAGAACAAGCGCGTGTCGGTGCAACTCGCCGCGATGCGGGTGGTCGGGACGCTCTCGAGCGAAGCGCCACCGAAGGGTCGAGAAAAATATCTCGCCCGGAGCTCCTCGGATGGCAGACGCGAGAACGTTGCGGCACGCAGCGCAGTTGTTTGAGGCGTGGAAGTACCCGTCCCCAAGACATTTGTGATCAGCCGATGAGTGACGCGCGGCGACCGCGGCGTGGATCACGTCTTCGCGTAGACCGACCGGCGCAAAGGCATAGCCAATGGCGAACTCGGCGCCGCCAGAACGGTTGCTGCTGCCTTGTTCGTCCGCATAGACAACGATCTCATCGGGCGCGCTGATTGCGCGTGCCGTTGGCGAAAATGCGATCTTCAGGTCCCCCATCTGTTTCTAAAATCTAGCGCGCCCAAGCTTAGCTTGCGAACTCGGTATTCGCGCCCGTGCGGCAGTCGATCCTCTGCGCTTGAACGTGTATCTTGGCCTGGTAGAGGCAACGCGTAGGGCGCGCAACGTCGACAGTGTTGCCGCTTCAAGCCCTAGGCACCGCGCAGTCCACGTCCTGCGGTACCATGGCGGAATGGCCCGCGTCTTTTTCGCAGGAGCGGACATCCGGGATGATCCTCACGCGCCGGACCTTGACTGGAGCGCACGCCGCAGGAGCTGAACGCCGAGTCCTACGCCATCTGCAAGAGCGACATGATGATCAAGGGGCAGGACCCCGAGCACATCGTGCGCGGCAACTCCTTTTCGGAGGACGGACACGCCGGCAAGAAGTTCGACTACATGCTGTCGAACCCACCCTTCGGCGTGGAGTGGAAGAAGGTTCAGAAGGAGATTGAGGACGAGCACCAGACCCGGGGCTTCGCGGGGCGCTTCGGTCCGGGCCTGCCGCGCATCAACGACGGCTCGCCGCTCTTCCTGATGCACATGATCTCGAAGATGAAGCCCGTCGAGCCCAAGGGCGAAGGCGGAAGCCGGCTCGCCATCGTCTTCAACGGCTCGCCCCTCTTCACGGGCGACGCGGGCTCCGGCGAGAGCGAGATCCGCAAATGGATCATCGAGAACGACTGGCTGGAAGCCATCGTCGCCCTGCCGGCGCTTCCGGCTCATCGAGCAAGTAGAGCCCTCCCGGGCAAACGCTTGTCGTGAAGAGGTCCATGAAGCTCTCGTCGTGGGAGCGCGCGTCGTACCCGCCGACGTACCTCGCCGCGTCACGTTCGTCGGCATGGACAGAGCTCCCCTCGAGCGCCTCGATCGGATAGGCGATGCCACGCGACTCTCGTTCGTCGCGGTGGCGGCGTGCCTCATTGCGTGCCTGTCGGCGCAGGTGCGCGAAGAAGTCTTCCGCGCGCAGAAAGAAGCTCTGCCTCGATCGGACCGACCATGACAAACGTAGAGCTGCCCCCATGCTTCGTTGCGGAGCCAAGGTGTCGTCGAGCGCGATCTCGCTGCCTCCAATTGCGCGCAACTCCGCCGCCGCGCCATAAACCTGGAGTCGCTCGCGCCAGCTCGCCGCGTTCGCGCGACCAGTGAAGCCGCGCGCGATGAGCACCGAAGGTCCGTAGATGATTTACTTACGCTCCCAACATTGCATCGTTCGAAGAACCATTCATCCATGGATGAATCGAATGCCGGCGAGAGTTGGACCTGGGGAACCAGTGAACGCCATGCTACGCACGTCAGGTGTTTGCAGAGCACCCCAGCTTCCGCCGGATCGGCGCACTTTGCTGGGCTGTGGCCGCCCTGGGAAGCGCTGCTTGCGGCAACAGAGGGCAGAGCGCGCCGCCGGTTCCTGCTGACCTCGTGGAGCTTCGAGTCTGCATGGCGCTGGAGCTGAGCGTCGAGTCCTGCGGCAGCTGCAGCACCGGGCTGGCCATGGTCCGTCCAGACGCAGTGCTGGGCTGTCGACAACCCGGGGAGCGCCTTGGCAGCGCCACGGTCGCGGACCCGTCAGCGCGCGTGCGGATGGGCCAACTGGCGGAGACCGGGCAGCTCGCTCGAGTCTGGGGACGCTGGACGGTTTCCCCTGGCTCTTGTGGCGAAGGAAGCTGCCACGTGTTTGAAGTGTCGCGCGTCGAGGCACAACGTTGACGGTGCCCTCGCGCTGATTGACAGCGCAGCTCAGCAATCGCACGTGCGCGCGGTTCTCCGCTAAAGCCCGCTCACGAGGTTGCCGTACTCGTGGGGAAGATGGCCCTCGTTCGTCACGCCTGCGTCGACTGCAAGGTCGAGTCTCCCCCCACCGACTCCAACTACTCGCTCATCGGGCTGGGTGGCTGGCGCGTCCTGCGCGCGGTGCAACCCAATGGTTTGCTCGCATCGAACACGGTCCAATATGAAGTCTGGGCAATTACCTCCACTGAAACTCCAGGTGGATGGGGCTCGCCTCGACGGCTTGATAGTGCAAGCTCGTCGTGCGGTGGCCAGCCATGGCCGAACCAGATAATTCCCTTTGTACCGTATTCGACCGGATCCGCCGCATCGGGCCAGTTCTACTTCGGCGACTACATCGGAATCGTACCACTCTCGCTCGGCCTGGGCGACCCGTGGACTTGCAAGTTCAGCGCGGCCTGGAGCGACTCGCGAATCGCACCCGTGGTGCGTGGGGACCTAAGCTAGACTGACAAGGCCATGCATCAACATGTGATGGCTGCCACCTACACACAATAGTCGTATGAGGATGGCCAGAATGGTCCGAGTCAGCGCGGTCGTCGCGCGGGCTCAGTGCGGCGGTCAGGTTGAGAAACTGCCTGCTGTGGACATAGCGTCCGCGGAGGGCGCTATCTGCTATATCTTATCGGATGAGCCGGTGGAGTGCTCAGGAGTGATCATTGCGACGGTACTCAGAAGCCGGGCGTCTGGCATTCCTCACATTGTCGCTCCAGCATTCGAGGCCGCGAGCAGGTTCAACGCATTGGGTCGCGCTCTAGCGTTGGAAGGCCTGGACCAATATTGCAACACTTCTTTTTGCGCCCTCTCGGAGGGTCATGGCGTCTTCTGTTGGGGAGCCGTGACTCGCGGAATCGGCGGCGGAATCGAGATGCGCGAGGTCCACTTCCCTGCGTCCGTTGCGTTGCTCTCCGTAAGTGAACTGGAGGCATGCGTTGTTACGACCAATGGTCAGGTGCTCTGCGCCAACGCGCCGGTTTTTGGCGACGGACGCGTTTGGCAGGTGTTCGATCGCGGAGGCTGGACGCGTGTTCTGTCGGACTGGCGTGCACACGTCGGGAGCAGCGGCGGGTCCGGTATTTGAAATACCCGTTAGGGCGCCCGCGGTAAAACTCGGCAACCAGTGCGCGATCCTCGTTGACGGGACACTCGAGTGTTGGACCTGCCCAGATCAACTCCGTCCGGAGGCGTGTCGAGTGGATGAGATCGCGGCACCGGGTGCAGTCGGCGCGGTGGGTACCTCCGACAACTTTGCGTGCATGATGCTCGTGGATGGCCGCGTCTTTTGCTGGGGTTCGAACAACTTCGGACAACTGGGTATCGGGACAATGGGTGCGCCACGCGTTACACCGCAAGAGGTCGTCGGCGTCCAAGAGGCGACCCACATCACGGTCAGTCTGGACAATGCTTGCGCGCTCATGCGGTCCGGCACAGCGTTTTGCTGGGAAAACAACACCTATGGATAACTTGGGCCCGAGGCGGGCAGTCAAACATTTTCGGCCACACCCATTCGTGTTCGGTGAGGGAATCTCATGAGTAAAGCGGTTCGAACTTTCGCGATGATCCTGCTCGTGGCAGCGTGCCACCTCTAGTTCGGAAGCACCCGACGCATCTACTCAGCAGGACGCGAGCGCGCAGACGCGAACGACGCGGTCTGTATGTGAAAAAGCCGGGCAGTCTTGCGGAGTCGCGTTGTGTTTGCGGGCCAAACGCGGACGCCGCTCGAACGCTGTCACCACGAGTGCGACGCGCTCGGGGTACAACCCAAGCAGCTCTCAAGGTTGAGATAACCACTCCGGACGGTCGGCCGCGCGCCCCATCAGAGCTGTGAGCTGAAGCGCCCGAAGCAACTCCTCGACGCCATCGTCGCCCGTTCAATCGAGTGTCCTGGATTTGATCGCCGACAAATGCGCGGCCGGTTGCGCGGCGGACGACAGGCGGGGAAAAGCCATGGGAAGCGGGCGAGCGACACCCAAACCGAGTGCGATTGCAAAGGGAATCACGCGGACCCGGCCGGTCGCTTGTGCTAATCCCGGCGAGAGATGTCGCAGCGAGACCATTACGCGGTGCTCGGCGTCGCGAGGACGTCGACCCCCGAGGAGATCAAGGCGGCTTTTCGCAAGCTCGCCCAGCAGCACCACCCGGACAAAAATCCGGATGACCCGACCGCGGGGTCTCGCTTCAAGGAGATCAACGCGGCCTATCAGGTGCTCTCGGACGCGCAGCGGCGTGGCATGTACGACCGCTTCGGCCACCGCGCGGAGGACACGGGCTCTCCGTTCGGCGCGGGCGGTCCGTTCGCGGGCGGCGTCGTCGACATCAGCGACATCGCGATCGACGGCATCCTCGGGGACCTCCTCGGCGTCTTCGGCGTCGGCCGCGGCGACAAGGGGGACCTCAAGCGGGACCTCGAGGTCAGCTTCGAAGAGGCCGCGTTTGGCTGCGAGAAGCAGCTCTCGTACGACCGCGTGGGCACATGTGGCGATTGCCACGGCAGCGCGAGCGCGCCGGGCTCCACGCCCGAGCGATGTGGCGGGTGCGCCGGTCGTGGTCGGGTGCGAATGCAGCAGGGGATCTTGCCGATCGCCGTGGAGCGTACCTGCGCTCAGTGCCGCGGCACCGGCAAGATCGTGCGAGATCCGTGCAAGGGCTGCAAAGGCAGCGGGCTCGTCGCCAACCGCAACACACTCTCCATCACCATCCCCGCGGGTGTCGAGAACGGCGCGGCGCGCATCGTTCAAGGCGCGGGAAATCGCCCGCGCGCGGACCGTCCCGCGGGCGATCTCGAGCTCGCGATTCAAGTGAAGGCGCACGCGTTCTTCCGTCGCTTCGGAGACGACGTCGCCTGCCAGGTGCCCGTCACGTTCACGCAAGCCGCGTTGGGCGGCGAGGTGGAGGTGCCCACGCTCGAGGGCAAGGCGCGCTTGAAGGTACCCGCAGGCACCCAGCCCGGCACGGTCCTCAAGCTGCGAGGCAAAGGCATCCCTCGACGAACGGGCGTCGGACGTGGCGATCAGATGACCGAGGTGACGATCGAGGTCCCCACGAAGCTGACGGATCGCCAGCGTGAGATCATCGCGGAGCTCGCGCGAGAGCTCGACGAGACCGTGCAACCGCAGCAAAAGAGCTTCATGGAAAAGCTTCGAGAACTCTTCGGCTAACCTGACGTTGGCCTCATGTTTGCAGGGCCACGAACTGTGAACGTGAGGCCCGGCTCACATTAGCGCACAGCGAACGGTCCTTCTCTAAGCGGCGCGTACCCGTCGCGTCGCAAGAGAGCGTAATCGCCGCCACCGATCGATCGCGAACGTGTTGCTCCGCGCACTTGGAGCCGTCACACGCGTGCGGGATGCTCCTCTCACACTTCGGCCCGACCCTTGCGATGCAAACAAGCATGCAAGCACGCCGAAGCGCCCAGAGGCGCATGCCCGTGGACCTCGCGATCGTCTACAGCCCCATCGGCGGTGGCCACAAAGCAGCCGCGCTCGCGCTCGCCGAGACCGCAAAGGGCAAAGGCATGACCGCCGAGGTGCTGAACCTCTTCGAGCTCGCGCCCCTCGTCGGCAACGCTTACGTCGAGTGGCACCTCGCCATCACCGGAACCAACCCCGAAGCGTACGGGCGCGTGTACCACGCCGCGAACCACCGCGGCGGCGCGCTGGAGCCGCTTCGCCTCAAGTTCGAGCAGCTTGTGTTCGGCAGGCTCTTGCGTCGCATCGAGACCCTGCAGCCTCGCGCCGTGATCGCGACGCACCACTTGCCGCTCGTCGTCTTGGGTCGTGCGCGCCGTAAGGGAAATCTCGAGGCGCCCGTTACGGCCGTCATCACCGACTACACGAGCCACGCCGTGTGGGCCGAGCGAGGCGTCGACGCGTTTTGCGTGCCTTCGCTGTTCGCACACGCGGACATCGTGCGGCACCGAGGGGATCCGCGGGACGTGTACATGACGGGGATCCCCGTCCGAGAGGCCTTCGAGCGCATCGAGCCGGTCTCGATGCCGCGAGACGGCGAGCCCCTGCGCGTGCTCGTCACGAGCGGCGGCTTCGGCGTGGGTCCGATGCGACGCATCGTGCGAAGCTTCGCCGGGCAAGTCGACGTCGCGCTCACCGTCGTCTGCGGCGCTGCGGAGGCGCTCGTGGCCGACGTCGAGCGCGACGTGCGGGAGGCAGGAGTGAACGCGCGCGTGATCGGCTTCGAACGAGACATGGCCTCGCGCGTGGCCGAAGCGCACGTGGTGGTCGGCAAGGCGGGCGGTCTCACCGTGAGCGAGACGCTCACCGCGGGTCGTCCGATGATCGTCGTCGGCGCGGTTCCCGGCAACGAGAAGCAGAACGAGGCGTTCGTGGTCGGCGGTGGAGCGGGCGTCGCGGCGGAGCCGGAAGACGTCGGCGGGATCGCCAACATGCTGCGCGCGCAACACCGCCTTCAGGCGATGGGCGAGCGCGGTCGATTGCTAGTCGTCTCGCACGCAGCGCGTCGGGTGCTCGAGGTCGCGATGGTGCGCGCCTCGACGTCCAACGCCGCCTGAGGGCTCAATTGCAGCCGGATTTGCCTTCGCGGAAGCGTAGGAGCAGCTTCGGCAATCGGCCCGCCCAGAACGCCCAATCGTGCTGCGCGTTGGGCTCTTGGACGTGGACGACGTCGTAACCCTTCTTCGTCAACGCATCGAACACTTGGTTCACCTCGACGCAGTTGTCGTTCGGGCACCCGTTGTCGAGATAGAGCCGCACCGGCACGACCGGGTCGTTTCCCGCGCGTGTGATCATGGCGTCGTTGGCCCAGAAGTACGATGCGCTCTGCGCGCCTACGTAGCCCCAGTGCTCGGAGTGCTGGAACGCGAGGTAGGTCGAGATGAGTCCGCCGAGCGAGGCGCCGGATTGTCCGGTGGCGGTGGCCAGGTTGCACAAGCGATAGTCCTTCGCGAGCGACGGCTCGAGATCGTTCAAGAGGAACTCTCCGTACGCATCGCCGAGCGAGCCTTGCGTCGAGAACGTGTACTGCGCCAGGCGCACGTTCTGGTTCGGCAGCGCGACGAACGCGAGGATCGCAGAGGCCGGCGGGGTCTTGGCGTAGGTGGCGTCGGCGACCGACATGAAGTCGCCTCGCGTGAGGTCCTCGTTGCCATCGTGAAACACGAGGTGCGGGAGGACGTCGCACGATCCGTCGTCGTAACGCGCCGGCAGATACACGAACACGTCGCGATCGTCGCCGAGCTTGCTCGCGTGCACTTTGGTGCGTCGCTCGAGGCGTCCCTTGCTCGGGTCTCCGTCCGCGGGGTGCGCGATGGCGTTGAATTCGCCCACGGTCTGACGGTTGATGCCGTCCCAGACGACGTTGCGCGCGAGAGGGTCTTCCATGAAGCCCTGGTCGCTCGTTCCGCTCAGTAGCTTGTAGGGGTGGGCTTGGCCGCGAGCGACGTGCGCGTCGAGCACCCAGAGGTCCGTGCCCGGCACCTGCGCGAGCGCCTGCGGGTTGGCCTTCCAGCCCGTGAACGAGCCCGCAATGCTCCACGGCCCGAGCGGTCCTGCAGCGCGGGCCAAGAAGACGAGGCGATCGCTCTTGTCCTCGAGCGGGGTGCCTCCTTGCGCTCCAACGTCCGCGATCAGCTTGTCGACTCGCGCCGTCAGCAGCGATCCCGAGAGCTTCTTGATGTCAGCGACGAACGCATCGTAGAGCGCAGTCGGCGCGGCGTGCGCCTGTCCCGCGCGCGTGCAATCGGGCTTCGGCGAAGCGTCCAACGATGCTGCGTCGGCCGTCGCCGCGTCTGTCAGAGGAACGTAGCTGTCTACGGCCGAGGCGTCCGCGCTCGGAGCGACCTGCTGGGTGCCAGCACCGCCGCCATCGCTGCACGCGAGGAGAAACAACGTGCAGCCTGCTATTGTCGTCGCCTTCGGCGAATTCCAACAACTAAGAGGATTGGCTTCGCCAGCCGCTATTGTCGGCGCCCTTCGGCGAACGACAACGCTCGGCGGAGGGGCTTCGTCAGCCGCAGGAACTACGTGCCTCATGCGCGAGTTACTGCCTCGGTTTTGCCTTGGCGTAAAGGGCCGTTGGCTAAATCGTCACTCAAGTGTACGTTACGGAAACCCGAGTTTGTGTCGGCGGCGTCACACGTCCACCATGCGCGGGCAACTGCCATGGCCGAGCTCGAACAAAACCCCGCGCGCAAACGAGCGGCGGCGCGCGATGACACTCCCCTGCCGGTCCCCGCTCAGAAGGCGATCCGGTGCGCGGCTCGTGGCGTGAAGAAGTCGTTCGGAGAGACGCATATCCTGAAGGGCGTCGACGTCGAGATCGAAGAGGGTTCGTTCGCGGTGCTCGTCGGCTCGAGCGGGTGCGGCAAGAGCACGCTGCTGCGCTTGGTCGCCGGTCTCGAAGAAGCGGACGAGGGCTCGATTTGGCTCGCGGGAAGAGACGTGACGTCGCTGCCGCCGCGCGATCGCGACGTCGCCATGGTCTTCCAGAGCTACGCCCTCTATCCGCACCTGCCAGTGCGCGAGAACCTCGCGTTCGGCCTGCGGCTCCGCAAGACGCCGTCTGCCGAGATCGACAAGCGCGTGAAGGAGGCGAGCGCGATGCTTGGCCTCGATCCATTCCTCGATCGCTTGCCGAAGCAACTGTCTGGCGGTCAGCGACAACGGGTCGCGATGGGCCGCGCCATTGTCAGGCGCCCGACCATCTTCTTGTTCGACGAGCCGCTCAGCAACCTCGACGCGGCGCTGCGTGCGGAGGTGCGCGTCGACATCCGCCGCCTGCACGATCGCTTGGAGGCGACGACGCTCTACGTGACGCACGATCAAGTCGAAGCGATGACGCTCGCGGACGTGCTTTGGGTGATGAACCAAGGCCTCGTCGAGCAGAAGGGGCCGCCGCTCGAGGTGTACGAGCGACCGCGCTCTTTGTTCGTCGCGACGTTCCTCGGCTCGCCCGCGATGAACCTCGTCGACGCCAAGCTCACGCGAAGCGAGGGCCGATGGATCGCGAGCGGCCCTGATTTG
>JAYVYD010000306.1:0-23319 GCA_043784605.1 Myxococcales bacterium | reverse complement strand
GTCAGTCGCCTCCTGTTTGGTCAGATAGCCACGAGCGCCGGCGCGAAACGCGCGCTCTCCGTGGATCAGTTCATCGTGCATGCTCAGCACCAGGACTGGTAATCCGGGATAGAGCGCCGTGAGTTGCTTGGTTAACTCGATCCCAGAGATCCCCGGCAGGGAAAGATCAGTCACCACAAGATCCGGTCGCGGATTGGTCTTGAGTAAATCCAGTGCCTGCTCGCCGGCGAAGAGCACGTCGCCGCCTGAGCGAAGCCCGCCAGCCTCGGTCAAGGACACGGCGTATCGACATTGCCGTCGGGTACGATTGCAGCGCCGCCCTTGGCGATGGACTGCAGAAAGCAGCGGTACTCGCGCTTCGGCGGCTCGGTCTGGAACATCGCCTCGTGTCCGTCCTCCACGCCGTCCGAGGGGTGCTGCACGACGATGCGAGTGAGACCCGGCCCTGCATTCGCCGTCGCTGGGAACGCGACCGTCTTGAGACTCGAGTACTTCATCACCGAAGAGAGCGTGTACAGCTCGGGGCGGCTCTGGAACTCGGCGTTCGTCGTGTCGAGCTCAGCACCCGCTAGGTCGAGCCCGAGCGACAGCGGAGACGCATTCGCGATCGGCGGCAAGATGTAGTGATCGACGATCCCTTGCTCCATCAATAGTTGGGTATGGGTGATCAATCGCCCGTAAACCAGCGGGTCTGCGGGCTCGAGCGCCCACTGCACGAGCGTCGCCACGGGGTCCCCGCGCACGAGCATTCGGTGCGACGACGAGTACCCGAGCAGCAGCTCGATCAGCGGCCGCAGCGGTGCGGGCTTCTCCTTGAAGACCAGGTTCTCGATCCAGCTCGCACCGCACCCGCTCAAGACCGCTGCCTTGAACGTGTCGTCCTGCGCGAGCACGAGCGGCGAGATCGTCGCACCCATCGAGTGACCGAGCAGCGAAAAGCGCGTGGTGTCGAACCGTGCGCTCGCGGAAGCGCCCGTACAGGCGCTCGCGTCGATCGTCACCTTCTGCAGCACGCGCTCGAACACTGCGAGCTCCAGCGCAGACTCGCGAACGTTGTCTCGAATCGCCGAGCCGTTCGATACGTTGAACATCAAGAACTGCTCGTCGTCGTGTGTGACGTTGCGCAGCCCTCCGTGCGGTCCGTCCACCTGTGCGCCCGCGAAGCCGATCTTCGCGAGCTCCATCGCGGGGCCTGACCCAGCGACGAGCGACGGACCGCCGTGGACCGCCTCAACGCCGCGATCGACGAGCGGTCGGTCCCCGCCGCCACCGGTGCGCACCATCACGGTCAGTGGGTAGCCGTTCATCGGCATCGGCGTGCGCGGGATAGTGACTACGATCGCGGCAAGCTCCTTACGCTGCAGAATCACCGTGCCGCTGCCGTCGAACGCCCAGTCGCCGCCGCTCGTCGAGAATGGCGGCGTGCCGCTCTGGTAGTCGGGCATCGCGATCTGCGAGTTGAAGACGCAGTAGGTGGGGAACACATCTCCGAGGACGAACGGATTAGGTGAAGGCAGCGGGCGACTCGTGACGTCACGGCCGACCGCGAGGGTCTGCGCAGTGGGATCGCCCGTCGTGAAGACGGACAGGCCGGCGACGTCGACGCCCGCGTTCTTCACGGAAGCGAGCGTGTGGAGGTACTCGGCGCTCCACGGGCCGGCCACCTGAATGGCGCTGATCGGCAGCCCGCGCGTGTCGCGCACGCCGCGCGTGACGATCGCCGCGTACCTAGCATTCGGCTTGAGCGTGATGCCCGCGAGCGGCACAATCGACAACATGTGCAACGCACCGTAGTCGCCGCCGTCGCTCGTGAACGCGACCCAAACCGGTATCTGCTTGCCGTCGTCGAGCGACACCAACCTCACGCTCGCGCCCGCGTCCGTCGAGCCGGCGAGATCGGGGAGCGTCGTCGGGTCGATGTCGCCGGTGAGCGTAAAGAAAACTCCGCCGGTCGTCGCGAAGCTCCGCGCGTCGCGAGTGATCAGCTTCGTGATCTGCGCCAGGAAGACGTTCTGCGACGGGTTCGGGAACTTCGATAGATCCACGTGACCGTCGGTCTTGAGTAGATCGTTCGACGGGAATGGCGCCGCGTAGAACTCAGGACGCGCGAAGTCCATACGGACGGCGATGGGCGGGCGCGATATCGACGGCGTCGAAGCGCACGACGCGATCACGACGGCGAGAAGTCCAAGCGCGAGCGCACGCACGAGATGAGCGTAGCGCCTCTCAGCCCAAGAAACAGTGGCCGAGTCCTCGATACGTCTTGACGCGCTCCACCACGCAATCGCCGCGAACCAACACGTACTCGTCGAAGTGCTCGGCGAGCTCACCTGCCTTCGCGTGCCGGAAGAACACCGGATCGCCGAGTCGCAAATCGCGAGCGCCGAGGAGCGGAGTCTGTACCTCGCCCGCGCCTTCGAGGTCGAGCAGTCGCAAGCCAAGGGGGAGCGTCGGGATCGGCAGCCGGCTCTTGCCCGCGCCGCCCGACGCGATGTATCCGCCGCCCGCGCACGTCGCGATCGTCTCGCTCGCGCGACGCACGACCTGCAGCGCGAAGTAAATCGCCGGACGCAGCGAGATGCCTTCGTAGAGATCGAAGAGGTGACTGTCCAAAAAGCCGGAGCCCGCGGTGATCTCGGTGAGCGTGTCCTCGCGCACGGACGAGCGCAGGCTGCCCGTGCCCCCGCCGTTGAAGATCTCGATCGTGAATCCATCGGCCAAGAGCGCGTGGGCGATCGCCGACCGACGCTCTGCGATCTCGAGCGCACTGCGGCGCTTCATCGCGCGCTTGAGCGGAGCCGTGATCGTCCCGTCGAAGTCCGCGAGACCCGC
This sequence comes from Myxococcales bacterium, assembly GCA_043784605.1. GTDB lineage: Bacteria > Myxococcota_A > Polyangia > Polyangiales > Polyangiaceae > JANYHY01. The sequence continues at coordinate 20,487 of JAYVYD010000306.1, read as the reverse complement.
GATTTGCGCCTCGTACCCCATTACGCCCGCGAAGGTCGTTCCTGACGTATCGCGGATTCGGCGCGCGAGCGCGAGTACGTCGTCGGGAGTCCGCAGCGGGCTTCGACGAACGCCAAGATGCGCGCCGCCGAGCGGTCGGAACGCCATGTCCACTTCGATGACGATCGGTATTTCGGTGTTGGCTCCACGCGCCGCGACCGCCAAGGTCTCCACTTGCGCGACATCGTCCGCGACGACACGTGCTCTGGTCTTGGCCGCATTGAGGCGCGCGAGGATCGCCGCGTCGCTCGGTTGCATCGTGGGATAGGCAAGGAGGAGATCGCTCTCTCCACGCGTCGCGAGAAACTCGGTCTCTGTTGCAGTGTAGGTCATCAACCCGCGAAACGAGGAGCCCCCGAGCTCGCGGATGCGGTCTAGCAGCGCCGGGCAGCGGACCGACTTAGTCGCGACGCGCAGCGGCTTGCCGTTCGCGAGACCGGCGATGAGCGTGGTGTTCGCGTCGAACGCGTCGAGATCCACTAGCGCGACGGGCAATCGCTGATCGCCAATGGCCTTCGCGAGGCGGGCATAGTCGCTTTGCACGCTAATTGAGATACGGCCCGAGCCGCTTCTTGGTCGATAGTGCCTTTTCGAAGTCCGCGGCGCTCATCGCCTTCTTCTGCTTGAGTACGCCGAAATGGACGAGATCGTGAGGCATCGCGATCTCTAGCTTATAGACGTCGCAGCGAGCGAAGGCGGCGCGAAAGCCTTGCATGAAGGCATCCAATCGCTCGTTCGAAGGGTCGAGGTCGGCCTTGGTGAGAAGCATCAGTCTCTCCCTTCTGCGCCTACGGACACGACGTGAGGCTCTTCACCCACTGATCGAGCACGCCCACGGCGGCGGTGTCGACCACGTTGGTCGCGAGCGGGGGCATTCGGTTCGCGTCCAGTCGAGATGGTCGTTGCACGATCAACGAATGCGCGGAGTCTCCCGGCACGAGCACTTTGCTGTTCGCGATACCGAGGTCGCCCGCCGCGGGTTTTGCGTTGCAGGTCTGCATCGCGGAGAGCGGCGTCGAATAGCGGAAGTCCATGGTGCCGCCGCCTCCTCCGTTCGGGCGGTGACACATCGAGCAGTTCGCGTGCAGATAGGCCTTCGCGCGAGACTCGATTGGAGCGGTCCCGAGTGGGTTCGGATAGGCCGCTAGCTGCGTCACGTCGCCGAGCGGCGCGCTGAACATATTGATGTGGTCGAGCGTCTTCAGCTGGTTGGCGGTGCGATTGGTGGTCGCATAAGGAAACTCGAAGTTGAGCTGGCCGAGCTCTGGGCCGAGCGTCTTTCCGGCCGCGTCCGTGTGACAGCGCATGCACTCGGAGCGCGTCGGATAGTACCAAGTTTGATTGCCGACTTGCTTCGACTTGCTCGACACGAGCAGCGACGCGTCGGTCTCCTCGTCGTTCCACTCGTAGGTGTATCCGGCCCAACCGCCGTCGTCGTGGCGCACCATCAGGCGGGTCTCGACGCGTTTGCCGCCCACTTTGAACACCTTCATCATGACGGTGCCTATCGGGTAGTCGAAGTGTCCTTCGGCATTGACCGTGATCGTCTTGCCGTCGGGGAGTGCCATGTAGCGCTCCTTCTCGGCGCCATCGCTCCACAAAGGGCTAATCGGGCCATAAGGGATTATCCCGGATGCCGGCTTCTTCGCGTCGGTCGGGTCGACACAGCCCGTCTTCGACAGAGTGTCGGGGAACGTGGACGGTGGCTGCACGCCTTGCGCGACGAGCTTGAAGACGCCGCCTTGGAGCGACACCGCATAGACCTCGCCGTCGTTGTCCTCTCCGAACTGGACCCACGCGCCACCGCCGCCGTTGGGTACGTCCGTGACGATCGCCTTGCCATCCGACCCGATGACGAGGCTCCAAACGCGACCGTTCACGAAGTCGCCGAACACGTAGGTGCCCACGTACGAAGGGATGGACTTACCTCGATAGACGAGGCCGCCAATGATCGCTTGACCCATCATGTGATCGTAGTCGTAGTCCGGTTGGATCAAACCGGCGGTGGGGCAGTTCGTCGCCGGTTTGTAGCAGTGGGTGCCCTCCATGATGTTCCAGCCGTAGTTTCCGCCGAGCTTCAAATCGAGGTCTACCTCTTCCCAGAGGTTCTGTCCGACGTCTCCGACGTTGATCTGATTGGTCGCGCGATCGATGCTGAAGCGGAACGCGTTGCGCAGCCCGTACGCGTACGTCGAGGGCTCGCCGCCGCCCGTCGCGAACGGGTTGGTCGGCGGGATTCCGTAGGTCTTGCCGATCGGCACGTTGTCGATGTCGATGCGGAGGATCTTTGCGAAGAAGAGGTTCTTGTTCTGTCCGTGGCCGAGCGGGTCTCCGCCCGAGCCGCCGTCGCCGAATGACAAGTAGAGATAACCGTCGTTGCCGAAATGAACGTCTCCGCCTTTGTGATTGGTGAAGGGCTGGTCGAACGAGAACAGCTTGAGGTAGTTGCCGAATGTCTTGCCGCCGTCTGCGCTCGTGAACCGGGCCACGACAGACTGCATTCCGCTCATCGCCGTGGCGCTGTCGGTCGTGTACGAGACGTACAGGTGTCCGTTCGTCGCGAACTTGGGGTGGAACGCGAAGCCGAGGAACCCGCCCTCTCCTGACGTGTTCACGGGAGGGAGCGTGAGCACCGTGGTCTTGGTCGCGTCGACGGGATTGGACGACGAGAACGACACCATCGTGCCGGAGCGCTCTGCGACGAAGAAGCGCGTGGAGTCGCCTGGGATCTGCGCGATCGCCATCGGCGTGTCCAGCGTGAGGCCGGCGAACGTCTTCTGGAGTTGCACGGAAGAAGCGACCGGCGGACGCGCGGGCGCGACGCACTTCGTGTTCGAGGGTCGTGTGTCGTAACCGAACTCCGCAAAGGGAGGCAGGGTGTCGGTGCCGGCCTCTGGGGCGGAGTTCACGGGCGCGGAGTCACCGCCGCACGCCGCCGGGAGCGTCATCGCCGCGCCCGTGATTACGATCAGCAAAAGAAAGGCCAATGCCCGCATGAGCTAAACCTACCACGGACGCCGTCCCACGTAGGATGCACGGCCAACACCATTGCTTGCCACAGTTTGAGGCTCCGCTATCCTTATGCGGATGAAGTGGCTTTGCTTGTCTTTGACGCTCGGATTGATCGGGTGCGGGCTCGACGACGGCGGCGTGGTGGACGTCACGCCGGGCATCGACGTCGACTCGAGCGCGCCTGACGTGATCGTCGTGAGCGAGGGCGGCAAGCAGCCCGACAACTTCGTGCCGACGGATGCCCCGGTTCAACCGGAAGCGGGCCCGGACACCTCGTGGCCGTGTGGCGTCGACCCCACGTCTTGCGCCAACACCAGCGTGATTCCGAACGGATGGACGGCGGTCGCAGTGGCGTCGACGAACCTCGCGTGCGGCGCCGGGTTCGGCGGTGAAGCGCACGAGAAGACGAAACCAGTCGCGCTGAGCGGTGCTTGCGAGTGCCAGGCTCAAAACACCTCTCCGCCCGACTGCCAGAGCGGCGCGCTCCAGACAGCATACGGACCGCTCTGCGCGGTCCAAGGCGCGACCACCTCCGTCGCGAATGGAGCGTGCACTGCAGTGAATTGGCAGCTCTCGTTCTCCTATTCGAGCAAGCCCATCGCGCCGACCGGCGGGAGCTGCACGGGAGCCAAGGTGCTCGACGCGACGAAGGTCTCTGGCTCGGACCTCACCACTTGCGCGGCCACGACGTGTCTGGAGAAGGTATGCGCTGGCGTCGTGCCTCAAGGGTTCGCCGCGTGCATCGAGAGCGCTGGAGACGTCGCGTGCCCGAACGGCAGCCCGTTCAACATGAAGCAGACCGTCGGCGACGCGGTCTCACTCACCGATTGCAGCGCGTGCACGTGCACACCGTCGGCGACCTGTGGCCAACCAATGGTCGACTTCTTCAGTGACAACAAGTGCATGAACGGCCTCGTGTCGTTGACCTCGGACAACGCATGCCAAGCCACGAACAACAACGCCGCGAGCGTCAAGGGTGTCATGTACACGGCGACCGTAGTCCCGACCTACACTGTGAGCGGGCCGAAGACGCCCAACGTGAGCCTCACGAACACCAAAACGATTTGCTGCCGCTAGCGCTTCTTTTTCTTCTTCACGGAGCCTGTTTTTACGGGCGCCTGTGACGCCTCGAGCTTGCTGAGCCTCGCCTTGAGATCGGCCTGCTCGGCGAGGAGCTTGTCGAGTTCCTCCTTGAGCTGATCGGTCGCGCGCTTGCCGGACTCGCCGAGATCGCGCAGCACCTCTCGAATGCGGCGGCGCACGCGCGGATCGAGATCGGTCTCGAGGCTTGCTCGGAGCGCCGGGCGCGCCTTGCCGTCGCCGACCTCTCCCAGCGCGCGAACCACGTCGACTCGCAAGTAGGGATCGGGATCAAGGAGCAGGTCCTCGAGCGCCTCTCGCGAGCGACGATCCTGCGCGAGCTTGGGCAACGCCATGATCGCCGCGCGTCGTGCGCGCGTGGGGTGACCGTATCTCGTGCGCGCCAGCACGTGCGGGAGCGCTCGATCGTCGCGCGCTGCGGCGAGGCCGTCGAGCGCTCCGACGCGAACGACATCTGCCCACGAGGGGCGCTCGAGCAGCTCGACGAGCACGTCGTGTCCGCTAGGCTGTCGCGTCTTGCCAAGCGCGCGCGCCGCCTCCGCTTGCGCGAGGTAGCTGGCGTCCGAGAGTGCCAGCGGCTTGAGCGCTTCTGCGACCTGCGTCGTTCGGAACGCGCCGAGCGCCTCGATCACCGCGCGGCGCACCTTCGGGTTCGCAACTTTGGTGAGACCCACGAGCGAGCGCTCGCACTCCTTGCTTCGAATCTTGCCCAGCGCGGCGGCGGCCTCGGCGCGCACGCCCCAGAACTCCTTGTCGTCGGCGACTCGCGCGCGGAGCGCTTCGATCGTCGTGGGGTCGTCGCTCCGGCTGAGCGACTGCGCCGCAAGCCAGCGCGCCCTCGCCGTCGCGCCGCCAATGAGCTGAGCGATGAGCATGTCGCGCGGGGCCTTCGTCGACACCTCTCCGAGGATCATCATCTGCGGGTCCGTGACCACGAACGTCGGCCGCTCCGCGCAGGGGAGCGCGAACGTCGCCTGCTTCTGCGTGACGTGGAGCTTGTGCGTTTCCTTTTTGGCCCCGGTGGTGACGAGCAGCGAGAGCGGGACGTCGAACGTGGCCGGAGCGCCGTCCGTGGCGTGGTGCTGCTGTTTGCACTGGGCGGTGAGCATGCCGTTGTCCCAAGCGAGCGTCACCTCGAGCTCTGCGTGGCCGGCCTTGTAGACGGCTTGATCGAAGAAGCGACCCAAGCTGCGCCCGGACGCCTCCTCGAGCGCGCGTTGCAGATCGCGCGTCTCGACGACGCCATTTCGATGACGAGTCAAGTATGCCGCGACGCCCTTGTAGAAGACGTCCTTGCCGAGCGTAGCCCGCAGCGTGTGGAGCGTGAGCGCGCCCTTCTCGTAGAGGTGGCGATCGAAGATGTCGAGCGGCGAGTCGTACTCCTGGCAGACGATCGCGCGGCGGTACCGCCCGTGCGCCTCAGCCACGTAGCCGTCGAGGTCGGTCTTGAGGCCATACTCGTACTCGTCCATGCCCTCGTGATGCTCACGCCAAGCGTGCTCCATGTACGTGGCGAAGCCTTCGTTGAGCCAGCCTTCGGACCAGTCGCGGCATGTGACGTAGTCGCCGAACCAGTGGTGCGCGAGCTCGTGCGCGATGAGATCGTCGCTCGAGATGTCGAGCGTGGCGCGCTCGTCCAGCATGATGTGCTCGTACATCGTCGTCGCGGTCGTGTTCTCCATGCCGCCGAAGATGAAGTCGCTGACGACGACCTGCGCGTACTTGTTCCAAGGGTACGGCGTGCCGAGCAGCTCGCCGAAGTGCTTCACCATCTCGGGCGTGCGAGAGAACGTACGGTCGACGCTCGCGCGCTGAGTCTCCGGTACCCAATAAGAAAGCGGCACCTTCCCGCTGCGAGCGTCAAGGACCGCGAACTTGCCGGCGACGATCGTGATGAGATAGCTCGGCAGCGGATCGTTCATCTTCCAGTGAAACGTCCAGGGCGCGCCCTTCGGCGTCTTGTCGCTCGCGAGCTCACCGTTCGACAAAACGCGCCAACCCTCGGGCACCGTCACCGTGCACTCGAAGGTCATCTTCATGTGCGGCTTGTCGTGACAAGGCAGAAAGTGTCGAGCGTCCTCCTCTTGGCACTGCGTCCACACCTGCTCGGGCCGCTGCGGGTAGTGCTCGTCAGGCGAGATGAAGTACATGCCGCGGCGAGGCGTGGCCGAGTACTTGATCTCGATCGTCGCCTTGTCCGTCTTGTGCCCCAGCTCGACCACCAAGCTACGACCGTCGTAGCGGTGCTTGGCGTGCGCCTGATTGACGGAGACCTTCTCGATCGCGAACCCGACCGCGTCGAGCGTGATCTCGGAGGCGCCGGGATCCGTGCGCTCCACCGTGAGCACGGCCCGTGCGTGGACGCTCTTGTTCGGCACGTCGAGCGCGATCTCGAGCGCGGTGTGCGTGACGTTGAACGGGCGGTCTCGCTCGAACACCTTCGTGCTGTGCGCGAACGCGAACGGGCGAGCGCCCGCGCCGAGAGAGTTCGCGCGAAGCGCGGAACAGCCGCAGCGGTCGTGATTTCGGTGCAAGGACATCGGCGTAACCAAACCACGCAACGGCGCCGAAAGGGAGAGTAAAGTGCCCCGCGTCATGCCTCACTTGCGACACATCGCATCACAACGCACGCACACTCGGTGGAGGGTGTGGCTCGCGAGCTTCTGCCTCGTCTTCCTCTTCGCCGCCCACGCTTTTGCAGGCACCGTCTCCATCACGGACGACACCCTCGACCGCACGACGCCACGCCGCGCGTACGAGGGCTTCCGGGAGGCCGCGTCGGACGGCGACTACGAGCGCGCGGCGAAGTACCTCGACTTGCGTGCGATCAGCAAGTCCAGAGCGGAGACCTTAGGCCCCGAGCTCGCGCGTGATCTGGCGTACGTCATCGAGCGCAGGCTCCCTATCGACCCCTCGACCATCGTCGACTCGCCCGACGCCGGCGGCACCTCGGCGACCGTGACGATCGGTAGTCTCTATGTCGATGAGGAACCGATTTACCTGAGCCTCACGCACGTGAAGTTCCAGGACGGCGTGTCGCGCTGGCTGTTCGCGAAGTCCACGGTGAACGAGGTCCCGCAGCTCGACGACGCGTTCGGTCCGACGCCGTGGGAGGACAGGATCCCGCGCTCGCTGCGCGCCCCCGAAGTGCTCGGCAACGCACCGTGGCAGTGGGTCGGGCTCGTGGTCGCGGCGCTTGCGGGCGTGGTGCTTGGCCGCGTGTCGGCGGCGATCGTCGCGTGGCTCGTGGTTGCTTTCTTCAAGCGTTGGCGAAACAAACGCGTCGACACCAAGCCCGCGCGGCCGGCCCTCCGTGCGATCGTTGCCGTGCTTGTTTTCAGGGCCATTGCGCACGTGCTCGCGCTGACCGTAGCGGTGGACGACGTCGTCTCGCGCGCGACGACGACCTTGCTCTTGCTCTGCGTCGCTTGGTTCATCGTGCGCTCACTCGGAGTCGCCGCGGCGGTGCTAGAGGAGATCACGCTCGCGGACAACAAGGACGAGCACGCGTCGCGCGGACTGCGCACGCAGCTGACGATCCTCCAGCGCATCGCCTCGATCGTCGTGGGTGTGCTCGCGCTCGCCGCCGTCCTCTTGCAGTTCCAGGGCGTGCGCAGCGTGGGGACGAGCCTGCTCGCGTCAGCCGGTGTGGCGGGCCTCGTGCTCGGCCTCGCGGCGCAGAAGTCACTGGGCGCGATCATCGCGGGCATCCAGCTCTCGCTCGCGCAGCCTGTCCGCATCGGAGATACGGTCGTCATGGACGGACAAGCGGGCAAGGTCGAGGAGCTGCACCTCACCTACGGGGTCGTGAAGCTCTTCGACGAGCGTCGGCTCATCGTGCCGATCGTTAAGTTCTTGGAGAGCTCTTTCGAGAACTGGACGCGCCAGGGCACGGACCTGCGCGGCGAGGTGCTGCTCACGGTGGACTACAAGGCGCCGATCGAGCGTGTGCGCGCAGAGCTCGAAGAGGCTTGCAAGCAGAACAAGCTCTGGGACAAGCGCGTCTGCGAGCTTCGCGTCTCAGACTCGACGGATCGCGGCATCGTACTGCGCGCCCTGATCTCGGCACGAAACGCGGACGAGTTGCTCGAGCTGCGCTACTTCGTGCGCGAGCGCCTCGTGAAGCTGGTTGCCTCGATCGATGATGGACAGCACTTCGTCAGGGCTCGCAGCGAAGTGATCTCGCCCGCGAAATGAACCCAGTCGTGCTTCGTGATTGCGTTCGCCCTCCGGGCTCGCGCCTCCAAGCAGCCTCGCTAAACCTGCCTCAGTGATCGGGCCCTTGGCACGATCACTTCGTTCGAGCATGCGAACCAGCTAGTCTGCTGCGCCATGCGCGTACGCCGACTCTCCATGCTCATCGCCCTCGCCCCCATCGCTTGTGGAGGCGCCGCGCCTCCGCCGGTGCAGAACGCAGTCGTGACGACGATGCCAGCCGTCACCATCACGGCCACGCCGAGTTGGGACACGAGCCCGGTGGCAATGCCGGCGAACGTGGGACTCGTCGCACGCGTGACCAACGTGTCCGCTGCGGCCGACAAGCTCTCGCGCTGGACACGCATCCCGCTCTCGCCGCTGGATGCCTTGGGCAACAATCGCGCGGCGCGCGTCGTGGACCTCGGTAAGCCCGTGGACATCGTCGTGACGATCGAAGAGCGCGGCCGCGGCAAGCCCAAGCCGACGGTCGCATACAGCGCGGCGATCCGCTCGCTCGACGAGGCGCGAGCGATCCTTTCCGAGAAGAACGAGCTCGTAAACGGCGAGAACGGCGCGCTCAAGATCGTGCCCAAGAAGGCCGCGAAGCCGTCGCAGCCGCAGGACCGGGACGGAGACGGCTCGCCCGACGTCGAGGACGAGAACGACGACGACGATCGCAAGTGCGTGCTCGCGCCTGCGTTCGGACCCGCCGCGTGGCGGATGGTCTGCGCGGAGACTGATCAAGCGCTCGGCAAGATCCTTCCGTACATGACACGCGGAGTGACGCGCATCACGGCGGACCAGGACATCCACATCGAGGCGTACCCCGCGCCGCTCCGCAAGTTCCTCAACGCCGCGCACGGTGAGGTCTCGCGTGACCTCGCGCGCAGCGGACCCGGCGCGCAGGTGCTCGCCGATCTCATGGCCGCGTACGATCCGTTCGAGCTCGCGCTCGATCTCGATCACGCGACGCTGGACGCGAAGCTCGGTGACGCCGCGGGCGACGCTTCACTCTCGCTCGTGTTCCGCGAGAAGCAGTCTGGGCTCACCAAAGCCTTCGCCTCACACCCAGAGCTCGCGGGGCCCGCGCCCGCCTCGTTCTTGCGGCTTCCGCTCGACTCCGACGTCGCGTTCTACACGCACGGCTTCGATGCAACGGAGCTCGACAAGGCGCGCACGCTCGGAGGCGACGCGCTCGTGCTCGGACTGCAAGGGTCGTCGAACGCGCTCCCGCCGAGCGACGCTCAAGCGATCGGCAACGCGTTCAAGAACACCGTGGGCTCGCTGTCGGGGCAGCTCGTTTATGCGCGCGGCGTCGATGTCGTGCAGGCGCGCGCGGCTCTCAGCGCATTCGCAGCCGCCAAGGACGACGCGTCGAAGGCGAAGCTCGGCAAGGCCGCGATCGAGCAGGTCGCCGGCTGGGAGATCGTCGGTCTCGAGCAGCCGATCGCGAAGGTCGGTCCCAACGTGAAGGAGTACGCGACGGCGTTCACGCGACCCGGGATTGTGAAGTGGATGAAAGAGGACGACAGCGACCCGACGATGCCCGTCACCACGTTCAAGGCCGGCGCGGCGATCGCCGGACTCCCCGCGGACTCTCTCCACTTCGAGGCGACGTTCTTTCACGCCGCAGAAGTTCCGCCGCCGCCTCCTGCGTCCAACGCCAAGCAGAAGCCGATCGCGCGCGCTCCGAAGCCGCCGATCACGACGAAGCTGCATGTGGTCGTCATCGCGGATCAAGGTCACACGTGGATCGTGGACGGAATGGATCTACCGACGGTGACCGCGAAAGCGAAGGGCCTCATGCCCGGCGCGCCCGACACGACGACGCTCGCCAAGCGCGCAGACATCGAGGCGCTCCGCACGCGATCGAGCAACGCGGGAGGCTTCTTCAACATTCAGGGCATCGGCCTCGATCTGCCCATTGCGTGGGCGAATCGCACTCCAGCGTACGAGCTCGCCGGAGACGATCCGCTCGGCGGCATGACGAGCCCGCAACAAGGCGCGACCGCGGTCCCGTTCATGTTCACCGAGACGGCGCCACCCGCGGGCATGCAAGGAGTGCTCGTGTTGAGCGCGCGCGTCCCGAAGGAAGCCGTCACGGACGGCATCAGCTACGGCAGCAAGCTCTTCTAAAAGATGGCGAGGCCGACACCGCGGACGAACGACACGAGATCGGGTGGCTCACAAACCATCCGGCTCAGCCGACGGATTGTAAGCATGCTTACGAATCGGCCATCCGGCTCAGCCGACGGATTGTAAGCGTGCTTGTATCGGCGCCTTTGCGTGCCTTTGCGTGGAGACCGAGCCTCCCCCGCGGTATCCGTCGCCTGCAACTGCCGCCCCCCTCTGGGCGCGGAGCTGCGTCACTGAATTTCGTTCGCCGGCGCTAGGGTCTCTCGACACCAGGCATCGATCATCTTTCGCGCGATGCTGAGCGCGGGTGGCACGAGCGGCAGCGCGCTCGCGTCGAACCACGCGGCCTCGGCAATTTCCTCGCCGTCGACCACGATCTCCCCGCTCTCCCATTCGGCGGTGAACGCGATCATCAGCGAGTTTGGGAACGGCCAGGGCTGGCTGCCAAAGTAGCGCAGGTCTTTGACGCGAACGCCGACCTCCTCGTTGATCTCGCGCATTGCGGTCTCTTCGAGTGTCTCGCCAATGTTCGAGAAGCCCGCGAGCGTGCTGAAGAACGGGATCGGGAAGCGGGCGTTCCGCGCCAAGAGAGCCTGCTTGCCTTTGCGCACCAGCACGATCACCGCAGGGGCGATCTTTGGGTAGATCGAGAGTCCGCACTTGGGGCAGCGCATGCAGCGCTCGTTCGACGCACGCTCCGTGGGCGTCGAGCACCGACCGCAGAAGCGGTTCGTCGTCGCCCAATCCTGCACATGAGTCGCACGACCCGCGAGCGCAAACGTCAGCTCGTCGAACGATGCCACGAGCGTTCGAACGCCGTGGAGGCTCCAACCGCCGGGCAGCGGCCCGTCCGGGGCGGCGGTCGCGAATACGTCGCTTTCGTCGAGCCGGCCCAGGTAGTGCGCGGTGGCCGTGTCGGCGCCGAGAGCGGCGAGATCCTCGCGCGTCGGGAGCACGAGGCGGTCTCCGTCTGCGCGCGCCAGGAGTCCGTGTTGGCCGATCGCGAACCAGCGCTCACCCACGGCCTTCGCGTCGTCGGGCGGGTGGATCATCGTGCGGAACATCACTGGCTCAGATGCCGCGCGGCGCCCGAGGTTGCTTCTGCCCACCGCGACCAACACGGCCGTTTCTTCGGTAGACTATTTGCTCGACGCGTCGAGCTGCTTCAGCTGCACGGTGACGACAGACGCATCGTCAGCATGGCGCAGGCGCCTTGACCCGTTTGGACTCCGTCCACGTCGACGGACACGAATCCCGCTTGGCCGACGCGTACGGAATACTGCTTCGGCTGCCCCCCCCCATGGGACGAATGGCCGATAACCCGTAGCGCCGGTCAGAGCGTAAGTGCAAGCCGCTGCGGCGTCCGCCGTCTCAGCAGGACAATCGAACGCGCGCTGTCCATTGCAGAGACAGACGCCTCCATCGTCGAGCGAGGTCGCGCCGGCGTCGCCTAAAATCGAGAAATGCGCTTTGCAATCCGCGAGACCGAGAGTGTTCGACACGATAAAGACAGGCCGGTCGGAGCTGATCGCACCGCAGTCCGGCGCTCGCACGTCCTCACCCCTCACGTCAGGTCGGGTGTCTCCAACGCCAGAGTCGACGGCGTCCGATCCCGTGGACGCGACGCACGCGCTCATTGCCAACATCAATCCGGCGGCCGCGATTCTGTAGATGCTCATTGGGCGAATCGACTGCAAGTCGATGGCCACAATCATCTGGATGGGTGGAGCACGCAAATGGTCAGTCGGTGGCCACACACCCTGTTTCCTGGCACATCATCGGACTCGGTTGTCGCGCTAGCTCTGCTCGGTTCACTGGCCGAATGCGCTCCATCGTCGACGGAGGAGTTCGTGGTGGTGACATAGCCGCCCCAGACGACGGCTTTCCTTCCCGTCCAAAGACCTCACTCGTCGCCGCGGGCGGCTTCTGGCTCAGCGTGCCGAGCGGCCGACAGAGGTCGCCGTATCGCGAACGCGCGCGCAGTTCACATCCGCGGTCACGACGAACGAGATCTCCGTCGGGTCTTTGCACTCGACGAAGACGAGTCCGCACAACAACAGCGTTCGCGCGCGCATCTTCAATTGGGCGGAGTGAGTACGGCTTTGGTCCACTGTGGACTTACGTATTGCGCGTGGATGTTCTGGCCCGGAATCCAAAACGGCGCCGAGCTCGGATCGGCCTTGTTCGTCGGGTCTTTGAGCTTCTGCACGTCTATCGCCATGACCCACAATTGCTTGCAGCTCCCCTGCCCTTGCACGAGCCCACCGCAGCTCGCGTTCTGCGGCGTGAGCTCGTGTCCGTAGGGGCGCTCGGAGCCGTACGCGAGCCACGCGTAGCGGTTGCCCATCGTCGGAGCCCACTGCGGCCACGTGCTGCTCAGCGTGGTGCCCTTGCCGTTCGATCCCTTCGCGAGCTCGAACGTCTGACCGTCTGCGCGGCGCACGAGCATGATCTGTCCGCTCAAGTTGAGGAGCGACTGCTGAGTCTTGATCGACCACCACCCCGCCGCGCGTGTGAACGCGACCGCGCTTCCGTCGGGTGAGGACGCCGGCAAGACGTTGTTTTTGCCTGTATCCGCATTACCGTTTGGGTCCGCGGCGACGAGCACCTTGGGCGCACCGAACTTGAAGCCGCCCTTACCGTCATAGGTGATCGTCGATTCGACGATGGACGCGAGCACGATGTCGTCGCCGAGCAATCGCACGAAGCTCTTGTTGCTGTCGTACGCCGAGAAGACCACGAGCGAGCCGTCCGCGGACCAGTCGGGCATGCTCGTCGCGTGACCCACCGCCGCTGGCAACACCGACGTCATCGCAGCCAAGTCGTTCGGCACTACCGCGTTCGTGTCCGGGTTGCGCATGTTCAGGCGCACGCTGCCCGCCGTGTTCTGCGGCACGTCGTCAGGCTCCGTCACGATCATCGCGGGGACCTGCGTCGTCTCGTTCGGATTGAACGTCGCGTAGGTCGCGCGGTAGGCCGGGCTCGGCGCGATCTTCGGCACGTACGTCTTGGCGTTCGCGTCGTATGCGAGGGTCCCGAAATTGAACCCACCGCCGTTGTACGTGAACGCGAAGCGCTTGCCGTCACGCGAGATGCGGTGACACCCCGAGCAAGGCTGCCCGCCCTGGAGCTGCGGCGCGGTCGTTGGCAGCACGAAGTCCTTCGCCTGGGTGATGTCGATCACGTGAAACGAACCGGTCGAAGACTGCCACACGTAGATGGAGCTCTGATCGATCGTGTCCGCGGTCGATATCAAAGTACGGGCCGCGCTAGTTCGTAATGGATTGGCCGCGCCCATTGCGTCCACCACCCACGTGATCGGCGTATCGTGAACCGTGCCGATGATCGCCGCCCAGGCGTCCGGTGGTGGCGTGAGCTCGCGCGTGGAGCTGTAGAGGTACAGGTCCAGCACGTCGGCTGCGGTCACGTGCGCGCGGTACACGCTGTTGTCTGCCGCTTGCGACCACTGGAGCTCGACGGCCGGCAGGTTGCCAGGGAGGACGACGCCGTCCTCCGGGTACTCGAGCACCGGCGCGTTCTTCGGATCGGGATCGGCGACGCCGCCCGCAAACTTCGTCTTCGTCATCGCGTTCGTGCCGCCGCCGAAGACGTCGCCCGTGAGTTTGACCGTGACATCAGCCGTCGCCGTGACGCCTTGCAGGGTCGCGCGCACCTTCGTCTTGCCGCCGACCTTGCCGGCGCTCGCGTTTCCCTTCGCGTCGACCGTGGCGATCGGCCCGCCGTCGCTGGTCCACACCACAGCGCTCGTGACGTCCGTCTCTGCGCCCTTCGCGTCCTTCTCGAACGCGTGAAAGGCCACGGGCGAAGGCGCCACGCCGCCGAGGACGAGCGTCATCGAAGCCGATGTCGGATCCACGCGAAGAGTGAACGCGACCGCAGAGTCTCCGCTCGTGGTGTCGGGTGATCCCGAGTCGAACGCGCTCGTGCCGACGTCATCGCCACCGCAAGAGACCACCAAGAGAGCGCCCAAGAAGGCGCGGAGTGAAGACATCCCAACAGACTAGCATTGACGGCGAGCCCGGTCGGAACGCGCGATCCGGCGCGTCCGTTCTGCCATGACGATCGTTTATCGAATAGAGACTCCGCGGTTGGTCGTTCGCTGCTGGTCGCCGCGCGACGCTCCGTTGGTTTGCGTGGGATGTTTGCGCTCGCTCGGTTGCGCGGTGAGCCGTGGATCTCTACGCGCACGTTCTTGTGTGCACGCAGCGCGACTTGCGTGAGCGCCGAGGCGGCTTCCTATGTGTAGCCTTTTCCGGCGTGTTTGGCGGCCATCCAATAGCCGATCTCTTGCGCCTGCGGGCCCACGCGTGGGTGCATGCCGGTGCCGCCGATCACCTCGGTCTCGTCTTTGTCGAAGATGCCGTAGACGAAGTCCTCTCCACGATCGAGGACGAGCGAGATCAGGACTTGCCCCATTCCACTTTTCGCCACCAGCGGCGAGCCAAAGAGTTCCGATAGCGACTCGCTCTCGAACTGCCAGCGAGATCAGGACCTCCCTCATTCCCTTTTCGCCACCTGCGACCGGATCGACCGGCGAGCGTGCGGTGCTTTTTCTGGGGACCGCCGACCATGTGATGCGCGAGAACGTGAACCGACACAGGGCCTCGAGTATCTGCGGGCACCTGATCGTTGAGCCGTTGCACGGCCCAAGTGCGCGTCGCCGAGCAACAACCTCCCCACGACTAGCTTGTGCCCACCTACCCCCGCGTGCAGCCGATCAATTACAAAGCAGCTGACAGCCCAGTGTGTCGTTTGCACCACATGAACAATTGAGCAAACAGCAACGGCTCCCATAGCAATAGTCCGTGCACTGCGTGAGCCCGCCACACGCGTTGCCTGGCGCGCATTGCCCCGGTGGGTTGCCCGCCGAGCCCGAGTCGTGACCCGACGATGAAGCGCCCGCGTCGTCGCGAGTGCGACCGGAATCTAGCGTGTTGTTGCCTGAGTCCGCATGCGTCGCGTCCGCGTTGACTCCGGCGTCTGCGTAGTCGCGAGAGTCGTGACTGTCGGTCCCGCCTCCGCAAGCGAACAGCGCACTCGAGACACACCCAAGCGCGATCATTTTCACGACGTTCATTTCATCCTCCTAAGGCGCGCGTCCGATCGACGCGTGCAAGGGCGGACAATTCACGCTCCGTGCCAAGCGCTGCCATGTTGGTTTGGATCCGTGGTGGTGAATCGCAGTATTCCATCAGCGTAACGTGCGCCTCGAGTCTCTCGAACTCACGCGCAGCTTGCGCCACTCGAGGGCGAGCAAGACGAGCGTCGGCGCATACATCAGCGATTCGAACACAAGGCGACCCCCGTTGGTGTGTGGCTCGTAGTCGAGCAGCGCGCCCGAGCAAGCGACCCAGAGTGTGACCGGCCGCGGCGCCAGGCACGCCAGCGCGATCAACCAGACGTAGTACCAAGCGTAGTGGGGAGTCCCCAGCGCGACGACGATCGTGGCTAGCGCGGAGGCGAAGAACGCGGGGCCTTGCGAGGGGTTGGCGCTTCGGCGGACAATCCGCACGGCGACGGCGAGGTACGTGGCCAAAGCGATCACGACGAACGCCCACATTGGGGCGTCGAACACGACGCGCGCCTGGCGCAACAAGCACGAAGCGATCTCCCGTGTCGATCCTCTCCTCGCGCAAGTATGTGGGGAAGTAGCCGAGGACGCCGGAGCCTACTCCGAAGTAGGGCACATAGAGCAATAGCGTACTTGCCAGTCCGATCGCGAAGCGCCGTTTTCATGCCCCAAAAGCGCGGGCGCGATCGAAATCGGATAGCCCTTTACGAGCGTCGCAAGGCCGAGCAAGACGCCCGCGAGCCCAGCGCGAGAGCGGTGAGACGCGAGGAGCGCACCTGCCATCATCGCGATCGCGACCGCGTCGACGTGTCCGCTATGGCCAACCTCCCAACAAGCGAGCGGGTGCCACGCGTAGAGGAGGACGTATCGCGGGTCCTTGCCACGCACCGACAGCAGGCGCGCGAGAAGCCCGACGGCGCCAAGGTCGAAGCACACCATGACGATCTTCCCGCCGATGACGGTGCCGCCGACGACGAGGTAGCTCGCGTGGAACACGATCTGCGCCGCAGGTGGGTAGATCGTATGCGCCCACTCGCGACGGTTGATGAACGGGAAGATCGCATCGTCTCGCAGCGCGGCAAGCTCAGGCGCATGGCACGAAGCGATATGGGTTGATGCCCCACGCTTGGACGCGGCCGTCCCAGACATTGCGGTAGACGTCACTCGAGAGGAACGGCGTCTGCGCGACGAGTACCGCACGCAAGACGAGCGCGAACGCGAGGATCACCCAGAGCTCGCGCCGATCGAACGTCTTGGCGCGCCACACGAGCCACGACGCAGAGCGCGAACTGCGCGCCATAGACCAGGTTGAAAGAGAAGAAGCCGAGCCGCGTGTGCAAGAGCGGCCACGCGAGCGACATAACGGCAGTGACCGCCGCGAGCCGCAGAGCAAGCGTCATGTCATCGCGAGGAGGATCTTGCCGAGGCGCTCATGCTTCTCTCGCAGGCGAAGAAGGCGCGGGACGAGGAGTTGATCGACACCGAGGTAACGACCCGATCGCGTCGCCGACAGGACACCGCCCAGCAACGCGATGAACACCTAAGTCCAGTACCACTCACCGGGTACGTGCGCGTTCGCGAAGTAGAGGTTGATACCCATGGCGAACGCCATGAGACCGCCGGCGCTACCGAAGAGGCCGAACACGAGAGAGAGCGCGATGACGGTCTCACCGAGCCACACCTGCGGGGCGAACAGGCTAAAATGTGCCAGAACCACGTCTTTGGCGAAAGCCCGATAGAACGGGTACGAGAACTCGGCTGACTTTTCGACGAACCCGCGTAGGCCATACTGGCCGCCCCAATCGGGCGGGAGCTTCCACAGCGTCTGCTGAAACCACATGTACCCGAAGACGATGCGCGCGGCCCCGAGAGCCCACCAGCCGGCGGGTTGGTGGATGGCATCGCGGTCGATTGAATGTCGCTCATGGGTTGCCCATAGGGCGAAAACCTACGGTGCTTCGGCTGGGCTCACGAGCCCGAGATCACGATCACTAAATAACCGTGCGCGATTCCGGATCGGCTTGTCACCCTTCGCTTCGTGAAGGTTCCCTCCACCGTTTCGCATATCCGCTGCGATCGACGACTGTTCCCGCTTCGCACAGGGGATCCTTCGCGAAGCGAAGGATGACACTTGGGTATTCCCGAATCGCGTTTGGTCATTTTAGTGAATGAGCATCCACTCGGCGTCTGGTGTTATCTCGACGTGAAAGTGATTGAAGTGCTGAGCATTGTAGTTGGGTGTCAGCATTACATTGAATATTGCCTGCTCTGCCGTATCGCAGACGAGGCGCCAGAGCTGTGTGGTCGCCGGTGTCGTCCCGGGCGGCTGCGCCGTTGGCCCGCACGTGGAATCGCCGATGTGACCGTGGAAGTCCTTCTCGACGCTCAACACGGTGCCGTCTCTCCTCTTGAATGTCGCGATGTCCACAGCGAGCCCTCCGCAGTGCTGCTTGCCCGCATACTTGGGAGTGCAGCCATTGGCCGATTGAGGACGATACGCGCCGAAATAGACCATCTCGACGATATCGGCCTTGGCGGCGAGCGCGGCGAAGTCGTCCATCCCGAGAACGAGTCTGCAATCGAAGATCGTCGAAGAAGACTTGTCTCGAGCCGCAGGCGCGAGCGCGGAGTGGATGTCGACTCCGTGCAACGCCCCTCGGATTCGCTCGGGCGCGAGGACGCCTTGCGTCGCCTCTCCCGCGACGAACGGGACCGCGCGCTTTCGAAGCTCCGTCTCGCAGCTCGCGCGATCGAGTGACGCGTAATGCATGTTGGGTGCGTCCGTGCGCAAAATGGCCGTCGGCTTGCCGTCCGGCTCTGGCGCGTAATAGCCGCCCGGGGTCGGGGCGGGATCGTTCGGCTCGGCGACGAGAGCGTCGCTCGCTGCCACAGTGGACGTCGGTCGCTGCGCTGACCACGCGTCGGGAGAATGCTCCTCTCTCGCGTGGCAACACCCGAGCGCTAGAGGCAAGACGATGAACGACGGTCTCATAGAGCGATAGTACGCCGGCACGAGCGCCATTGAGACAGTCGCAAAGGGCTTTGATGTGAGACGCTCGAGACCATGGAGCGTCTTCGCTCTTGGGTGCCGTGCGCGCCGGTCCACAAGACGCGCACGCAAAGTCGTCCTCGGCTTTTCGTGCAGTACGATCACGGTGAGTCCGGCGACCTCCGGCAACGAGCTCGGTGACGATCCTGCTTGCACTCGGTGCGTACGATCGCGACGAGGCCGTAATGCCCACGGCGCAGGTCGATGGGCTCGGCCGCGGGGTTGGGGAGCTTGTTGTCGCGGCGTCAGGCTCTCGAGCTGGCTCGCCTCCACCTTGCCGGGCTGCTCAGATTTAGGCGGATCCTCAAGCTCGCCAACAGAAGGCGCCGCCCAGGCGGAAGAAGTGGTCGGCACGCTTCCTGCGACCGGGCACCTCATGTCCCGAAACTTCGTAGGTCTCTTCGCGACCGGCGCTGCATTGCTCGTCACCCAGCAAGCGCTTGCTCGCCCCGAGGCCAAGTCACTGCCGCGTCATCGCGTCTCGCTCTCGATCGATTTCGCAGGTCTCAACCTCGCGAACCCGATCGTTCGACCGACCATCGATCTGCGGCTCGCGCACAAGTGGTCTCTCTCGATGGCGATCGGCCTGGGCTCGCGCGCCGTGTTCGACGCGAACGAGAGAGCGATCGGGAGGAGGCTCGCGTGGGACGCCGCGATCCGTCCGCGCTACTTCCTATTGGGCGACTTCGATCAGGGCGTGCACATCGGGGCCGCGACCACGTTCGCGCGCGTGAGCGGCCGGATGCTCACGGCCCAAGGCTTCATCGAGCCACCCGTCGGCCTCTGGATCGGCCCGACGATCGGCTTCAAGACCACTTTTCTTCCGCTCATCGACGTCGACATCGAAGCTGGAGCCCTTTTCCGTCTAGTCGCCCCGAGCACCTCAATTGACTCATCAATCGTCGTTCCCTATGGCGCACTCTTGATTGGTAGATCGTTCTAGTGGTCAATGTGTGCTCGGCGGTGCGGACGATGTGGAGGCGTAGCAAAATTGGGTCGCCGAGCCGGAGGACGCGGGCGATCCGGTCGGCGATGATCCGCGCGTCCACGATCTCGTCGTTCCTATGCGCTCTGATCAAGCACTGTGAGGAAGTCGTGAAGGTCGCCGAGGTTCTGCAGCGCACGTGCGACAAGACGTTCGCGTACCTGCATCGACGGGGCTAGAGCACCGTGAAGATGCTCGGTATCCTAGAGTTCGTAGCCCATAGTCCTCGTCTCGCACGACTCGCTCCAGATGTCGTCCGCGCGCTTCACCTCTGGCGTGTGATGCGACCCGAGACCCAGCGTGTCTTCGTCGTGTCGCAGCCGAATCGACTCGCACTCGCCTTTCGCAAACACCGGCACCTGGCCCACGTCTATCGCGCTGAGCTGTTCGAGAAGACGAAGCTCCGCCTCCCCATTCGATTGCACGATACCTTCGTCACCGTGCACTTGGCGCATGGCAAGAGCGAGACTTGGATCGCCGACCGCACGGGCCACAAGTCGAGCCAGATGATCAACACCTATCGTCGACAGGCTCGCACGTGGGTCGAGCTCGGCATCGACGAGCTGGCGTCTCTCGACGCCATCGTCCCCGAGCTCGCGAGCTCCGCCACACGTGCCGACACGGCGCGCGCATCGACCGCTCAGGTCGCGTAGTCGCCGCTCGCGCGAACCACGCCGCTGAAGGGCACATCGTGCCAACAGCGGGCTCGCGATCACGCGCGTTGGATCGCGCACCTCTTACGCGGTGGAGCACCGAGCAGTGGACTGGTGCAGCCACCTAAGGCCTCCGGTCAATATTATCTTGCTATCTTGATCGCCGCATAATCTAGCGTATCTGTGCGGCGCGATACTGAGAGTGAGGAGGTCATTGTTGCAA
>JAYVYD010000305.1:0-13371 GCA_043784605.1 Myxococcales bacterium | reverse complement strand
GGCGGAGCGACCCAACACGGGACCCTCCTGTTCGGGACGCCGTCGCAAAAGACGTACGCGCGGCTCGCGCAGCGCACGACCGAAGGGGTCACGCGCGACGTCTGCCACGTTCGAAAAGAAGAGTGGGTGCTTGGCCGTGAGTCGGGAGACGTGGTCTTTACCCAAGACGCCTTCATGTCTCGCCGACACGCAGCCGTACGAAAACGCGGCGAATCGTTTTTCCTTGCCGATTTGGGCTCGTCGAACGGTACATTCCTTCAGATTCGAGGTTCCGTGCACTTGTCGCGAGGAGATGAGCTACGCGTAGGCCAGCAGCTGTATCGTTTGTTCGGTACCGCCAGCGAAGGCCAATCGGGTGAATGAGGGTGGGCAAGTGACACAGCCGGAGTCGTCGAGCCCGTTGCCGGGCACGAGCGCCAGCTCCCCTCAGGTCGTGGGGGGTGAGGTGCACATCAAGCTCTTCGCTCGGACAGACGTCGGGCAAGTGCGAGAGCACAACGAAGATAATTTCCTCGTCGCGGACCTCACACGCAAGATGAGCGGCCTGCAAGAGGGCGCGCGCGATGTGGTGCTCGGAAAGGCCGGACACCTGCTCGCGGTGTGCGACGGAATGGGCGGCGCTGCAGCAGGTGAAGTCGCGAGCCAGCTCGCGGTTGACATCATCTATCAGCAGATGCTCGAGGGCGTGAACCCGGACGCTACCGCCGCGCGCAACGATCTAGCGCGCCGACTCGTGCGCGCCGTGGAGACCGCAGGGCTGCGCATCTTCCAAGAGGCGAAGGCCGATCGCACGCGGCGTGGAATGGGGACCACCGTCACGGCGGCGACGATCGTCGACGATCACTTGTTCCTCGCGCAGGTCGGAGACTCACGCGCCTATGTCCTCCGTGGGGGCACGCTGGTTCAGGTGACACGAGATCAGTCGCTCGTGAACCAGCTCATCGAAGCGGGTCAACTCACCGAAGAAGATGCCGAGACCTTCGAGCACAGCAACATCATCTTGCAGGCGCTGGGCACGGCGGACACGGTGCAGGTGGACCTCACCTACGTGCAGCTCGTTCGCGGTGACGTGTTGATGATGTGCTCGGACGGCTTGAGCGGCATGGTGCGCGGCGACGAGATCCGCGAGATCTTGAAGACGTGCAGCGACCCGCTCGACGCTTGCAAGACGCTGACGGAGCGTGCGAACCAAGCGGGTGGTCATGACAACATCACCGTGATCGTTGCGAGGTTCGACGGCGAGGCGCTCAGGGCCTCCGATGATGACCCGCTAAAGTACAAAAAGTACTCTCTCCCTCAAGAGGAAGAGACCGAGCCCGGTCGGCGCAGCGTCGGAGCGCCCCCAACTCCGGCCATGTCGCCGGGCGCGCAGACGCGCAACGTATCCGAGGCGCCGAAGAAGGCCGGCTCATCTTCGCCAGCTGCACCCTTGGCGGCCGCGAGCTACGAGATGGAAGACGAGCGGGTCGACATCCCGGGTACACACGTTCCTGCGGGCGTCGTCGTCGCGTTGATCGTCGGTGTCATTGCGCTGCTCGGAGCAACCGCCTTCCTGCTACTGCGCTGAGCGCGGCGTTTTCGCCCGATACCTTCGCGATCCCTTCGTCGGGAATCGTCTCGGTCTCGGCGAACCGGCGCGCTCAGCGTTGCTACGTCCCGTGGAGTTCGACCTCGGTCACGGCGACGCTAGCGTTTGCTCAAGGTAGAACGCGACGGGCTCTTGTTGGTCGATGGCCTGTGCTTGAGAGCACGCGCTCCGCGCGCCGGTCACGTCTCCGCGCCCTAGCCGCGACACTCCGATCCACGCCCACGCTGCTGCGCGCCGGTGACCGCTCTCTTGTGTGAGCGGGGCGAGCGTCTCTTCGGCTTGCTCGAACGCGCCACGGCGGAGTTGTTGTCGACCTACGAGCAGCACGAGATCCGACACGTCGCCGAACCGCACGCGTGCGCGCTCGAGGGTCTCGTCCGACTCGATCTCTCGCTTCAAGGCCAGGAGCGACTCGACCAGCCCGGTCCACCCCGCGACGCTCTCTGGCGCGACCTCCGTGAGTCTCAAGAACTGCTCGCGCGCGTCGTCAAACGCCTTTCGAGCGAACAGCAGCCTGCCGAGGTTCGCGCGTGAAGGGGCGAAGCCGGGATCGACCGCGAGCGCTGCCCGATAGTGATGCTCCGCCGCTTCCAGGTTCCCGCGTCGCTCCTCGAGCAGACCGAGCGCGTGGTGCGGCGACGGAAGATCGGGGTTGAGCTCGCGCCCCTTCTCCAGGTCTCGCTCGGCGCGATCGATCTCGCCTCGCTCGAGCGCCACGAGCCCGAGGTTCACCCAAGCCTCGGTGAAGCGCGGGTTGTACTCCACCGCGAGCGCGAGCCGAGCCTCCGCTGTTTGTAGATCGCCCGCGGCCAGTGCAGCGGCGCCGTCGTCGTTGAGCGCGATCGCCTTGGGAGGCAGCGGGGCGCGACCCACGCAAGCGAGTGAAGAGAGCAAGAGGCAGAGCACGAGGACGCGCATGCTCCCCTTCGCCCGGCGTGGGCCAAAGTTGCGACCGCCGAGTCAGTGCGCCGGATCGGGCCTAGGAGACGGTCGATCATCACCGCGACCCGTACGCACGCGGACGATCACGGGATCGCCGATCGCCTCTCCTCGAAATGACGATGTGGTCCCCGTCACGCGACGCGTATCGACGCGGGGTCGCACGACGTATAGCCCCGGACGCGCAAACACGTCCGGGCAGACGGCGTCGAAGTCCACCGTTACACTCGAGCGTCCGCCCGCAGGCAGCGTGGTCAAGAGCTCGCGGATCGCAGTCGCCGCGGTGGAGCCGCCGCAACGCGCGACGCCTCCCTGCGGGAGCTCGACGATGAAGCCCACCGTCGAGGTCCGAAGAAGGAGCGAAACGGCGCGCTGATCTTTGTTCGTCACGCTGATGGTCGTCGTCTGCTCGAACGTGGTCGAGACATCCGTGCGCCCGGCCATCGTCACGCCGAGATGAACCGGCACGGCGTCGGTCGTGGTGACCGGCGTAGCTCCGCCATCGGCAACGACCGGTGTTGGAGCTGTGAGCGCGAGCGGCGCGCTGACGATCTCTTTCGCGGGTGATGGCGCGACGCTCGCGTCGAAGCGTGTACCGTCGAGTGCCCAAGTCACCTCGTACGGAGGCGCGAGGGTCGTTGGCTGAAAGCCGAGCCTGCCGATCACGGTCGCACCTGCGACCAGCGCGTTCGCCTCTTTCTCACCGAAGCAATAGAGACGAGGATCGAAGCGCTCCGTATAGCTGCGACCGCCGACCAGCACGAGCGTACGCGGGCCGTTGTCCGCGAGCGGGCGCATCTCTGCGGGCAGCGCGCACTTGACGGCTGGGCCGCCAGGCGGAGTGATCTCGAGAGAGAGCGCCTGCGCGTCAGCGACGACGCGGAGCGGCTCGAGCCCCGCATTGGTCACGCGGAGCGACCAATCGCGCGTCAGCTCGTTCGCCGAGAGCGTGAGCGTGACGTTGGGCGGATTGGTCGGAGGAGGAGGCAGCGGTGGCGCCGATTTCTTCGGTGCGGCGAGGACGACGGCAGGCACCGTGAGTGCCGCGATGAAGGTGACCACGTAGCGCGCTCGCATCGCAATCACCATACCGCAACCTCAGGCGCGCCGCTTCTTCCGCTTCGGCCCTTGCGCCTTCGCCCCGGCGAGGAGCTTCGAGAGAGGCACCTGACCGATCACGTTACGCAGCACTTGGACTTGCTTCTGCGAGAGCCCAGCAGACGCTTCGAGGCGCGCGTGGTCTTTGACGCGCATGACGCGCAAGCGACCGCTCTTGATGCGTTCGCGGCGCACGACGTCGCGCATGTCCGACAGCACGCTCGGCGCAAGACCTCCGCGGACGACTACGAGGTCGCCGCCCTCGAGCTCGAGCTCGCAGAGCGTGATGTCGCGGCGCGCTGACAAGAACAACATCAGCAGCGCCACGAGCGTCACGCCCGCGGTCACGAGGACGATCAAGGTCAGCCCCTGAGCGTCTCGAGAAGCTCGAAGTCCGGGATCGCGACGGACACGCGTGTGCGTGCGACCGCTACGTCATGGTCTTCGAGCAGCTTGCAGAACGCCATACCGTCATAGAGCGCGATGGGCGCCGCGGCTTGCGCGACGGCCTCTTCACGCGCGCCTGAGAGCACTTGTCCCGTTGTCACGAGCCAGCCTGCAGTGGCCGGCCCGTAGTGGTGGAGAGCGCCGCGAAGATCGCTCACGCGCTCGCGACCGAGCTCGCGGCCGTCTTTGCGGATGACGATCGCCGTTCGGATCTCGTCGGTGCCCGTTTTGTGGAGCGCGGAGAAGTGCGCTTCACCGCCGGGCGATCCCGCGCGGCGTACGGTCTTGAGGTTGCTCATGCCCACGCGCTCGAGAGCGAGGAGCGCGAGCTCGGTGAACGCATGACCGGGGAGCTCCTGCACGCGGCGCAAGAACGCGCGACGCGAGGCGTCCTTGTAGCGATCTACCGCGAACATCATCTCCTGCTCGAGGCGCGCAAAATCGGGGCCGAGCAGCCACTCGGTCGGTCCCACGCGACCTCCTTGCGAGAAGCGAAAGCGCGGGCGGAGGCCCGTGGCTTGGCGACGAAGGTTGTCCGCCCGCAACGACGCGGACAGCTGCGTGATGGCGGCGGCGGGATCACCCGCGAGCCGGCCGCGGCGCATGAGCGCCTCGACGAGCGAACGGACCGCGACGGGTCCACCGTTGCGATCGAATCCGACGAACACGACGAGCGCCGCGTCCGCCAGATCTTTTCCGGCGAGCTCTTCGCCCTCTGCGAGAGGGACCTCGATGCCGCTAGGCATGCCGCCCGCCATGATCTGTTGGCGATCGCGGATCTGCGGGCGCGGAGCCGGCGCGAGCGGATCACGCACGGCATCTCCGTTGGTCTCGCCTTCCATCGTCACGCCAGGGAGCGGGGCTGCGCCTTCACGGGGAGCGCCTTGCGCAAGCTCACCCTCGGGACGACCACCGCGCCCTCGGCGGCGACGACGACGACGACGGCGACCTCCCTCACCGACCGCGCCTTCCACTGCAGGAGACGATGTCGCGCTCGCGGGCGCAGCAGCTCCACCGAGAATGGGCTGGTCGTCATCGTCCTCGTCATCGAACAGCTCGGCGCCGCTCGCATGCAAGTCGGCGCGTAGCGCGTCCTCGCCGTTGACGGGTCCGTCTCCCTCTTCGTCTTCGACGGCGACTGCGGAGGAAGGAGGCGGCGGCGGCGCGGCGGCGGCGGCCTCGACCTCGAGCGCGTTCACGTCAGAGCTCTCGTCACCGTCGGCGGACGCCTCGGGCTTACCGCGGCCACGACCCTTGCGATCGCTCCACTCGCGAAGCGCGAACACGCCCGGCTTCACGCGCACGATCGGGACCGCTTTGTCGTCCTTCTTCAAGAGGGCCGCGAGGCGCGCACCCATCGTCACCTCGGGGCTCTTGCCCACGTGCGACAGCAGGCTCTTCTCGATCGCCAGCTCGGTGATCTCCTTGTAGTGCAAGGGCTTGCCGGCGAGGCGGAGCACCTCTGCGGCGGCTTCGGTAAACGTCATCTTTCTTTGTTCCTCGCCCCCTTCTTTTTCGGGGCGCTTTCTGGCGCACAGGGAAAGCGGCCCTCATGACCTGCTTTGCTGCACGAATCCCTCTTATCGGCGGGTCAGTCTCGCGTGGCGCTCATCGCAGCGCGACGAGCCCGGAAGCGGTCCTTGACCTCGGTGACAATCTATATCGCGAGCGTGCCCAGGCGTCAAACCTCACAGTGAGCCCGCTTCCAATCCCGAGAAAGATTTGATCCGCGGCGCGATTGGGGTGTAACTCGCCGCCCTTCATGGCACCGCGTACGCGCTCCTGCGTCTTGCTCCTCTTGATTGTCTCGACCATCGGGTTCGCGCTCTCTCGCGGTTTCAACGCGGACAACGAGGGCCGGCTCGGCTTCTTGTTGTGGACGACCGTGCCGACGATGCTCATCGCGGTGATCGCGATCGCGCGCGCGGTTCGCCGCGGAGAGGTGGGCCGCTGGCTCAAGCCCGAGTGGGGCGACATCACGCGCGGCTTCCTCGCTGGGCTGTTCCTCTTCGTCTGCGCGTTCGTCTTCGTGAAAATCACCATCCCGCCTTCTTCGCCGCACGAGGCATGGATGGCGCGGATCTACCTCGCGCTCGGAGACACGAGACGCTTACGCGATCACATGGTCCTCGTAGCGATCGGCATCGTGACGATCAGCGCGGCCGAGGAGATCGTGTGGCGCGGGCTCGTGATCGATCTCGCGGCGGACCTGGTCGGTGAGAGCCGCGCGTGGGTCGTGGGAGGCTTGCTGTACGGACTCGCGCACGTGGGCACGGTGTTCGTCCTCGCCGACGAGAAGGCCGACGCGAACCCCATGCTGATGTTCGCGGCGCTCGGTTGCGGGCTCGTCTGGGCCTTCATGCGACGTGCGTTCCGTCGCCTGCCACCCGCGATCGTCGCACACGCACTCTTCGACTGGGCGGTCGTCATGATGTTTCGACTTTGGGGCCCGAGCGTTTAGAGGGGATGTTTGTCGGAACTTCCCGTGCGTACCCGGTTACACTCTTCGAGAACGACATGCGGCGGTGGCTGAAGCTCTTCGGGTTCGCGATGGCCTCCGCGTGCGCGCGAGAGACGCCTCCGGCCGTGCCTACGACGCCGGTCGTCACCGCCCTGACCGTCGCCGAGGCGCCGCCTCGCCCGTCGCAATACTTGCTCGCGGACGGACCGGCCTTCGTGCGCGTAGAGGGCACCGACAGCTTCGGGGCGATCGTCAACGGCCTGCGGGTAGTGCAGAACGGCCCCATCGCGCGCATCGCGGCGGAAGAGACCGCACCCCCGCTCTTGAAGGCGACGAAGCTCCCCAACCCGTTGGGCGGCGGATTTCTGTTTCGAAGCAAGAACGCGCTGTTTTCGAGTCCGACGTTCGACGGACCGCTCAAGCCCGTCTGCGGCTTCATGGCCGACATCGATGACGTGAGCATGGGGCCTTCGTACGTGCTCGTGCACCTCTCGGATGGAGATCGCGTCGCGATCGATCCACGCACCGGTGCCCGCGCGGCGATCTCTCCGCCGGGCCTCGTCGCGGTGGGCGCTCTCGACGATGGGCGCGTGGCCGTGCTCACCACGTTCGGAGCCGCGCTCGTCTCGGCGGACGGCAAGCAGTGGACGGACGTGACGGCGCAACTCAACGGACACCCCGACTCGATCGACGAGGTCGACGGCGAGCTGTGGATCCACGCCACTCCCGTCTCCGCGAGGGTGGAGCAGGGCGGTAAGATCTCGCTGTTCGATGAGGAGAAGACGCCGCAAGCCACGGCGATGCGGCCGCTCGATGCTCGATGGCACGACGCGCTGACTCCGCTCCGCAAGGCATACCGTTCGGGGGTGCTGCTCGACGACGGCACCGCGCTCGTCGTCATGCAAGGCGCGCTTGCCCGCGTGGACGTACAGACGGGCGCGCTCCTCTCGCTCTCGGCGATGAAGCTCCCGACCGACGCTGACTGCGACGGCGTGCGCACTCCAGACGACGTCGTGTTCGTTTGTCGAAGGTCGAGCGAGACGTTCGTCGCTTCGCACGGGCTCTCGGAGGCCGGGTTCGCCATGGAGAAGACCTTCTCTGCGGGACAAGGCGCGATCTTCGTCGGCGATGACGGCGCCATGGCGATCGCGGGCTCCTGCTCTGGCGTAACGGCGGACATGACCGTCTGCGTTCGAGGCGTGAGCGGGACATGGCAAGAGCACGTCGTCCTTGCCACGAGCGACGGCGGCGCCGCGATGGCACCGCTCTCCATCGAGCGGTGGGTCCCGAAGTCCGACGGAAACGCCATTGGGCTGTCGTTCGGCGCATCACCCGCGATGGTGGACACATCAACCAACGACGTCACGCTCCTCGCGCCCGACGCGCTCACCAACGTCGACCCCGGCGCGACGACGCGCGGCCGCTACGGCGCGAAGCGAGGCTACAGAGCTTCGCAGATCGATCGCGCCTGGACCGCCACCGCCACGGGCGTTCGCGGTTGGATCACGAAGGGAACGTCAGTCGAGATCGGCTTCGAAGGCAACGTCGCGCGGGCGCCTTACGCGTTCGATCGGGCAGTCACCTCCGGTGTGTACGGCTTCGCGATCACCGGCGACGCCGCGTTCCAATCGACCGATCGCGGGCAACACTGGACCGACGTCGCGCCACCTCCGCAGTCGCACGGCGTCGCCGCAATCGCGATCGACGATTGCGGGCCCCTGGGGTGCGAGATCGGCGGATGGGTTCGCGCGGGATGGGAAATCGTGGCGCCCCCGCCTCCGGCAGCCGCTCAAGATCGGGCGACCGCCGCGAAGCTCCCCATCACGACGCTGCCTGCGATCTCGTGCGCGCCAGCGGGACCGCAGCGACAGAAGACCGTGAACAAGAGCGGGTCGTCTCCGAACGACCTCGGCTTCGGCGCG
This sequence comes from Myxococcales bacterium, assembly GCA_043784605.1. Taxonomy (GTDB): domain Bacteria; phylum Myxococcota_A; class Polyangia; order Polyangiales; family Polyangiaceae; genus JANYHY01. The sequence continues at coordinate 4,916 of JAYVYD010000305.1, read as the reverse complement.
CAGAAGCTCGCTATCAAAGAAGATGACGAGCAACTGCGCGAAGCGGCGAGCTATTGGCTGACTCTCCCGCAGCATCCGCTCACCGGGACCGAAGACGGAGAGACGGAGCCCGCGATGCGCATGCTCGCGACGGGCTACACCGTCACGACTGACGACAACGGCGTGCTCAAGGCGAGCGGTCCCGTGCCTGCGATCCCGTTGCTGCGACGGCAGCTCGGTTTCTTGCAAGCGTTCGATCCCACGATGCAGGTTCGACGCACGAGCGTGGGCATGGCGGACTACTTCGCTGCCGCGCGCGCGATCGGCCTCGGCGGTGGGGTCTCGACGGTCGACAACGACCCGCTCAACACGCAGACGGTCGTGCCCTTGCTCGGTCCTGATCCGGCGGCGGGAAATGATCTCGTCGCGAGCTACAACCCGATCGATCAGGGCGGCGCGTTCGCCGTGGTGCGTCCGAGCGGCACGCGAGTCGCTATCGAGAAGGACCGGACCCCCGACACGAGCGTCAGCTTCTTGAGCGCCGCGCAGCTGGGCGATGACATCATCGTCCTTCAAGCCGGCGAGGATGCGGCCGAGCAGATCCTACGTTGGACGGGTCCGGTGCTCGCGCCGCTCTTCGAGGTGCCGCCTCCTCCGCTCGCGAGCTATTATCCCACGAATCCAGACGCGATCGCGATCGGCCCGCACGGCGAGATCGGTGTGCTGCGCACGCCGTCAGGTGGGGAGCCACCGACGAAGGACGACGCGGCGCTCCTTTACTTGCCGGGTCAAGCGCCTGCTCCGCTCGCCGCGTGGTCGACGCTCGTGCTCGCGGACGATCCCGCATGCAAAGCCGATCCGGGCTGGCGTGCGATCGTGACCACGACGCGCCCGTGGCTGCGCGCGGCCACCGCGGATGGAGAGCTCACTCCGACACAGACCATCATGCGCGTGAAGTGGAGCGCGACGCGCGTTTGCCTCGAGGCGCTCGAGGCGCACCTCTTGGAGACGAGCAAGGCGCGCGTGCTCAACGTCAACTCGCCGAACGATCGACCGACCGTCGAGCAGGTCGCGCTCTCGTCGTGGCTCGTGTGGAAGGTGCTCGGAAATGCGACGTCACCGGCGGGCGCGAGCAAGGGCGCCGTGGGCCCAGGCGTCGAGATCTCGCAACCACTGAAGTGCTCGCTCTGAGCTACGCTGACGCGCATGGAGCCTCTCGACATCGAAGCCGAGCTGCTGCTCGTCATCGACGCTCTTAGCTCGTACCCTACGCGCTCTGCGGCGGTCGCCCTCGCGGTGCACGGTTTCCCACGCGCGACCAAAGACATTGATCTTCTCGTCGAGGCCTCGGAGATCGAGCGCGCATTCTCCGCGGTGACAAAGGCAGGGTTCACGCTTCGCGCAGGCCCGATCCCGTCAGGAGCGTCATCGAGTCATCCGCAGCGGCGATTTCGGGCCACCAAAGTAGTTGGTGAGCGGCACCTCACGGTCGACTTGTTGGAGGTATCCGTCAGCTAGCAGGAGGCGTGGACCAGTCGCCGCAACGCGCTGTGGAAAGGACGACAACTCGCAGTCGTTTCGCGCAGCGGACTGATCTCGATGAAGAGGCCGTCGACGCGAGCGAAGGATCGCGCCGACATCGAGACTCTCGAGGGCAAGGATGACTTCTGATCCACGCAACGTCGACATGAGTCCGGGCGCGATCGCAGACCGCATTCACGAGGTCGCGGCATTGAATCGCCTGTGCGAGTCCCTCGCACGCGCTGGAGAACATCTCGAAGAGAACGACCCTGCGAGAGTCGACTCGAGCGAACGTCGCTAGGACTTCATCGCAAAGCACGGATCGAACGAGGTAAAGTCCCGTCAGCGCTCGCCGTCCATCATGGTCTGCGCCATGCCGGGTCGCGAGGCTGACGATCCAGAAAAGCACGCCGATGCCTGATGCCGGGGAGGATCGTGGCGAGCTTCGCCTTGGCGAAGCGTGTGCACTTGGAGGCTCCACCCGTTGGAGACGTGGAGTTCTTGGTGTGACGTCCCTGCTTGCGCGAGCAACGGTGGTGTCGGCTCGTGCGCAGAAATCGCGCAAGAAGAGCGAGCACTTCAGCAGACGTTCGCTCGGTCGCTAGAAGGCCATGACACGACAATTGGGGCACTGACTGCGGCGTTCCTTCATGAGCAAGCCGATCCAGAAGAGCGGCAGGCAAAGGAAGAGGAGTGCGACCACGACCACCCAGCCGCCCGTCGAGATCTTCTCCACGATCATCGCGTGCGCGGCGTAGCCGCAGGATCGGCATTGAAACGGACCTAGCGACGCGGGTGGCACCGCAACCATTCCGTAACCTTGTCCAGGCAGAGGCCCATAACCTCCTCCTTGCGGGCGGTCCATACATGGAAACGCTGCTCAGACCACCGCGCCCCAGAGTCAACCGCAAGCGACAAAAAAAAAGAGGCACCACGCGGTGCCTCTTTCGAACTCACTATGAGGATCTGGGATTCAGCGCGCGCCGTCCATCATCGTCTGCGCCATGCCGGTCGCGAGGTTGACGATCCAGAGAAGCACACCGACGCCGATGCCGATGCCGGACAGGATCGTGGCGAGTTTGGCCTTGTTCTGCGCGGTCGCGAAGTCGCCGACCTTCTTCGCATTCATCGCTTGAATGGCGAACACCAGGCCGACGATGCCGATGATGGTGCCAATGCAGAACGAACAGCCGCAGGGGAAGATCGCGAGGATGCTCAAGATGAGCGGGAGCGTGGTGTTCACGTCGCCGCCCATACCCGGCATCATGGGACCGCCCGGAGGCGGGAATCCGCCGCCCGGAGGACCGAAGCCCGGAGGAGGCGCGCCGTAGCCGCCCGGAGGCGCACCTTGCGGAGGACCACCGAAGCCACCGCCCGGAGGACCGCCCATCGGAGGACCGCCGTAGCCGCCGCCCGGAGGCGCACCGTAACCACCGCCGCCTGGAGGAGCGCCCGGAGGACCACCGTAGCCGCCGCCACCTGGCGGAGCGCCCGGAGGACCGCCGTAGCCGCCGCCACCTGGAGGAGCGCCCGGAGGACCACCATAGCCACCGCCGCCTGGAGGGGGCGGATAGCCGCCACCTGGAGGAGGACCATAGCCGCCGGCTGCCTGAAGAATTCCGTTTGCGCTCATCGCTTCCTCGATCATCATTGTGCGTCCCTCTCTAAAGTCGCTTCGCCAGCGCAGACGAACCCGGTCCATTCTCGCGACGAAGCGCGAGCATCGCATAGAAACGCTCCCAGCATGAACCGAAACCATCCAGCCGCAGCGCACGCCGGTATTTCGACCGGATCCGCGATCGCGGGTAAGCCGAAGCCCAGAATCTTTTGGTGGAGGGCGCTCCTGGCGGTCGCCGCGATTGGCGGGTACGCGGCCTACATGATGTCGGGCACCGTCCAGTGCGCGTTCGCAAAAGTCACGCATCACCCCTGCCCTGCGTGCGGCGGGACGCGCTCGATTCACGCGCTGTTGCACGGTGACGTCATGGGTGCGCTGCAGTTCAATCCGATCGCGCCGCTCTTCGTGATCGTGTTGGGTGCGCTCTCAGCGCGCGCGGTGTGGATCGCGGGCCGTGACGGGAACCTCTACGCGCTCGGGCGCGGAACGCTCGGCACGTGGCTGGTTCGCGCGCTGGTGGCGGTGCTCGTGCTCGACGTCGTCGCGTGGGTCGCGCGTTTCTTCGGGCTCTTCGGCGGCCCCGTTCCCGTGTAGCGTCCACGGGGCGATGCGCATCTGCACGGCGTGCTCCGAGCTGTACCCCGACGAAGTGGTGTTCTGCCCGCTCGACGGCAAGCCGCTCGTGACGTCGACCGATCCGTTCCTCGGTCGCACCATCGCTTCGCGCTATCGACTGGTGAAGAAGCTCGGCCAGGGCGGCATGTCCGTCGTGTATCTCGCGCGGCACGTGATGATCGAGCGCATGAACGCGATCAAGATCCTCCGCCAGGATCTCACGCAGGATCCGAACCACAGAGAGCGCTTCTTGCGTGAGGCCCGCGCGGTCAATCGCATCAACCACCCGAACATCGTCGAGATCACCGACTTCGGCGAGATCGAGGGCATGGCGTTCTTGGTGATGGAGTACGCGGAGGGCGAGACGCTGCTCACGACGATCCACCGTGGGACGTTGCCGTGGGATCGTGCCGCGCGCATGGCCAAGCAGGTCGCCAGCGCTCTCGCTCGCGCGCACCAGGCCGGCGTCATTCACCGCGATTTGAAGCCCGAGAACATCCTCGTCTTGAAGCCCGATGAATCGGGGCGCGCGGATCGCGATCGCGTCAAGCTCACCGACTTTGGCATCGCGAAGATCCTCGACGCGCCCGCGCTCACGTTCTCGGAGCAGATGTTCGGCACGCCCGGCTACATCGCGCCGGAGCTCGTCGAGGGTCTGAAAGTAGACGGCCGCGCGGACCTCTACGCGCTCGGCGTGGTCTTTTTTAAGTGACCAAAGTGAACACCTGCTTCAAGAAGTTGCTGTTGTAAGGAAGTATTTTCCATTGTAATATTTTGAAAATTTGAAAATTTGAAAATTTGAAAACGAAATACCATCCCATACACCCCTTTAGGGGATGGGGGCGGGCTTTTAACGTTTGCTGAACTGGAAACTCTTTCTTGCTTTTTTGCGACCAGGTTTTTTACGCTCAACAGAACGTGGGTCACGCTTAAGCATGCCTGCTGCTTTCAATACCGGACGATAGTCTGCACTTACTTCAAGCAATGCACGTGCAATGCCTAATTTAGCGGCTTCGGCCTGGCCTTTAATACCACCGCCCTGGGCGTTGATAACAATATCAAATTTGTCAGATGATTCAACAATTTTAAGTGGAGATTCTACCTGGTTCTGAAGGTAAACCAATGAAAAGTAATTTTTATAATCCTTACCATTGATAGTTATTTTACCATCTCCCTTGCTTAA
>JAYVYD010000304.1:0-4075 GCA_043784605.1 Myxococcales bacterium | reverse complement strand
CAGTCGGCGGAGCCCGTCCGCATCGAGTTCGTAGCCCATAGTCCTCGTCTCGCACGACTTGGATCAGATGGGCAACTTTTGGACACAGTAGTGTTAGTTGAACCACTGGCTAGGTGGGGGAACGTAGATACCGCCTGGCCCCGTGCGATGCCCGTCCGACTTTTGGCCGGTCGAAGTTGAGGGTGCGGCCGTCGACGCGGCGCGTCCTTTTGTGGTGGATGAAGGCGCCGCGGGTAGAGACGGAAGTGTCGTCGCTGCGTGAGACGCAGTCGCAGTCGGATGGGAAGTCGCGCCTGAGGCCAGCGGTGTCTCACTCGAAAGTTGGCCACTCGACTTCGGGCCCATGAGCCAAGGACCCATAGGCTCATCATGAACAGGATCATGGCAACGACAGCCGCTGCCGCCCATCGCGCTGGTGTCATGATGCGGAGGGCGACCGAAGGATCGGCGATCACCGAGTTCACTACACTCAAGAGCGACGGCAGACTCGCGGGTCGGACAGGGGGAGCGCTTGGCGACTGACTCGAAGAGAGCGCGAGTTGTGCGACCTCGATCGGCCGCGCGCCATCATGCAGCGCGGTGAGCACTTCGGCGGCAGTCGCGAATCGCGCGTCAGGCCGTTTGCTGAGCAGGCGCCTGCGATGCACGACGCGGGCGCGGGCATCGTGCTTCCCACCACCTATGCCCCCTCGCCGTTTCGGCTCAATTGGACCGATCGGCGTCCCATCGGCCAGGTGTTCCTGGCGCCTGTCAGCGGGAAGGGCGCATCCGAGGACGGATATGGCCCTCAAAATCCGCGCGGTTGGTTTGCAAGTCACAAAGTAGATATCACGACGGCGCAGGGTATGGATGCCTTCGGGCGACAGTTCATGGACTACGCCAAGAGCGCAGTCACCGTGCTGAAGAGCATCGACGCCCAGGGGGGTCATCATTTGGGATCTCGAAGGGGAGGAGTATCCGCAAGCCACCACATACATCGGCGACCCTTCGATGCAGCCTACGCGCGCACCCGAGCTCGAATCGCCTCTTCACGATCCGTCGTCGCCGTACGACGGAATGAAGCTCGTCGAGGCATACTTCAGGACTTTTACCGACGCGAACATTCGTGTCGGCCTCACGCTCCGCCCGCAACAGCTCGAGCTTGGTAACGCAACGGACTGTCACCTGTCGGAGGATCTGCGCAACAGCTGCCAGCCCTTCCTGACCGACAACGTGCTCATGACCAAGCTCCTGTTGCAGCGAATTGACTACGCGAAGAAGCATTGGGGAGTGTCGATATGTTATGTGGACTCGAATGTGGTCGCGGACCAGTACTGGAAATGCGCCCCATGGGAAGCCAGGACCCCTCGGTATGCCCCGACCCCATGCTCCTCTCGGGTATGCGAAGCCGCTTGGGATCCGGCGCGATTGACACGTCAGTATGGCAGGCGGTAGCGGCCGCGAATCCCGATGTCCTCATCACGCCCGAGCACCACAAGGACTCCGACTTTTCGTATGTGGCTCCCCTCTGGCAACTCTTCCAGGACTTCAAGCTCGCGGGAGATATCCCGGCCCGTACGCCGAACGTGATTCGGCCGAGCGTACCTGGGGCGTTCAGCACCATCATCATGAACAACGCGGGTCTGCTGCCCGGTGACACACACTACAAGGACCTCGTCACCGGGGTTTCCCAAGGCGACATCTTGATCGCACGCGCTTGGTTCAACGACCAACCGGATCTTGGAACACTCAATCAAAGCCACGCTGCTGCAGCAAAGCTTCCACCCATCCCGCGGATCATCCCGGGGGGGCGCCGTGACGGTGACACTCGACCTCCCGAGCACGTTCACCGTCTCCTGGGTGACCCAAAGCCAGGCGACGACCACGGTACGCTATGGGGCGAGCGCTACTTATGGGAGCCATGTTTCCGATCTCACACCGGTGGCGAAGCACTCGGCGATCCTCACGGGTGCTGCATTGGGCTCTATTGTCCACCTGAGCGCGCAGTCGCAAGATCCGAATGGCACTGTCGCTGCCTCGGGAGACGTCTGGTTCACGGCCAGCGCGCCGTCTTCTGCGACCGATGCGGGAGGGGAGTGACGACGACTCTCTTCGGTGAGTCGTGGGTCTGCTGCTTGACACATCGACGCGCGACGCGCTCCATGCTGGGGTGAGTCAAAGCAAGCAGGCCTTCGAGGGCGATGCCGTCGAGCTGCTCGACCAGCTCGTCCGACTCGCCGTCAACCAGCGCGCGAGCGACATTCACCTCGAGCCGAAGCACGATCGCCTCCAAGTCCGCATTCGCGTCGACGGCGCGATGCTCGAGACGCAGGCGATCGCCATGACTACCGGCGCGCAGATCATCTCGCGCATCAAGGTGCTCGGGCGAATGGATATCGCGGAGCGCAGGCTGCCTCAGGACGGACAGCTCGCGCTCTGGATCGACGGCGAGCGCGTCCACCTCCGCGCATCCACTTTTCCGTCGTCTCAGGGCGAGAAGGTGGTGCTGAGGATCCTCTCCGGCGGCAGCCTCCTCGCGTTCAACAGGCTCGGCCTTGGCGTCGAAGAGCAAGCGCGCATTCGAGAGATCGTCTCACGTCCGCAGGGCTTCGTCGTCACGAGCGGACCGACCGGCTCCGGGAAGACCTCGACGTTGTATGGTTTCCTCGACGTGATCGACACGACACAGGTCAACGTCGTCACGCTCGAGGATCCGATCGAAGCCGAGCTCGACGGGATCACTCAGGGACAGGTGAACGTGCGCAGCGGCTTCACCTTCGCGTCTGGCTTGCGCTCGATCCTCCGACAGGATCCGGACGTCATCCTCGTCGGCGAGATCCGCGACTCCGAGACCGCCGGCATCGCCATGCAAGCAGCTCTCACGGGACACCTCGTGATGTCCACCTTGCATACGTCCGACACGGTGGAGACCGTCGTACGTCTCGTCGATCTCGGCGTCGAGTCGTGGATTGTCGCCAACGCGCTATCCGTCGTTCTCGCTCAGAGGTTGGTGCGAATGGTCTGCGCCAATTGTGTGCAAATGGTCAAGCTCGAGACTGAGCTTCGCGATGGCGACGATCTTCTCATGGCCGCAGGCACCCCAATCGCGCGGCCCGTCGGGTGCCCCTCGTGCATGCGCACCGGCTACCGCGGACGCACCGGGATCTTCGAGGTCCTGGAGCTCGACGACGAGCTGCGCGAGCTCGTCAAAGCGAAGGCGGCCGCGCGAGCCTATCGCGAAATCTTCGCCAAGAGGCGCATCCGCTCGCTGCGTCGCGCAGGGTTCGAGAAGGTCGCGGCGGGGATTACTACGGAGGCAGAGGTCATGCGCGTCACTACGTGACAATGAGGTCAGCTTCCAGTCACGTTGTTCGGCATCGCTTTACGTGTGAGATTGGAAATCCACGACATGAAGCGGGTCCGTGGCTTCCCCTGGTGACACTCAAACACTTGTGCGAACAGGATCTCGAGCCGGACCCGCCGAACAACGAGCCGCGCATTCGCAAGGGCACCGCGGTGGACCGGCGTGTGTCGGTCGAGGCCAAGGACATGCGTCACGGGCGCAAGAGCACATCGAACGATTCAACGGATACAAAAGACACATGCGAGCGACCCGGATACCGAGCTGATCCTCGCGGGTGTTTCGCTCATGACCTCGGCACACAGGGATGACAATTGAACAACGCGCGTCTGCGTCGCGGTCACCTTCGCAATGCCGACGCTACCGGGTTCCCGGCTGCAGAGACGCCATCCAATCGCCGGTCATTGCCGAGTACGTCAAAAAGGACGACATCATCGCCCCGGCGAATCCAGCGGAAAACGAGTCCTGACCAGTCAACCACAAGTTCTTGATCGTGGTCTGCGGCCGAAGCCAGTGTGTGTGGCGGACGAAGCGATCTCCGCGCGGTTCGAGTCCCAGCGAGCACCCGCCCCACGCGCGCAGGTTGCACCCCATTGGGAGTCCAGCGCGGATCACCTTTGGCGTCTTGCCGCGCAACTGCCCTCTCTGCCAACATGCGTGAGACAAGTTCGCCTTCCAAGTTTAGTGTAGAGAGCGAGCAGACGAGCTCCTTTGAATTCATCATCAAATACCCCT
>JAYVYD010000303.1:0-30717 GCA_043784605.1 Myxococcales bacterium | reverse complement strand
GCTCCATCGTCGTCGGCGTCGGCTCATGCGGCGGCATCGAGCGTGGCGACCGTGGTCGCGCCACAGAATCCCACGCCACCGACGACTCACGCGACGGCTTCTGCCCCTCCGAGCGCGACCGTGACGGCGACGCCCACGGCGACGCACGTGGTCATCGGCAAGATCACGGCGGACCAAATCTCGGTCTCCGCGGTCCAGACGGCGCTTCCGCTCGGTCGCTTCGAGGTTTGCTATCGAGAGGGGACACTCTCGCGATCGAAGCCGCCCACGGGCGACGCGAAGCTGCACTTGAACATGACACCCACCGCGATCGAGGCCTCCTTCGCAGGCTCACCCGAGCTCGCGAACGACGTGGGCGCGTGCATCAGTCACGCCGCGAGCGCCATGAACATCACGATCGACAACCCGTGCACGGCGGATATCGAGCTTCAGTTCAAAGAGTGAATTGTCGTCGCCTTCGGCGAACGAAACGACTGAGCTGATTGGCTTCGCGAGCAACAATGGCAGCGGTCGCGCTCGGCTAGACGGCCTTCGCGCTCACTTGGATGACCTTGTCTTCCATCTTGGCGATCTCTTCGATGAGCTCGTCGGGAGGCGTTGCCGACAAGCGGATGACGGCGACGGCGGCCTTCGCGCCCGAGAAGATCGTGTTGTTCATGTCCTCGACGTTGAGGCCGAACCTCCGCACGACATCGAGCACGGCCGCGAGTACGCCGACTTTGTCGTAGTGGCGCACGAGGAGCTGCACCGTGGCCGGCGTATGGCGCTCGATGTTGACGCAGTTGGGTACCTGACCGTTGCGCACGAACTCGGCGCAGATACGCACGGCCTCGGCGGCGATCGCGTTCTGGGCCTGCTCGGTGCTCGCGCCGATGTGGTGAGTGCCGACGAAGTTGGGTGACGCGAAGAGCTCGGCGGAGAACGACGCCGTCGCGCCCTCGGGTTCGGAGTCGAACACGTCGAGACCTGCGCGGATGTCCTTCTCGCGCATCGCCCGCTCGAGCGCCGGTTGATCGACGACACCGCCACGACTCGTATTGATGAACACGGCGCCGTGCTTCATGCGCGAGAAAAAGTCCACGCCGAAGAGCTTCTTCGTCTCGGCGAGCTGTGGCACGTGAACGGTGACGATGTCCGCGCGCTCCGCGAGATCGAGCAGCGACGCGCACGGCGCCACGCCTAGCGCGGAGAGCACTGCGGGCTCCTCCGGCATGGAGTACGCGCAGAGACCCATCTCGAACGCCGCCGCGCGCTTGGCAACCGCCTGACCGATCGCGCCGAGCCCGACGATGCCGAGCGTCTTGCCCTTGAGGCCGTCCGCCTTGCTGTACTCCTTCTTGTTCCATTTGCCCGCGCGGAGATCGGCCGTGTTGTGCGGGATCCGTCGATCGATCGCGAGTATCAAGCCCATCGCGAGCTCGGCCACGGCGACGCTGTTCTTGCCGGGGCAGTTGGCGACGTAGATCCCTCGCTCGCTCGCGACCGCGACATCGATCGTGTCGACTCCGGCGCCGGCACGCAGGATCAGCTCGAGCTTGCTCGCGGCTTCGATCACGGCGCGCGTGACCTTGGTGCTGCGCACCACGAGGATGCTCGCGTCGCCCACGTTGTCCTTGAGCGCGTCGGTCGAGAGGTCGGGTTGATAGTCGGAGCGGAGGCCGAGGGCTCGAAACTGCGCAACGTAGGACTCGGGAAATTTGTCGGCAATGAGGATGCGCATGAGGCGCAACTCTAGGCGAGTGTGCGGTAGGTCGCACCCGTCATCATTGCTGTGGAGTCCGACACGAATGGACGGCGCCCATTACGAAGTGCTTCGAGTCATCGGCGAGGGCGGCATGGGCATCGTCTACGAGGCGGTGCACCGGCCCTCGGGCGTGGCCGTCGCGGTCAAGATGGTGGCGCGGATGGCGAAGACCCCCGCGATGCGGCGCCTCATGCTCGACGAGGCGACGGCGGCCGCGCAGGTCGTTCACCCGAACATCGTGCGACTGCTCGATCTGGGGCGCGATGCCGACGGGGAGGTGTTCCTCGCCATGGAGCTCGTACGCGGCCATGACCTCGAGGCGTGGGTGCACGAGTGGCCAGGGTGGAGCTGCGTGCTGTCGGCGTTCTGCGGCATCGTCTCCGGGCTCGCTGCCGCGCACGCGTGCGGCAGCGTCCACGGCGATCTGAAGCCCTCGAACGTGCTGCTCGACGCTCAGGGCATCGCGAAGATCACGGACTTCGGAATCGCGACGCTCGTCGACCCGCTCTCGGGCAGCACCGAGCGCCGTGGGATCGCCGGCACGCCGCTCTACATGTCGCCCGAACAGATGAACGGCGAGAGCTCCGGGCCTTGGAGCGATCTGTACGCGATGGGCGTGGTGCTCGCGGAACTTTGTGGGGGGCGACCGCCGCTCGAGGCCAATACGCTGGTCGAGCTCTTTCACGTGAAGAGGCGCGGTGCGCCGATGATCTTGCCACGCGCCGGCGTCTACGTGCCCAACGAGGTCCTCGATCTCATCGACACGCTTCTCGAGCCGCACCCGCGCAAGCGACTTCGCTTTGCCGCCGAGCTGCACGAGCGGCTGATCGCGCTCGAGCATTCGCTCGTCGGCGGCGACACGATGAAGTTCGACCTGCCCGCGCAGCTCACGAAGACACACGACGACTCGCAACGCACTCTGGTGGACGTCGCGACGATCGAGCCGCGCGCGGAGAGAAAGCCGTCCGAGAACCCCGTGAGCTCGGGGCGACTCGAGCCCATCTCGCGACGACTGCCGTTCGAGCTTCCGAGCGACTCGCTCGCGGGTCCCAGTGGAGCCGTCGGCCTCTTGCGTGCGCCCCCGCTCGTGGGTCGCAACTACGAGCGGAGGCGCTTGATGGATCACGCGGCGAGCGTTCGATCCGAGGGTGGCGCGCGCGTGGTCGTGTTGCTCGGCGGCGCGGGCGTCGGAAAGAGTCGACTCGCGCGCGTGGGACTGGCGGAAGTGGAGCGGCTCGGGCTGATGGAAGGGATCGCCGCCGGATATGACGCATCCGGGGCGAGCGTCGCTGTAGGGCTGAAGCAAGCCTTGCGGAGACTGCTCGCGATCGCGAACAAGGACACGTCGGCTAGCGATCTTAGTTGGCTCGGCACGCTAGACACGCGAGCGCTGTTCGCTTGGCTGACGGACGCCGAGGTCATGGCGACCCACGAAGCTGCCGAGCTCGCCCACGTCGCGCTGCGGGCGATGAGCATCCGTCGACCGGTGTACCTCTGGCTCGACGACGTTGGGTGGGCGCGCGACGGAGCCGCCGAACTGGTCGAGCGACTCATCTCGACACAAGACGCGAACGTCGCGGCGGGTCGGTGCTCGCTCGTCGAAAGGTCGAGGTCACCCGCGCGTTCGAGACTTCATAGGAATCGATGCGCGCTAAAGGTGGCCGCACACAAAAGGGAGCATCGCGTCGCACACCGCCTCGGGCTCTTCGACGGCCGAGAGGTGCCCTGCGCCCGCGATGAGAAGGAGCCGCGCGCCGGGGATGTTACGCGCGATCGTCCTGCTGCATACGACAGGAGTCGCTTTGTCCTCGGAGCCGCAGAGCACGAGTGTCGGCGTCGTGATTCGCCCGAGCGTGCCCGTCACACCCTCACGCCAGAAGATGGCCTTCGCGGCGTTGAGCACGCCCACTCGCGAGTACCCGTTGACCTCGCAGAAGAGGCGCTCCACGAGATCCGGCCTCCCGGCAACCGTCTTGGGGCCGAACATGATGGGCGCTATGTGCTTGTCCACGAGCCACCTAGGTACGCCCGCGCGCCGATAGAGCGCGAGCATCGCGCGATACTTGATCTGCCGACCCATCTCCTCGGGATCGCTGCTCGTATCCATGAGCACTTGGGCGCGCAAGCGCTTCGGCTCCAACAGCGACAGGCGCATCGAGAGCATCCCGCCCCACGAGAGGCCTGCCATCACGACGGGCCCCTTCGCGATCGTGTCGAGCGCGTCGACGAGCGCACGCGTGTTGTCGTCGAGCGTGAACGGCGGCGGCGGCTCGCTCTTGCCGTGCCCAGGGCCGTCGAAGACGATGACATGCCCGATTTTGGCGAGCGCGTCGATCTGGCCGTCCCACATTCCGCCGTCGCACAAGAACGAGTGCCACAAGACGATCGTCGCGTCGGACTCGCGACGTTTGGTGCCACGCTCTTCGTAGAACCAGCGGCCTAGTCTTGTGGATACATACACGTGGATTAGCGACTAGCGATTACCGATCAAGGGAAGATCTCGCGCTCCTTGTACACACTCTCGATGCGCGCGAGCGCGAGGGCGTACGAGGCGATTCGGCGGTCGACCTTTCGCTGGCGAGCGAAGTCGTCGACGTTCTTGTAGACGCGCTTCATCGCGCGCTCCAGCTTCTCGTCGACCTCTTCGAGCGTCCACGTCTCGCTGCGCTTGTTCTGGACCCACTCGTAGTAGCTGACGGTGACGCCGCCCGAGTTGGCGAGCACGTCCGGCAGGATGTCGATGTTGCGGTCCAGCAGGATCTTCTCGCCCTCGGGCGTCGTCGGGCCGTTCGCGCCTTCGACGATGACCTTCGCTTGGATGACGCGAGCCTCGGCCTCGCCGATTTGATTCTCTAGAGCGGACGGCGCACAGATGTCCGCCTTCATCGCCCAGAACTCTTCGCGCGTGATCGCCTTACCGCCCGGATAGCCGCCGATGCTCCCGTTCTGAAGCACGTAGTCCTGGAGCTTGTGCGCGTTGAAGCCCTCGGGATTGTAGAGGTAGCCGGCGTGGTCTCCGACCGCGATCGTCGAGACGCCGAGCTTGGCCAAGAGCACCGCGAAGTGCGAGCCGACATTTCCGAAGCCCTGCACGATCATCGTGGAGCCTTCGAGGTTGAAGCCCTTGTCGCGCGCCCACTCGGTGAGGCAGTGCACCATGCCTTGCCCGGTGGCCTTCGTTCGCCCGAGCGTGCCGCCGCTCGCGACGGGCTTGCCGGTGACGACGCCCTTCACGGACTGCTTCTGGTTGCTGCCAACCATGTTCGAGTACGTGTCCATCATCCACGCCATCGTCTGGCTGTTGGTGCCCATGTCCGGCGCCGGGATGTCGTACTCGGGCCCGATGTTCTCACCGAGCGCGTGCGTGAAACGGCGCGTGATGCGCTGCAGCTCGCCCTTGGTAACGCCGCGCGGATCGAATTTGATTCCGCCTTTGCCACCGCCGTACGGCAGACCCATGAGGCTGCCCTTCCACGTCATCATCGTCGCGAGCGCCTTCACCTCGTCGAGCGTGACCATCTGCGCGTAGCGGATGCCGCCCTTGAACGGTCCGAGCAGGTTGTTGTGCTGTACGCGGTAGCCCTTGAACAGACGAACCTCGCCGTTGTCCATCTTGACCGGGAAGTTGACGATGATCTCGTTCTTCGGCTGGCTGAGGATCGTCGCGACGTAGGGCTCGAGGTTGATGACCTTCGCTGCCTGATCGAGATAGCCCTGCACTACCTTGAAGAAGTCGTACTCGGGGGCCATGCTCCGCGCGGAAGCGGGGGCTGCGGGGATGTTCGTTTGACTGATCGGTTTGGAGGTCATCGTCCGTATTCCTCTTGGATTGAGACGTCAGGTCAGGTCCGAAAGATCGTCGATTTGCGCGTGCTCAGCATAGCCGCTCGCATGGTAACGCGTAGCGTTAGTTGAGCGCTTTACTCGTCGTCCTCGTCGTCGTCGTCGTCGTCGTCGTCGTCGTCTTCGTCCTCGAGCAGCGTCGCGACGTCGTCCCAGGTCTCTTCATCCGACTCGGTCTCGAAGTCTGCCTTCTCGAGCGTGACGAGCATCTTGATGAACTCGTCGAGCGACTTCGCGATCGGCCACACGCCCTTCTTGTAGCCCTTGGTCTCTTGGTCCCAAGCCTCTTCCTCGAACCAACCCACGGCGCACTTCGCGCTCGCGAGCTCGATGACGATGTAGCGGCTCTGCTCGGCCTGCAGGATCGGCAAGTAGTCCTTCGCCCACTCCCAGTCGCCCTCCGGTCCGACGACGGCCTCGTCCAAACCGCCGAAGCTCGCGAGCGCTTCCCAAGAAGGCGGCGCGACGACCAAGCGGAACGAGCCCGGCTCGAAGCCTGGCATCTTCGAGCCCTCCGGAAGGCACTTCTCTTCGAGCTCGAACGCGGCGCCGCTCTCGAAGAGCT
Source organism: Myxococcales bacterium (assembly GCA_043784605.1). GTDB lineage: Bacteria > Myxococcota_A > Polyangia > Polyangiales > Polyangiaceae > JANYHY01. The sequence goes on along the minus strand of JAYVYD010000303.1, from coordinate 24,565 downwards.
CCACGAGGCGCTTGGGCGCGCGCACTCCGTACTTTTTTCGATGCTGATCGAGGAGCGCGAGGCAGAGCTGGATCCGAGCGGCCGTTTTCATCGCCGCAATATGCAGGAATCTGAACGCGTGTCGACGACGGCGAGCACGTGCGGTGACGAATTGTCGTCGCCTTCGGCGAACGACAACAACGGAGACGATTGGCTTCGCCAGCAACAATTGTCGTCGTCTTCGGCGAACGACAACAACGAAGACGATTGGCTTCGCCAGCAATAATTAGGCGAGTCTCGTTCGCCCGAAGCGACGACAGCTATTCAGCGCACCCAGATCGTGTAGAGGAAAACGACCGTGCTCGTCAGCAAGAGCGCGTCGACGCGATCGAGAATGCCGCCGTGGCCGGGAACGATGTGGCCCGAGTCCTTGACGCCGACGCTGCGCTTGATCAACGACTCACCGAGATCACCCGCTTGACCGAGCGCGCCCGCGACGATCGCGAGTGGCAGCGCGTGCGTGAGAGGGATGCTCTTCAAGAACCAGAAGTGCGCGAGCGTGGCGCCGATCATCGAGCCGAAGAGTCCGCCGATCGCACCCTCCACCGTCTTCTTCGGTGACACCGCCTCGTAGAGCTTTCGCTTGCCGAAGAAGCGTCCCGCGAAGTAGCCGCCGGTGTCGCTGAACCACGCGAACATGAGCGTCATCACGACGTAGCTCGGGCCGTCGTCGTTGGGGACGTCGCGTCGCAAGATAGCCAAGAGCGTGAGTGGCACGCCGACGAACAGCGGGCCGATGCCCATCGTCATCGCGCGCATCGCCGCCGTCTCGATCGCGCCGAGGCGCACGAGCGTCACCAGAGGACCGATCACGGCGGCGGCAGCGATCACGGTCATCGGCACGCGTGGGTCGCCCGAGAAGAAGTAGAGCGACGCGCTCACGGCCGCAGTGAGAGCGACGCCGATCACTTGCGACGCGCGATCGCCCACGTGAGTCATCGCGAACAGCTCGCTCGCACCGATGAGCGAAGCGGGCAGCGCGAGTAGATAGAAGCCCCACGCGGGTCCTCTATAGAGCAGTAACAAGATGAGCGGCGCCGCCACGGCGGCCGTGGCCAAGCGCACGACCAGGTTGCTCGCGGGCTTCTTCTCGCTCATCTAAACGGCTCGGTGCGAGACTAGATCGCGATGCGAGTGACGCTCGCGCCTTCCGTCTTCGGCTGAACGCCCTTGCCAACGTGGCCGAAGCGCCGCTCGCGCTGTTGGTAGCTGGCGATGGCGTCGTGCAGCTGCTCGGCGCCGAAATCGGGCCAGAGGACGTCCGCGAAGTGGAGTTCTGCGTACGCGAGGCCGTAGAGCAAGAAGTTGGAGATGCGCCGCTCTCCGCCCGTGCGGATGACGAGATCCGGATCGCCCACCGCGAGGCTCGGCATGAGATCGCCAAGCGCCTTCTCGGTCACGTCGTCGGGGCGAATCTTGCCGGCGGCGACTTGACGCGCGAGCTCGCGCGCTGCCGTGGCGATCTCTTCGCGACCTCCATAAGAGAGCGCGAGCGTGAGCGTCATCTGGTCGTTGTCTTCGCTCTCGCGGCGTAACGGATCGAGCACGGCGCGGACGAGGTGTGGCAAGCGACCGAGGTTGCCGATGGCCGAGAGGCGGATGCCGTTGTCCAAGATCTCGTCGCGCTCGGACGTGAGGAACTCGCGCAACAGCTCCATGAGCGCGTCGACCTCGTCGCCGGGGCGCGCCCAGTTCTGCTCACTGAACGCGTAGAGCGTGAGAGCGCGAAGTCCGAGGCGGCGAGCGGCGCGGACGGTCCGGCGCACGGCCTTGCTGCCTTCGCGGTGGCCGAGGGCGCGCGCAGAGCCCCGCAGTTGGGCCCATCGCCCGTTCCCGTCCATGATGATGCCGACGTGGTTGGGGAGGTTTTTGGCTTCGACGAGCATGAATGGCGGTCCGAGTGGCGCGCGTGGTAGCTACTATGGAGGCGCTCGCAGAGCAACCCGCTCTCTTCAACGGACGAGCGCGGCAAACATAGCGGGAAGCCTCATCGCAGCCCAGCGTAAGAGATTCGTCCGTGTACGCCTTGACGATTGGGTCGTTGGGGTTGACCCTTAAAGGCAGAGCGATGCAGCAACCCCCCTACGGTTACCGGCCACCGCCACCGCCTCAGCAGCAGGGCATGGGGCCGTACCCTCCGCCGCAGTACCAGCAGCAGCCCTACTGCTATCCACCGCAGTCGAGCGGTGTGCACTGGCTCGTCTGGGCGGGGTTGGCGTTCGGGCTGTTGTTCATGTTCATGATCGGTGGAGCCGCGCTGATGGTCTTCGCGATACGTGACTCGTCAGCACCGTCGCATGCAGGTAGCGGCTCGGGCGACGACAGCGACGACCCAGCGACGGCGGGTACGATGGCGCCGAGCCTTCCGCCTCCGAACCGCGATGTGCCCGTACACGACGTGAAGCTGCTCGACGGTTGCTCCACGGGCGATCTCAAGATGGTCGAAAGTCGAATCGACGACGCGATCGACCTCGGCGCGCCCGCATACAACGGCGGCGACTTTCTAGGGTGTTTCGTCACTTATGACGACGCCGCGAAGGACATCGAGAAGAAGCTGCCGAGCTCTTGCAAAGGTCCGACGAAGGCCCTCGAGGACGGTCGCAAGAAGGCGCGCGGCAAGACCACGAGCGCGGACCAAGCGTGGGCGATGCGCGACGCGTTCGACGGTCTGCTCGACGTGATCGATCGCAAAGGGGTCGATCTCTAGCGTCCGGTTGTGGTCTGCTCCGAGGCCAATGGAGCGCGCTGCGGGACAAGTCGTCGCGGGGAGGTTCCGCCTCGTCTCCATCTTGGGCACGGGCGGGATGGGCGCGGTGTGGGCCGCGCGGCACCTCACGCTCAACGTCGACGTCGCCGTCAAATTCATCGACCCCGCCGCGAACGCCCAGAACGAGCCTGCACTCAAGCGGTTCGATCAAGAGGCGAAGGCGGCAGCCGCGATCCAGAGCCCGCACATCGTGAACATCATCGACTACGGCAAAGACGATTCGGGCCGGCCGTACCTCGCGATGGAGCTCTTGAAGGGCGAGGACCTCGATCAGCGTCTCTCACGCGACGGACCGCTCTCGCTCGAAGACTTTCGCAAGATCATTGGCGAGGCGTGTAAGGGGCTCACCGCTGCGCACTCGACGGGCGTGATCCACCGCGACTTGAAGCCTGAGAACGTCTTCCTCACCGAGGGACACGACGGGACGATCGCCAAGTTGCTCGACTTCGGCATCGCGCGCACGGACCCCGCGATCAGCGATCACGGCAACCTCACCATGACCGGCCAGCTCATCGGCACGCCGATGTTCATGAGCCCCGAGCAGGCGCTCGGCAAGCGTGACCTCGATGGGCGGAGCGATCTGTACTCGCTCGCGGTCGTCGCGTTCAAATGCTTGACGGGTCAAATGCCGTACGACGAGTGCGACACGGTCGGCGAGATCATCGTCTCCATCACGACCAAGGTCCCGCGCGATCCGTCGAACCTCCGCAAGGATCTGCCGCCGGCTGTCGTCGCGTGGATGAAGAAGTGTCTCGAGAAGTCGCGTGACGCTCGCTACCAGACCGCGAAGGAGATGGCGGACGCGCTCGAAGAGGCGTGCGAGGTGCGGCGCATGGCAGCCTCGTTCTCGGGCATGGATGTCGACGACACGATGCCGCCCGGTCCGGACTTCGACAAGATCGACCTTGGCGCGCCCAAGATGGTGATGACGCGCTCACGGAACTCGGAGCCACCCAAGGCCGGACCTGCTCGCGCCGCGCCGCCAGAGCCGCCGCCTACGAAGTCGCGCGCGTGGCTATTTTTCCTCGTCGTGCTGCTCTCGGCCGGTGGCGTCGTTGCGTGGCTGAAGCTGCACTGATTTATTTCGTCTTGCTCAGCACCTGCACGGCGACTGGGCCCGAGCCCTTCTTCGCGGTGACGTCGAGGCGATAGGGAATCGGCAGGATCGCGAGCGGACACAGCGGATTGCTGCTTCCGCCGATCAAGGCGACGCTCCCCGTCTTGCTGTTCTTGCCAGCCGACATCGTGAAGAACGGCGCCATCAAGAGCTCCATGTCGAGCGAGGTGCCTTGCGCTGACACGGCGACGATCGAGTAGCAACGACCTGGCTGCAGGGTGACGACGACCTCGAGCTTGTTGCCCTCCTGCACCATGCCCTTGGTCGGCGGGGAGTCCGTGGTCATGCCCTTCGCGAGCTTGTCCGTCTCGGTCTTCAGTATCGAATCGAGCGGATCGACCGCAGGCACCGTGGCGGTCGGCGTCGCGATCGCCGTCGGCGCGGGCTTCGACCAAACCTGCACACCGACGACACCGCCTGCGTTCTTCAGCGACACGTCGAGCGTGAGCTGAGTCGCCTGCGGTGGACACAGCGGCAACACGCCGGTGCCGAGAGTGGCCGTGTTGTCGGTCTCGCCGTCTTGCCCGATCGGCTGACCGTTCATCGCAAGCACGAGATCGAGATCGCTGCCGACGGGGCCGACGCCGACGATGACGTAGCATCTGCCGGCCTGCAGCCCGACGGGGACGGGCGCGTGTGTCATTGACGGTACGCTCAGCTTCGTGGGCGGACCCTCGGGAGTCATCCCAGGCGCGGCGCGCGCCGCAAGCTGCATCAGCGCGCCGTCGATCGCATCGGGACCTCCGACGCTCGGGGCAGACCACGACGCGGAGGCGGTCGGAGCGGTGGCGTCCTTCGACCCGCCTCCGCACGCGAAACTACAAGTCGGCAACGCGACCGCGACCGCGACCAAAGCACAATGACCGATACGGAGCATGGCGCGGAGCCTACACGCGTTCTCTCTCGCTTCGCACCTTCGAGAAGCGCGAGCGTGCGGCACTCGGCATTTTTGAGTACAAGCCACGGTATGTTCCTTCCGGCGGCCGAACAGCTCGAGATCCTCACGCGCGGCGCGGTCGACGTTCACGTGCGCGAGGAGCTCCACGAGCGACTCACGAAATCCGCAGAGACGGGCAAGCCGCTCCGCGTGAAGGCGGGCTTCGATCCCACTCGCCCCGACTTGCACATCGGCCACGCCGTGCTGCTCGAGAAGCTCGCGCAGTTCCAGCGGCTCGGACACACCGCGATCTTGCTGGTGGGCGAGTTCACCGCGATGGTGGGCGACCCGTCGGGCGCCAACGAGGCACGCCCTCGCCTCTCTCGCGACGACGTACGCGCGGCCGCCAATACGTACACGGACCAAGCGTTTCGAATCCTCGACAAGAGCAAGACGGAGATTCGCTACAACTCCGAGTGGCTCGACAAGCTGAGCGCCAACGACATGGTCGAACTCATGGCGAAGATGACGGTCTCGCGCATGCTCGAGCGCAGCGATTTTTCCGCGCGCTTCGCCGATCACCGGCCCATTCACATGCACGAGTTTTTGTATCCGCTCTTGCAGGGCTACGACTCGGTCGCCCTGGAGGCCGACGTGGAGCTCGGCGGCACCGACCAGCTCTTCAACCTGATGGTCGGCCGAGACATCCAGCCGAGGTACGGCCAGCGCGGCCAGTGCGTGCTCACGTGTCCGTTGCTCGAGGGCACCGACGCGAAATTCGAGAACGGCGCCGTCGTCGGCAAGAAGATGAGCAAGAGCGCGAACAACTACATCGGCCTGCAAGAGCCGCCGGTAGACATGTTCCGAAAGTGCATGCAGATCGACGACAAAGTGATCTGGCGCTACTTCGAGCTCCTCAGCACCGAGAGCGCCGCGTCGATCCTCGACATGAAGTCGGAGTGCGCGAGCAAGGGCGGAGACGCGCGCCCGTACAAAGAGCGCTTCGCCAACGAGATCATCTCGAGGCTACACACGCCCGAAGACGCAACGCGCGCCGCCTTCGAGTTCGCGAACACGTACGCGGCAGACGATGTGCCCGCGGACATCCCCGAGCACGAGGTGAAGACAGAGGGCGACACGCTATGGATCGCCAAGGCTCTCAGCTCGGCGGGCCTCGTGAAGTCCACCGGCGAGGGCAAGCGCTTGGTGGAGCAAGGCGGCGTGGAGCTCGACCGCGTGCAGATTCGCGATGGTCAGCTGAAGTTGGATAAAGGAAAGCGGTATTTACTGCGCGTCGGCTCGAAAAATAGGCGATTTGCGTACGTGAAGGTCATTGGTTGATTCGTCACTCGTTGGCAGTCGCTATGATGTTCGCGGCGTGCGGCGGAACCGCGCCAAAAGCACCGCCACCGGAACCGTCGCTCGCGATCGCTCCACTCACCTCGATCGTCCCCGCAGCAGGACTAGAGACGCTCGTCGTGGTGGAGCCCAAGTCGCTTTGGTCGAAGACCGAGCTGCGCCAAGCGCTCGACGCGCTCGTCCCCGAGGACCAGGTGCTCGCGTTCGCGACGCGGCACGGGAGCGTGGACCCGCGCCAGCTCGACGAGATCGCGGTCGCGACCTATGCACGCGCCACGCTGGTGCTCGGTCGAGGAGTGTTCGAGCCCGCGCGCCTGGAGCAAGCGTTCACGCGGCTCATGCTGGGGATCGACGGGCGCCAAATCGATCACGCCGGCGACGCGCTCACGAACATCACGCGCACGTGGGGTGAGGTCGCTGGCATCGGCGAGCCCAACCGTCACGAGGAGCTCGCGACGTTCGGGCGTACGGTCGTCGGCTGGGAGCTGGACGAGCCCTCGACGACCCCGCAGCTCGGACCGCTGCGAGCCTCCGAGCTCTTCGCGCGGCACAAGCTCGCCAAAGCCAGGCCCGCGCTGGACGCCCCACCGCTCGACGTCGTGAGCGCGACACTTGGAGCGGCTCCGATTCGCGTGTTCTTTGCGGGTCCGTTCGCGGGCGAGTGGTCGACGGCGATGAGCGGGCTCCTTCGCGCGGCGACCGCAGTGGGGGGTTCTGCCTCGAGTGACGGCCAGGGCAACCTGGAGATCACAGTCGCCGTCTTCGGGGCGTTTGGGGAGAAATCCCCCCAAGCGGCGGACCGACTCGCCGCGTTCGTCGAGGTGATTGGTGAGAGCGCGTTGGGGAAATTGGCGGGGCTGGATCACCCGACAGCGTCTTTCCAGGCCAAAAGCACCCCGGACTCGGCGAGCGTGCACGGTCGAGTGAACGCCGTACGTCTCGTCCAAGGTCTGCGCGCAGCGACCGGCGCGCAAATCACCGAGATCATGCAGCAATAAAGAAGCGGCCTCAGAGCGGTTTGACTGCACCCCCTCGGGAATGGTAAAGGGGCGCGCTTCGTTGGCTCGAAGCCGGTCTAACCCCGATTGCCGTCGTTGCGGCATCGACTTAGGCTAAATCGCCGTAATCGCAAAGCAAAAATAAATGCCCCGTCCCAGCGTCCGCACCGCCGCCCGCGTCCCTTCGCCGGCGAGCCCCCCCGCCACCAAAACCGCCACCAAGAAGGCTGCCGTACGCAAACCGGCAGCTCCGGCCGCCCGTACCCGGCCCCTCCGCCGTGGCCCCGAGGCCGTGAAGGTCGAGGCGCCGGTCGCCAAGCCCGTCGTCCCCGTCGTCGAGCCCCCGAAGGCGGTCGTCTCCCCCTCCGTGATGCCCGGACCTCGCCCCATGATGGGCCCGAACGGTCGTCCTCGTCACCTTCTGACGACCCCGCCCCCCCCGATGCCGAGTGACGGCAAACCCGTCAACTTCAAGATCGGCGACAAGGCGGTTCACCCGGCACACGGCGTCGGCGAGGTTACCGCAATCGAGCACCGCGAGCTCGGCGGCACCAAGGGGATGTTCTACATCCTGAAGATCCTCGACAACGGCATGAAGGTGATGGTCCCGACCAGCGCCGCGCAGCAAGCCGGCCTTCGAGGCATCATGAGCGGCAAAGAGGCAGACAGCGTGCTCGAAACGATGCGCGCCCGCGAGGTTGCGGTCGACCTTCAGCCGTGGAGCCGCCGCTTCCGCGCGTACACCGAGATGATCAAGAGCGGCTCGCCGCACGAGGTCGCCAAGGTCCTTCGCGACATGCATCGCCTCAAGTTCGACAAGGACCTGAGCTTCGGCGAGCGCCGCTTGCTCGATCAAGCCAAGAGCCTGCTGATGAAGGAACTCGCGTTCGCGAAGAAGCTCAGCGAAGCGGAGCTCGCGCAAACCATCGCGGACATCTTCCGCGCCTGATTTCGGCGTAGATCACGGAGCGTTGAGCCCCGGTGTCCGAAAGGACGCTGGGGCTTTTGCTTTTGTCCGCAACTCCAAAGAGGCGCGGCCGATGGGAGCGCATGAAGACGCTCGAAGACATGAGAGCAGCGCTCGAGTCGCAAGACGAAGCGCTCGCCAATGCGAAACAACAACTCGCCGCGATGGGCGACGTTCAATTCCAGATTTCCCCAGAGCTGCTCGAGCAGCTCGACGAGGCGTGCACGGTGCGCGGCTCGAACGACAACGTGCAGCTAGGCGCCGTCAGGGCGTGAGGAGACTGTCATGACCACGATCAATCCGACTTCGACTTTCGGCCTTGGCCTGATCCCGTTTACGGGTGGTGCGGCCGGGCTGACACCCGACGCGTTGCTCACCTACTGCCAGACACGCCTGAACGGTATCGACACGCAGATTCAGAGTGCGTTCGCGGCACAACAACACGCGAACGACGTGCAGGGTCGCATCAACGATGCGCTTGGTCGAATCAACCAGAATGCTCCGTACGGCACTGACATCAACGACAACCGCAACGGCGGGCCCATTCACGACAACGTCGACATCATTCGGCAACTTGATTGGGCTGCTCACGTCGCCGGTGTCAACACGCCCGAAGGTCAGAAGCTCATTGGCATTCGCAACGAGGTCATTGGGCGCATCACGGCGAGCCCCGCCGACGCGGACAAAATGGCGTACTGGATCGATCATCCCGATCCGAACATGGGCTCTGTTTGGCAGCAGATGGACGGAGCGCCAAACCAACTTGGCAATGGGCACGCAAACGACGCGGCCGTCATGAAGTGGCTGAATGTTCAGCCCGCAAAGAACGGACTCGTTGCCAAAGAAGAGATCCAAGGATGGGCCAAGGAGCTGCAAGGCGTTCAGAGCGAGATCAGTTCGGGCAGCGAGCTCGGCATGATCAAGCTCCAGTCGCTCATGTCGCAGCGTCAGTCTGCCGTGCAGATCTCGACGCAAATGGTCCAAGCGCTCGGCGAGCAGCTCAACAAAATCGCCGCGAACATCGGGCACTGAGGGCGATGATGGACACCGCTCAGAACGTCGACCTCTCCCCCGCGCAGCGTGCGCGGGGCGTCGAGGCGCTCTACGCAACGGGGCACTGGCTCCTGATCGAGGAGCGCTTCAAGGACGCCGCGGACTTGTTTCGCGCAATGTGCATGATCGCCGAGTCCGACGAGCGCGCTTGGCTCGGGCTAGGAGCCGCTCACGAGGGCGCCCTTCACGACGAAGTCGCCATCGAGATGTACGCGACTGGTTTTACGCTCACCAAAGCCGGCCGCTTGGCGGTCGCCACTGCACGCGTCTTGCGAAGGCTGGGACGTGACGACGAGGCGGAGCGCGCGTTGGAGGACGCCGCCGCCGTCGCGAACGAGACCTCCGATCTCGAGCTCATTGGCATTCTTGCGCATGAAGGAGGACAGCAATGATCGGTCCCATCACCCCTGCGCGAATGGCGATGACGGAGGCGCCGAGGACTTCTGCTCCGCCAACAGCGCCGTCGCTTCTCCCAGCGCCGACGCCGAACGATTCGACCGCGTCAGATGGCATGGCGGTTCTGTACGAGCTCATGAGCAAACGGCGCACGACCAACATGCAGAGTGGCGCCAGCAGCATCGAGGCGCACGGCAAGACTCGTGACGCCGCGATAAAGCAAGAGAAGGGTGCAATCATCAACGCGCTGCAACACGAGAAGCAGGCGCAAGACGATACCGACACGGGAAGCTTCTGGGCAAAGCTCGGTTCGGTCGTCGCCGTGGTGGCTTCCGCAGTCGTCACCGTCTGCACACTGGGTGCGGGTAGCCCGCTCTGTGCAGCAGCGTGCGTTCTGTCGGTCGCGACGTTCGCGCTCTCTTCGGCCGCGGCCCTGCAGAACAACTTTCACGTGTTCGGCGACTCACAATGGATCGGAGTGGCGCTCAGCGTCGGCGCTATGGTGTGTTCGTTCGGTGCCAATGGCGGGTCGACGGCGGGGGCTGCGGCACAGATCGTCAGCACGGTTGGAAGCCTTGGCGCAGGAGCGTGCGAGATCGTCGCAGGCTCGGAGACCATCGCAGCGGCCGAGGAGATGGCGGATGGTCAGCGAGCCCGCGCCAGTGCAAAGGCCGCGACCAACCAAACGAAGCGGACGGACGAGCTGACCAGCTGGCTCGTCGCCAACATCAAAGAGCTCGACAAGTCACAGAGCCGCGCGATGACGACGCTTCAAGGCGCGATGAACACCAACGGACAAACGCTCGTGACCGCGAGCTCCACGATGAGAGGTTGAACATGTCGAATTTGATCAACGGAACCCCGCGTACATCCAACACCAACCAACCTTCGACGGACCCGGTAGGTAGCTCGCCGGCCCCGCAACAAAACGAGGCGCCGCTCCTTCGGGACGCGAATGCGCTCGCGCTAGGGGGCGACCTTGGCGCAACAATCGCGGCATTGATCGTGAAGACCGCGTACGCCCAGAAGCAATCCCAGCGGGACATACGCAAGGTCGCGGAGGAGGCAGAGAAGCAGGCCGACGATCAGGAGATCGCTGCGCTGAACTCCAAAGCGGATGACATGCAAAACGCGGGACTCTATCGAGGGCTCGGACAGATCGCCGGAGGAGCCGCGACCGCGGGGAGTGCCCTCGGCAACGGCGGAGGGGCGAAGGGGATCCAAGCGCTCGGACAAACTACGCAAGGAGCCTTCTCGATCGTTGCCAGCAACTTCGACAAGGACGTTGTGCAAGATGACGCGAGCGCGAAGGTCGCCGGTGAGGCTGCGACTCGGGCGAAGGCCGCCATTCAAGGCACGCGCGACCAGACCGAAGACGCCTCCAAGCTCCTCGACAAGGCGCTCGAGTTCTACAAGGAGTACACGTCGACCAAGGATCAAACGACGGCGATTGCTTCGCGACGCGCCTGACACTAAGTCGCTAAGTCATGCGCATCTACACGAAGACGGGTGACGACGGCACGACAGGGCTCTTCGGAGGCGCGCGTGTGAAGAAGGCTTCTTCGCGCGTCAAAGCGTACGGTACGGTGGACGAGGTCAACTCGGTGATCGGCGTTGCTCGTTCCACCGGTCTCGGGACACAGGCGGAGACGATCCTCGCGCGCGTGCAGGTGGACCTCTTCACGATCGGCGCCGAGCTCGCGTGCGTACCCGGCAAAGAAGAAAAGCTGAAGATGCGGCTGATCGACGAGGCGGACGCGATCGCGCTCGAGAAGGCGATCGACGCGGCAGAGGACGGGCTCACGCCTCTCAAGACCTTCGTGCTGCCGGGGGGAACGCCTCAGGCCTCCGCGCTTCACCTCGCGCGCACGGTGTGCCGCCGCGCCGAGCGGTCGGTCCTCGCGATCGATGACGCAGAGCCGAGGCGAGATGTCGTCGTCTATCTCAATCGGCTCAGCGATCTCTTGTTCACGCTCGCCCGACGCGAAAACCACGACCGCAACGTCGCTGACGTGCCGTGGACCCCGCGGACTGCATAACCAACGCCCTCTACGAAGCGTTCTCGTTCGCCAAATGTCGATGACAATTTCGCACGCCGCTCGCTCTGCGCTAGGCTCGCGCCGATGCGAAGACTTGCCTCGACTGCGCTCGCCGCGCTGATTCCGCTCGTGATCGTCTCCTCCGCGTTCGCGCAGGATCAGGCGCCTCCGCCGCAGAATCAGCCGCCTCCGCCTCCGCAAGGCTATCTGCAGCAACCGCCTCCGCAGTATCCGCCTCAAGGGCAACCGCCTCCGCAAGGCTATCCGCCTCCGCAAGGCTATCCGCCGCCGCAGGGTTACCCGCCGCCGCAAGGTTATCCGCCTCCGCAGGGGCAGGGATTCCCGCCGCCGCAGGGTCCCTATCAACCGCAACAGCCGCCTCCCCCTCCTGGTGCTGCCCCGAGCGATGGGCTGCGCGGTCAAGGCGAGATGGGCTTCATGTATGGTGCAGGCGTCGGCTACGGCATCGGCACCGGCATCTGGATCGACATCCTCACCAAAGAGACTGGCAAGCCCATCGATCCGGGAATTGCCATTATCGCTCCCATCGCGTTCGGCGCGCTGGTGCCGGTGGGAATGGCGATATGGGATTACGCTGGCCGCATTCATCGCGCGGTCCCCGCCAGCGTCGGAACCGGCTTGATTTTGGGCGCAATGGAGGGATTGGCCATTAGCGGCACGCAGTGGCAACTCACGAGTCCAGAGAAGAACTGGGGCGTCAACGCGTACTCCACGCTGACGTGGGCCGCGTCTACCGTCGGCGGCGTCGGCGGGTATTTCTTCGGTGAGTTCGCACAACCCGATCCGCGGAGCATGGGCTTCATCGCGAGCGGCGCGGGTTGGGGCGCCATCATGGGCACCTTCTTCGGCGCTGGCGCCACCGGCAGCTGCGCTCCAGGAACCTACTGCATTTGGGATGGGGCCTCGATCGGCGGCTTGATCATGACCAACGTCGGCATCGTCGGCACCGGAGTCGCGTCGATCGCCGGCTACGTTCCGTCCTCCCAGACGCTCAAGTGGCAGTGGGTCGGATTCGGCGCGGGCATGCTCGTCACCACTCCCATCTATATCGTTTATGCCTTTGGCGATTCCGACCCGAAGCACGGACTCATCGCCACCGCCATCGGCGGACTCGCCGGCCTCACGCTCGCCACCGTGCTCACCTACGACAAGAAGGACGACAGCGCGCAGAAATCCGGCTGGACTCCGCCATTTCAGCTCTCGCTCGCGCCCACCAAGGGCGGCCTCACCGTCGGCGCGATGGGAATGTGGTAGGCCCGCTACTTGGTTATCGGAGGAGCGCGCGATACTCGCGTATCGTCTTCTTCAATCCCAAGTAGATAGCGTCGCAAATCAGCGCGTGGCCAATCGACACCTCGAGCAGATTGGGGATGCTGTGCGCGAACAATCCCAAGTTGTGAAGATCGAGGTCGTGGCCCGCGTTGAGGCCGAGCCCGAGCTTGTTCGCGAGCTTGGCCGCCTTCACGTACGGCGCGATGGCGCGCCTCGGTGCGCTCGCAAACTCGCGGGCGTACGCCTCGGTGTAGAGCTCGACGCGATCGGCGCCAGTCTCCTTCGCGCCGAGGACCATCGCCTCCACGGGATCCACGAAAAGAGACACGCGAATATCGGCTGATTGAAAGGACTTCGTGAGCTTCGTCAAGAAGTCGCGGTGCCGAATGGTGTCCCAGCCGTGATCGCTCGTGAGCTGTCCTTCCGTGTCGGGCACGAGCGTCACTTGCGCGGGGCGCACCTCCATCACGAGCGCCACGAACCTGTCCTCCCGTGGGTTGCCTTCGATGTTGAGCTCCGTTTCGAGGCGTTCGCTAAGGGCGCGCACGTCGGCGTAGCGAATGTGGCGCTCGTCCGGTCGGGGATGAACGGTGATGCCTTGCGCGCCGAAGCGTTCGACGTCTGCGGCGACTGCGAGCAAATCGGGATTGTTGCCGCCGCGACTATTTCGGAGTGTCGCTATCTTGTTGAGATTCACCGACAGTCGAGTGCTCATGAGATCTGGCCTCCACACGCGCCGATGGCTCCGGGATCGCGCCCCCGCTCGACTGACGGCGCAGGCGCAACGAAGTCTGCGGGCACCAACACACTCACCTCGTCAGAGGCGAGCCCTCGGTTTCCGGCTAAATCATAGGGTTTCAGCGAGTATCTGAGTGATGTACCCGGAGCCACGCGCGCGTCCTCGAAACGAAGAGAGCCGGCTCGCACGCTCGCGTAGTGCGATAACGCGGAGTCTCCTTCTGCGCGGAATACCTCGTATCCGTAGACCTCTTCGTTGTCCGTTGCCGCGTGCCAGCGCAATACCACTTTGCCATTGTCGATTTGCGCGACCAAGCTCGCTCCTGTCGGAGACCACTGCGGCGCTATCGTGTCTAGGCTCTCTGGCGCGCGACCGAGCTTCTTCGGCCACAGCGTGCAGTTGACGCGCCGGAAGCTCTCGTCGAGCGCCTTGCAGACATTGCCGTAGACGCACCGCACGACTGTGTCCTCGCGCTCGGCAGCCCACTTGTTAGGAAGATCGGGATCGGCGAGGAGCGCTCGCGCCATTCCCACCAGATCACCCTGGCCGTTCGCCACAACGTCGTTCGCGAGCGCGCGCGTGGCGATCTTGCCGACCGCAACGACCGGCGTGTCCAGGCCGGCTCGCCGTAGCGCCGCGCGCACTGCGTCGGGCATGTGCAGATTGCATCCATCAGGATACGTGGCGCCCGGCATGCACCGATCGCCCGAGTATCCCGTGTACGGATAGAGCGGCTCTCCCTCGATCACGCGCGCGTCCTCGAACTTTCCGCCCGCAGAGAGCGACACGTAATCCACCCCCGCGCGAGCGAGAGCGATCGCGATCGGCGCGGCATCAACGACCGTGTATCCGTTGCGAATGCACTCCTCGCCAAGGAAGCGAACGCCAATGGGGAAGTCCGCGCCGACGAGCTCGCGCACGCGAGAGACCACTTCAAGGGGAAGTCGGAGGCGATTCGCGAGCGAGCCGCCATACGCGTCGCGCCGTGGATTCAACCTCGAGAGAAAGGACGAGAGCGTGTACGCGTGCGCCATGTGCAGCTCCACGCCGTCGAAGCCGCACTCTCGGGCGCGCACCGCAGCGGTCCCGTAGGCGTCGACGATCGCGGCGATGTCGTCCGGCGAGAGCATGTCGACGGTCTGCCGCCAACCGGAGCGCGAGACCTTCAAGAAGTGGATGATCTGCGGGACGACCTTGCTGGGGCCCGCGTCGTGACAGCGCGCAGCGAGATCGGTGAGACCCGGCTTGAACGCGTCGTCCGAGATGCGCAGCAGCGGACCGCTCTTGGCGGAGTGAACGGCCATCGCCTCGACCACGATGAGACCGACTCCGCCCTTCGCGAATCGCGTGTACCGAACTCGAATGTCGTCGTTGACGAGGCCGTCCTCTCCTGAGAGGCGAGTCACCATCGCGGGCAAAACGAGCCTGTTCGGCAGGATCATCGAGCGAATGGCGAGCGGCTGAAAGAGCGTCATCCGACGAGAGCGCCGCCGATGATGAGCTTCTGGATCTCGCTCGTCCCCTCGTAGATGCGGAGCGGACGGATCTCGCGATAGAGCTGCTCCACCACGCTGCCGAGTACCACACCGAGGCCTCCGTGCAGTTGCACCGCGCGATCGATGATCCGCCCTGCGGCCTCGGTCGCGAACAGCTTGGCCATCGCGACCTCGGTGGACGCGCGGGAACCGTGATCCTTCAGCCACGCTGCGCGGTAGACGAGGAGGCGCGCGGCGTCCAAGTCGGTGGCCATTTCGGCGAGAGCGGCCTGCGTGAGCTGGAACTCGGCCAGGGGCTTGCCGAACTGCACGCGCGACTTCACGCGAGCGATGGTCTCGTCCAGTGCGCGACGCGCCATGCCGCACGCCGCCGCGCCGACGGACGTACGAAACACATCGAGCGTGCCCAGAGCGAGGCGCATGCCGTGACCGACCTCGCCGAGCAGCGCCGCCTTCGGCACGCGACAGCCCTTCATCAGGAGCCGGCCGAGCGGGTGATCCAGAGACATCGGGACCTTCTCGAGCGTCAACCCGGGCGCGTCTTTGGGGACGACGAACGCGCTGATGCCCTTCTTGCCCGCAGACGGATCCGCGTTCGCGAACACGACGAACTGGTGCGCGATGCCGACGTTGGAGATGAAGACCTTCTCACCGTCGAGGACCCAGTGGTCTCCCTCCAGACGCGCCGTGCACCGCATGGACGCGACGTCCGTGCCTGCCTCGGGCTCGGTGAGCGCGAACCCGCACACGCGCGTACCGGCGGCCACTTCTCGCAAGATCTCTGCACGGTTCGGAAACGCAGGCGTCTGCACGATGGGGTTGGAGCCGAGCCCTTGCACCGCGAAGATTCCGTCGGCGAGTGGCGACGCCCACGCGATCACCTCGCGCGCCACGCAGAGCGAGCGAACATCGATGCGTGCAGGATCCACGCTTTTGCCGCCGTCTTTTTGCGGGATCAAGAGGTCGAACGCATTGGCCTCTCGGAGGCGGTCCACCGCCCGCAACGCGTCGTGATCGTCGATCGGCCAGCGCGACGCGAATGCCGAGAGGCCGCGTGCGACGTCGTCGTGGGACGAGTCCAAGAACGTCGGCATCCTTGCGACGAAGTCCGGCATCGCGTGTTGCGTCACGTGGGCTTGTCCAAGAAGTGTGTTGGCGCGCCCGCGAACTGGATCGGACGCTTCTCCGTCCACGCGTCGAACGCCGCGCGAAAATCCGGGTGCATCATGCAGATCGCCTGTGCCTGCGCCTCTGCCTCGATAGCCTCCGCGAGCGACATCGTGTGCTCGCTCTCCAACATCTGCTTCGTCATCCCGTGAGCGAACGCGGGTCCCGACGCGAGACGCACTGCGAGCTTGCGGGCCTCGGCCACGCACGCGTCGTTCGGCACGACCTTGTTGACCAGACCGATACGCAGCGCGTCCTCGGCCGTGACGATGTCACCGAGGAACAACAGCTCGCTGGCGCGCGCGAGGCCGATCACTCGCGGCAACAAATACGCGGCGCCCATGTCCGCGCCACACAAGCCGACCTTCGGGAAGATGAAACCGAACTTCGCCTTTTCACTGGCGATGCGGAAATCGCACGCGAGCGCCATCACCGCGCCCGCGCCGACGCAAGTGCCGTTCACGGCTGCGATCACGGGCTTTCTCAGCTTGCGGATGTTCGCGATGAGCGCGCCCGTGACTCGCGTGAACGCGAGCATCCCCTGCATGTCGCGGGAGAAAAGCTCGCCGATGATGTCCTCGACGTCGCCGCCGGAACAGAACGCCCTGCCCTCGCCGGTGATGATCACGGCGCGAACGCTCGCCTCGTGATCGAGCGCGGCCATCACGTCGCGCAGCTCCTCGTAGATCGCGAACGTGAGCGCGTTGAGCCGGTCCGGCCTGTCGAGCGTGATCGTCGCGACGCCTGCCTCCAGCGCATAGCGGAACCCCTTAGGAGAGATCGTCACGCGCGTA
Organism: Myxococcales bacterium; assembly: GCA_043784605.1. Lineage (GTDB taxonomy): Bacteria > Myxococcota_A > Polyangia > Polyangiales > Polyangiaceae > JANYHY01. The sequence goes on along the minus strand of JAYVYD010000303.1, from coordinate 7,464 downwards.
CCTCACCGAGCGAGTCGCGCAGCTTACCCAAGAGGCGCCGGAGCTCTCGGCGTTCGGCCGCGTCGAGCCCGCGCGTCAGCTCGCTCACGCGTGCGGAGTGAGCAGGAATCAGCTCGCGCGCAAGACGCTGGCCTTTGGGCGCGAGGAAGACACGCACGAGGCGGCGATCGTTGGGGTCTGCGACGCGCCGTACAACGCCGTCACGCTCGGCGCGATCGACCAACCCCGTGAGGTTGCCCGCCGTGACCAACATCTTGCGCGACAGCCCCGCGAGCGTCTGCCCGTCCTCGCGATCGAGATTGGCGACGAGGTCGAACCGCGCGAGCGTGCACTCCTTGTCGAAGCGCTTTCGGAGATCCCCGAGGACGAGGTTGTGACATTCGAGCAGGCGAACCCAAAGGCTCGTGTCGATGTCCGCGAGCGAAGTCGGCGGGCGACTGCTCACGCGTCTCGCTGGATGCACGCTCACGTGCCCTCGGGCAGGTGCGCGACTCCTTCGATCTCTACGAGCGCGCCGGGCTCGAGCAGTCCCGCGACCTTCACGAGGCTCATTGCCGGATAGTATTTGCCCATACGCGCACGCCAACCGGCGCCGATCGCGGGAGCCGCCGCACGATAGGCGTCGAGATCAGTGACGAACGCGAGCAGCTTCGTGATGTGCTCGCTCCCGCCGCCTGCCGCGCGCACGACCGCGATGACGTTGTCCAACGTCTGGAGGAACTGCGTCGCGAAGTCCGGAGAGACGATGCGTGCGTCTTTGTCCCAGCCGATCTGGCCAGAGACATAGAGCGTCTTGCCTCCCGTCACGAGCAGGCCGTTCGCGTAGCCGCGCGGCTTGGGAAAGTCCGCGGGCATGATCACTTTCGTCATCGAATCACCTTCTTTGGCGGGATACAGATCCTATAGACGTGAAGGATTTGACGCACAAGAGTCAGCGTGATGCGCGCGTCAACCGATCGGAAATGGCCTCCCACCCAGGCGTCTGCGGCGGCGCTTCCACCACGATCTCGGTAGCGCCGCTGGCGTCGATCGCGTGCAGCGTCGCGTACAGATCGTGGCTCGCGCTAGCCGGATCGTCGCTCAGAGAAATCGCGCCCGTCACCTCTCCGAACGTGACGAGAGCGGCGCCGGTCTCGAGCGCTCGAGCGACCGCTTCTGCGCGCGTCGGCAGGATCACGAGGCGAGCGCGGGGTGCATAGTGCCGGTCGTCCATTCCAGGCGACCGTCTCCGCGCGTCACTCGAGATCGTCAAGGAAGCCTGCGTCAGCTGCGGATCGATCGCGCGAAGCTGGTCGGGCGAGACTCCGCCGAGCCGCAGAATGACGATGTGATCTCCACGCGCGTCCACCACGGTCGACTCGATGCCACCCGTGCAAGCTCCGCCATCGAGCACCAGCACGTCCGAGTCGCCGAGAGACATGACGACGTGCTCGGCGCGCGTAGGAGAGAGCGTCTGGTAGCGGTTCGCGCTCGGAGCGACGAGCGGCGCTCCCACCGCAGAGATCAGCGCTCGCGCGACCCGATGAGACGGCGCGCGAATCGCCACGGAATCCGCGCCACCCGTGACGAGCGGCGAAACACGCGCGGCCTTGTCCACGACGAGCGTGAGCGGCCCCGGCCAGAACGCGGACGCGAGCGACTCCGCGAGCGGAGTCCAGTTCGATGACAAGTCACGCGCCGCGGCGACGTCGAGCACGTGGGCGATGAGCGGATGCGTCGGTGGTCGCCCCTTCGCCTCGAACACACGAACAATGGCGCCCTCGTCCGAGATGACCGCCGCGAGGCCGTAGACGGTCTCGGTGGGAAACGCGACGAGTCCACCGCTTCGCAGCCGGCGAGCCGCGTCTGCAATAGCCTGCGCGTCTGCGCGAACGACGATCACGCAAGCCTCAGAACGTCGTCACGACAGCGACGACAATCCCGTTCTTGTCTTTGCCGACGAACGTCGCGTACACGCCGTCGCCCTGTCCGGATCGGCACGCGCAAAACTTCGAGTCCAAAAAAGGCACGAACGCGCCGGCATGCCCCTTGGTCTCTGCGGGATCGAGGTGATTGGCGATCAAGCTGTCGTACATGTTGCCGTCGTCCGGGAACTGATGCTTGTCGAGCTTCTTGTAGAGCTTGCCGTCGAAGAAGCCCGCCATGCCTGCGTCCACTCCGTAGGAGCCGACGTTCTTCCAGGCGATGGGCGTCGCGCCCTTCTTGACGAGTGCCATCGAGAGGTTGTCGTGAACTCCGTCGAAGACGACACGCGCTTGGTACTTGCCAGCCGGTAGCTTCACGTGGACGGGCCGAAGGAGCGTGCCCGCGTCGCACACGCTCACCGTTCCGCTGGGAAGCTCCAACACACCGAGTTCTTCGGCCCCCTTCGTCGCGGGCTTCCAGAGGTTCGCAGCCACGAGCGACGGCGCCGGCTTCTTCTTGGAGGGCGCGCGCTTGACCGGTTTCTTTCCGCGTCGTGGAGTCTTCGGGATCGTCATTTGGACATCACGATACGCCCACGTCAGGCGGCGGTCTTGCCTTTGCGCAGCTCGATCAAGATCGTCTCGAGCTTGTCGACCTTCCCCGCGAAGGACTACACGCGCGTGGCGGCGATGACGACGTGCGGATACGGCAGTACGTCGGGCACTCGCACGATGCGAACCTTGAAGCCGAGGCCATCCAGCATCTCGCCCCAGGCGTGGTGGTGGCGATACGCGAGCGGCTCGTTCCATCCGACCATCACGCGATCGAGGAGCTCGGTGAAGACGAGCCCGAAGTGCGGGTCCGTCGTGATGTCTTTGATGAGGAGCGTACCGCCCGGAACGAGCAGATCGCGCATGCGCATGAGCACTGATCGCTGATCGGCTGCGGGAATGTGGTGCATGACGTCCAACACGTAGGCCGCGTCGAACGGACCTTCGAGTGGCGCATCGCGGACGTCGCCGGCGATGAAGCGGTGGCCGAGGCCGAGCTTGTCGGAGACGTGCTGTGCGAGCTTCACGCGACGCGCGTCTGGGTCGATGCCCACGATGTGGCGATTGGGCTGCGTCTGCCCGAAGTACGCCGCGAACAGCCCGAAGCCGCAGCCGACGTCGAGGATGCGACCGGAGTCCGGCAGCAAGAGATCCATCACGGAGAGCAGCTTGGGGCGGAGGATCGAGAAGCGGATCTTCGCGTACGTTCGTTCGAAGAGCGGCAGCGTCTTGGCGATACGCGAGACGGCTTCACTCCCGAAGACCTCCGACGCCTCGAACGGCGAGTGCGCGGCGATGCTGGCGCGCGCACGCGGGTGCGGAGGGGTTGTGGAGTCCGAAGTCATGGAGCTCGGCACGCAACGTACGCAGTGGCCACGATCGGCGTCAACTCCGACGTGCTCGATCTCGCTCGAAGGCGACCGCCACTACCACGCATGCAGCCAAGAACAGCGCGAGGGCCACCTCCGCGAGCCGTCGCGATTTGTGCCGAGCTTCACGCACCGAAGTGGGCCGCGCCTCCACACGCGCCTGAGAGGCGGCGGCAGTGAGTGGACGCGGCGGCGGCAGCTCGAAGCTCGCGAACGTCACGTCCGATACTCGCCAATCCATACGCTGATCGGCGGCGTGCGTGATCGTCCACGACGGTTGCTTGCCCGGATCGAAATCCCAGGGCGCGTCATCGAACGCACCTGCGAGAGCATCCGACGGGGCGAGTACGGCAGACACGACGGCGGGTCCGACGGTGCGCTCGTTCACTACGGCCTGCATCTGCGTCGGCGCGACGACCACGCAGTCGAGCGGGCGCGTGAGCAGGCGCCCTTGGTTGGACAGGCAGAGCGGATCGCCAGAAACGCAGCCCGATCCGTAACTCTTGTAGAATGCAACCTCCGCGGTCTTGTCTGCGGGCGGCTCGGAGTACGGATACACGGGAGCGTCGGTCGCGAACGAGAATCGCAACGTCGGAGCCTCGACGACGCGACGCGCCGGCTCACCTCTTGGCACAAAGCGGACAGCGGTGATCGACCAGCTGCGCGGGTATCCTGCCGCCCACGCGATGAGCGCGCGATCGGGGGCGAGGCCATTGGCGACGAGCCAGCCCGACATCTCGCCCGGCGTGAGCGACGAGATCGCGAGCTCGTCGACGCGCACCCGCAACATGACGTCTGCTCCGCCAGCGGGCGCTTCGGGGACCGGCAGCGCGTTTCCATCGACGAGCGCGACGACGCGATCGATCACGCCGTCCTTCACCTTCGTGACAAGGGGAGCGCTCGGCGTCGGCACGAAAAGCACGATCGCGCGCCCGTCTCCCTCGAACCAGGCCTTCAGCACCAGATGTTCGCGCCGCGCGCTGGGATCCCACACGACGAGCGAGCGTTCGCCAGCGATCCTTGCGTACGAGCCCGCCGGATAGCCAACGCCCAAGGCGCGCGCATCCGCGCACAGCGCGAAGCAGGCGAGTGCCGACGCTAAGGCGAGCTGGCGCATGGCATCACTATAATCAACTCTGATATCGTCCGACGCGTGAGAAGAAACGCGCTCCTCTGGGTCTTGGCGATCGCCGCATCGACGATCACGGGCTGCGGCGGGTGTGGCAAGGCCAAGACGTCCGGCCGCACCACGGTCGCCGTCTCGATCTTTCCCATCTACGATCTCGTGCGGCAAGTCGCGGGACCGGACGCCGACGTGGAGCTCCTGCTTCCGCCGGGCCACAGCGAACATACGTTTGATCCGACCCCCAAGGACGTCGAGGAGGTCGCGGCGTGCAAGCTCGCCGTGATGGTGGGCGTGGGCCTCGATCCTTGGATGGAGAAGCTCGTCAAGGACGCCGCTCCGAACGCACGCGTGCTCAAGGTCGGAGAGAGAGTCCCGACGCTCACGGTGAAGGACGACCCCGTCGGAGACGAGGCGGCGCATCGCACGATCCCCGAGGACGATCACGATCACGACAAGGGCGTGACCGACCCGCACGTCTGGATGGACCCGGCGCGCGCGCGTGTGATGGTGAAGGCCATTGGCGACGAGCTCGGCCGCGTCGACGTCGCTCACGCCAACGAGTACCGACAGCGCGCCACCGAGCTGGATGGCAAGCTGGAGAAGCTTGACAAGGAGACAGAGCAGCGAACCGCTGCGTGGAAGACCAAGGGCTTCATCACCTTTCACGGCTCGTTCAACTACTTCGCCGATCGCTACAAGTTGCAGATTTTGGCCGTGATCGAGCCCTTCCCTGGGTCGACGCCCACGGGCGAGTACATCCAAGAGGTGCTCAAGGTCGTCGCTGCCAAGAAGGTGCCCGCGCTCTTCAGCGAGCCGCAGCTCGACCCGCGCCCGGCGCAGACAATTGCCGACGCCGCGAAGATCCCTCTCGGCAAGCTGGACCCCGTCGGCGGCACCGAGGGCACCGACAGCTACGAAAAACTCATTCGCTTCAACGTGGACAGCCTCGAGAAGTATTTGAAGTAATGGCGTCAGAGCCGCCTACCTCTTCGATCGCGAGCCGTCGGTACTCGGGATTGCACTTCGGCACGCTGCCGCCAGTGGACGCCCCACGCGTGCTCGAGGTGCGCGAGGTGACCGTGCAATACGGCAAGAAGACCGTCCTCGAGAACGTCTCGTTCCACGTACCGGTCGGCGAGTTCTTGTGTCTGTGTGGTCCAAACGGCGCGGGCAAGTCGACCTTGCTCAAGGTGATATTGGGGTTGGTGAAGCCAGACACGGGTGCCGTGTTGGTGCGCGGCGAGGACCCCATCCGTGGGCGGAGGCTCATCGGTTATGTGCCTCAACGAAAGAGCTTCGATCGCGATTTTCCCGCGACGCCCCTCGAGGTCATCGTGGCCAATTTGCGCGGGCGGTGGCCGATGCGCATCACCGACGACGAGCGGGCAATCGCTATGGAGGCGCTCAAACGAACCGGCGCGAGCAAGCTCGCCAAGGCGCAGATGCGCGATCTATCGGGCGGCGAAACGCAGCGTGTGTTCTTGGCGCGCGCGCTCGTGACCAAACCAGAGCTCATCATCTTGGACGAACCCACCGCCGGCGTGGACGTCGGTGGCCGCGCGGCGATCATCGATCTCATGGTCGAGATCAGTGCGAGTGACACGATCGCCGCAGTGCTCGTCACCCACAATTTGCAGGCGATCGCGCGTTGCGCCGAGCGCGTCATCTACTTGGACAAACAAGTGCGCGCGTGGGGACTATGGAGCGAGCTCTCTCGCGACGACGAGCTCAAAGCGATTCAAGTAGGCGACCACGCGACACTACCGTTGGACAGTGATTAGCCAATTGCGACCTACGCGACTCGCGCGCCCTCTCCCAATGGGCCTCATTTGGTCTCGTTGACACGCAAATGGAGAAACCATGCAATCAACCTCGGTCCACACCGATCAATATCGTTTCGATGCCGTAACACTATGCCTGCAGAGAACGACTGCCCTCTCACCAAGGCGGCCTAAACCATCTCAACGACACCGGGAAAACTCCACCTTGGTTAGGAGTTGAAGGCTTTTTGACCACTGCAAGGATGCTCCCGGCAAGCGCCCAAACCTTCGTCCGCCGCCTCGTACGGATCGGCCGCCGCCCGTGATAAGTCGCCCCGGCGCCATCTTGGGAATCGCATCGTTGTGCGCGGGTTGAGGTCATCTCGAGCTGCTCGAAGTAGGAGGAGCGTATGCGGTGGACGACCCGCGACAGAGCGTGGTGACCGTCGACGCGCTCGCAGGTCCTGGACCGGAGAGGAATCCGCGATTCTCGCCCGGGCTCGGACTGAACGTGCACGCCAAGGCCGGCCCTCAAGTCGGCCAACTCGGCGTCGGTCCATCTTTCTACGTGCTGGCAGGGCCCAAGTGGCTTCATGGTCGTCCATCACCTTAGCCTTGCCCCAAGAGATGGTCCGGCGCGCGCCGCAAACGTCACCCGATCCGACGGTCAACTTTGCTCGTGGCTACGAGGTGATACGCCAAGACGCACTTCACGAGAACCGAGAGCCGCCACCCCGGGAAACCTTTCGCGGACCGCGCGCTTTCTTCCTTTGCGTCACCAGCTTCGATCTCGACATCGATTTCGTCGAGGGCGTGCTCCCGGGCGGAACGAGCCCGGGACTCGAAGTCCTCGTGCGTCCGCATCGCTGGCTCCCCCCAACCTCGTCGGGTCGAGTCTACTCGTTCGCGATCGCCGGTGAGTACGATGTCTGCTTCGCTGCCACCGCGCCGAATGCGATGTATCTATCGCTCGCCGTGGGTTTGGGTGGCGCCGAATATGGCGAATTCTTCAACTGGTGGTGACAAGTCGCTCCCTGGTTTGCGCGCGAGCACGGTCTACCGCTGGTTTTGCAAGTAATCTTCCCCTGGGCCACATCAGCAGGGCGACAATAGCCAGGCGGCTTTGCGAAGGGCTCGGTCGATATTTTGGAATGTCGCGCGGACTGCGCACATTCGAGCGGTCCCACACGCCCGTTCTACATCATGTTCTCGCGATGACCGGAGTAAGCTCGAAGTGCTTCGACAACGGAGAC
>JAYVYD010000302.1:0-16671 GCA_043784605.1 Myxococcales bacterium | reverse complement strand
AGTTCGACGGTCAAGCGAGGGCGATCACCGCCGCAGGAACCTACACCTTCTATCTCCACGATCAGGGCGACCTCACCGAGGGCCAGATCAAGGTTCAGTAGCGAGAGCGTATCGCACGGAGATGACCGAGACCTCGACCTCTCCGCTGGGTCTGCGCAACATCACGACGTCGCCCTCCTCCTTCTTCAGGAGCGCGCGTCCGAGCGGCGATTTGTAGCTGATGTCTCCGCGCTTGGTGTCGATCTCGTCTTCGCCGATGATTCGATAGGTAGCGCGTGCTCCCTCTTCGTCCTCGATCTCGACGATCGCGCCAAAGAAGATCCTCGTCGAGCCGTCGATCCGTGGCGGTACGACTTGCGCGCTCTCGAGGCGTTTGGTGAGCCAGTGGATGCGACGGTCGATCTCGCGGAGCTTCTTCTTGCCGTAGATGTACTCCGCGTTCTCGCTGCGATCTCCTTGCGCTGCTGCATCGGCGACGTCTTGAACCACCTTCGCGCGATCTTTGTAGAGCAGGCGCGCGAGCTCCTCTTGCAAACGCTTTGCGCCCTCTTTGGTGATGTAGTTCGGTTCGCTCACGGCAACGAGAGGAGCACGTCGAGCGCCCAAGGGCGAGCCTCGGATCCCATGAGCCCAGCGATCGCTAGCGCAAGCGCGCGCCTCGACGCTCTCTCGGGCACGGACACGAGCGCCCAGCGCTGTCCTTCCCCTTCACCCCACGCACGCCCCGCGTCGACGCGAAGGTGCCTTCCGCGACAAATCACGACCTTGGTCTTTGGCTCGAGCCGCAGGACGTCGAGCGCGCGGTGAACGAACGCGACACGATCGAAGTCCTCGAGGCTCCACTCGCCGCGCTCGAGTTCGTACTCCGCAGAGTCGGGCCGAGGGCCGAGATCGAACCTCGGCATTACTTGGATCGCGCGCAGAGCTCGAGGTAGTAGCTCACGAGATCGCGCTCTCGGTTGCCCATCGCGATCAAGCGGAGCACGCGACCGAACGGCCACACGCGCACCTGGCTCGGGAGCACCATCGCCCAGTGACCGAGCTCTTGCGGCTCGACGTCGATCCAGCGCCCGCCGAGGGTGCGCACGAGGATCTCGCTCAAGAGCGCGCCGTGCCTACGTACGTCCGCGGCGGCCGCCTGACTTCGGATGCCCTTCTCGGCGTAGCGATCGCGGAGCTGCGTCTGGATCGCCTCGATCGAGTCGAGGTCAGTGCGAAGCTCGATGTTGTGCTGCACGCGGTACAGGCGTCCGAGCTCGCGCGCCATCTGTGTAAACTGCACGCGAATCTCGAGGAGCCTCTGCGCGAGATCGTAATCGGCGAGCGGCTCGATGACGGGGTCGGAGAGCGTCTCGGCGACGCCGGCTACGCCCGCGGCGAAGTGCGCCGGCGTCGTGCGGCGAGGAATCGCCCTAAAAGCAGGCTGCGACGCCCCACGCATCCACGTGACGGGATTGCTCGGCGGTGGCGGCTCGGTCGGCACGCGCCGTGGATCATGCGCGAGCGGAGTCTCTATTTGTCTAGCCAGCGTGTGCACACCCGACTCTTCGATGATGGGTATGTCGATCTGCATCTCAGGAGCGGACGCGAGCAAGGGATCGAGGATGAACGGCAGCGGGCTCATCTTGGGCTCGGGCCCCATACGCGGCGTCGCGGGTGACGCTAGCGCTGCGTCCAACTTCAATGAACCGCGGGCGCCGGTCGCTGCAGACACCTCGCGCTGCCAAGGGTTGGACGCGCGTTGGGACGAGCCCGATGGACTTCGATGGCTCGTGCGTGTTGGCTCCACTTCGGGAGGAGGCCGCACCGTCGCGGGAGGCTCGCTCGCCTGCTGCGCCGCGCTCGGCAAGAATCCGGGAGGCAAGCTGACCTCGCCGCGCTCCGCCGCACGTACGATGCGCATCGCGTGGGCGCGCAGCTCTTCGTGCAGTTGATCGTTCGACGCGAGCGTTCGCGCGAACGGCAGCGCGCGCGCCATATCTCCCGCAGCCGCCCACGCCTGTGCCGCGAGCAGCTCGAGCTCCGCGAACGACGCGCGCGCCGCGAGCTTCGAGACGCGCTCTGCGATGACGCGCGGCTCTTCGCGTGCGGCGAGCAGGGCCGTGCGCGAGCGCAGGTAGACGAGCGATGGCGTCTCCACCGGGTGGGTCTGCTCCATCGCGGAGATTCGGTTCATTGCGCCGGTCACGTCACCGGCGTTGATCTGCGACTCGATCGACCAAGCGGCGGGATCGGACAGCGGACCGCGCGCCGGTGGCGTGCGTGACACCGCAGTCGCCCGCTCGATCATAGCGAGGCGCGCGCGACCCGCGTCGTTGGCGAGCGCGAAGCTCGCCCCTAGCTCGTCGAGGATTTCGACACGGCTCGGCCCAGACTCGTGGAGTGTGCCCCCTGCGAAGCGCGACGCGAGGAGCGCGATCCGCTCGGCCCACGTCTCCCCCGAAAGCGAGACGCGACGATGACTGCGGAAACCCGCCGGCTTCGGGCGCGTGACCCCGAGCGTCCCCAAGAACACATCTGCGTCGTCCGGCGCTTCGTGAAGCAGGGAGATGAGGTGGAACAGCTGCATCGCCACAGCGCCGCCGTCACCCAGCTGTTCGCCGAGGACGCGCAGGTCGAGCCACACTCCGTCGTAAGTCTTCGCTTCGGCTTGGTAGATGCGGCCCTGAAACAGCTCGCGCGGGCCAAGCGACTGCACGACGCGGCGAACGACCGGGCCTCGCGCGAAGAAGGATGCGAGACCTTGTTTCATCGCGGCTGACGCACGGAGCGCCACGTCGATGGTCAGGCCAGCGGCGTCCAAGCGGTGGCGCGCTTCGGCGACGGTCGTGCGGTACCCCACCTCACGAACGATCCCTGGCTCCGTCTTCCGTAGCTCGATGCACTCACCATCGAAGAGCGCGTACTCCGCATGGAGAGGCCCACCCTCGCTATGCGAGATCTCGCGGCTGGCAATCGTGAGTACGGTGGTGGTCGTGTTGGTCAATGCGGCTCAACGGAATCTGGCAAACGGCACGAAGTTCCGATTAAGCCGTATTGTTCCTTCGGTGGACGACGTTGCCAAGACATTCGAGCGTTGCGCACTTGGGCATACGCCGTCTCGCGAGCTACCTTCCTCGAGTAGGGTTTGGGGCGGCCTAGCAAACCGGCAACAATCAGGGCTAATCTCCACCGTCGATGTCCGCGCAAGTTGGAGGCGCCATGTGCGTGTCTATCCTTCTTATCTTTGTACCGTCGCGGACACAGTCTTCGATAGGACCTGAAATGAAGCACGCCTCGGACTCGATCCTCAAAGCGGACCAAGCGACCTACCTGGAGTCGATCGAGTCGCCGCGCGACGCGCTGTTGGTCAAGATGGAGGCGTACGCGGCCGCTCATAAGCAGCCGATCAGCGACCCGGAGGTAGCCTCGTTCTTGGCGATCACGGCAGCAGCCGCGCGCCCCAAGCGCATCGTGGAGGTCGGAACGAACATCGGCTACGGCGCGATCGTACTCGCCCGCGCTGCCGGCCCAGACGCTCGCGTGCAGACCATCGAGAGCTCGCCAGAGCTGTGCGCCGTTGCGCGAGGTTTCGTAGAGGAAGCGGGCCTCGCGGACCGTGTCTCCGTGATCGAGGGAGACGCGATCGCGACACTCGCGGAGCTCGATGGAACGATCGACCTCGTCTACATCGACTGCGTCAAGCAGGACTACCCGCGTTACCTCGAGCTTGTACTCCCCAGGCTGTCCATCGGCGGACTGGTGGTCGCCGACAACGTGCTGTGGAAGGGGCTCACGGCCGCGGCGGACGTGCCCGAGGACGAGCGCATACGCGTGGAAGCGCTGCGCGCGTTCAACAGAGCGATCACCACGGACGCGTCGCTACGAGGCGTGATCTTGCCTCTCGGTGACGGCGTCGCCTACGCGACGCGAGTTCGTTGACAGATCAAGCGCCGAGCTGAGGGGCGTCGGCCGGGGGAATCTCTACGCTCTCGGTCGGCTCTTCGACATTGCGTTTGAAGCCGCACTCTTTGTTGGCGCAGACAATCATCGGCTTTGCTCGAGTGCCGCCCATCACGAGGAACGTCGCCGCGCAGAGCGGACACGGTTCTTTGATGGGCTTTTGCCAGAGCTTGAAGTCGCACTTGATGGTCTCGATCTGATAGTTCGAACACCCGTAGAAGGTCTTGCCGCCCTTCTTTTTACTGCGAATCTCGATGATGTCGCCGCCACACTTCGGGCACGTGATGCCGAGGGGGACGGGCTTGGCGTTCTTGCACTTGGGATATCCCGTGCACGAGATGAACTCGCCGTAGCGACCGCCGCGGATGATCATGGGCTTGCCGCATTTGTCGCACGTGATGCCTGCGTCACGCTGCGCGACGACGCCTGCGCCGGTGCCGTCGGGGCCGAGGTCTCGCGTGGTCTTGCACTTGGGGTAGTTCGAGCAGCCGAGGAACCAGCCGTTCTTGCTCCACCGCTTCATCATCTCGCCGTCGCCGCACTCGACGCACTTCTCACCGGTGGGCGTGGGCTCGGGGTTCCAGCGCTTGCCCTTCTTGCCCTGATCGAGCTGCTCTTTGAAGCGCTTGTAAAAGCGCGAGAGCAACACGACGCGATCCTCTTTGCCGCTCTCCACTTCGTCGAGCTCTTGCTCCATGCTGGAGGTGAACGCGGGGTCCATGAAGTCCAGCTTGGAGGAGACGAGCCCGTCGACGACGTACTTGCCAAGCGTGGTCGGACGAAACCGTCCGCCCTCGAGCTTCTCGACGTAGTCGCGTGCTTGCACCTTGCTGATGATCTCGGCGTACGTGCTCGGGCGGCCGATGCCGCGCTCCTCGAGGTCTCGCACCAGCGAACCTTCGCTGTAACGGGGCGGCGGCTGCGTGAACTTCTGCTCGGTGACGACTCCCGGCGGCGCGTGCAAGAAGACGACGTCGCCCTCTTTGAGATCCGGAAGCGTCGCGTCTTCGTCGTCCGGAGCGGCGTCCTTTTTCTCGACCTCGGTTTTATCGCCTTCTTCACCGGCGACGCCGACGTTGATGCCGATCGCCGCGAGCCAGCCCGCGAACTTGAGAACCCGACCGCCGACGCGGAGGTTGTACGAGTCCTTGCTGTTCTTCGGCTTGCTGTCGATGTCGACGCCAGTCTGATCGTAGATGGCCTCTTTCATCTGGCTCGCGAGGAAGCGATCCCAAATGAGTTTGTAGAGCTTCCACTGATCGTCCTTGAGGTGCTTCTTCACGGACTCGGGCGAGAGATCCATCGACGTTGGCCGGATGCACTCGTGCGCGTCTTGCGTGTTCTTCTTCGACTTGAACGCGTTCGGTTCGGCGGGCACGTACTCTGGGCCGTACGTCGTGGCGATGTGCTCTCGAACGGCGGCGATCGCCTCGGGAGCGGCGCGCATGGAGTCCGTGCGCATGTACGTGATGAGACCGACCGCGCCGCCGTCCTTGCCGAGGTCGATGCCCTCGTACAAGCCCTGGGCGATCTGCATCGTGCGCTTGGCGCCGAAGCCGAGGCGCGACACCGCGTCTTGTTGGAGCTTGCTCGTGGTGAACGGGGCGGGCGCCTTTCGACGACGCTCGCTCTTCGTGACCTTCTTGACGACGAACGACGCGGCTTCCAGTGCCGTTCGAGCTTCGGCGGCTTGTGCCGCGTTCTTGACCTCGAGCTTCTCGCCGTTCTTGCTGTTGAGGTTGGCGTAGAACGCCTGCTTCTTGTCCGTCTCGAGGGAAGCGCCGCAGTTCCAGTACTCCTCGGGGATGAACGCCTCGATCTCGCGCTCGCGGTCCACGATCAAGCGAAGCGCAACGCTCTGCACGCGACCCGCAGACAGTCCGAACGCGAGCTTGCTCCAGACCAGCGCGGAGACGTCGTAACCCACGATGCGATCGAGCACGCGGCGTGAGCGCTGCGCGTCGTACAAGTGCTTGTCGAGCTCGCGCGGCGAGGCGACGCCACGCTGAACGCCGGCTTTGGTGATCTCGTGAAACTCGACGCGCATCGCGTCCTTGTGACCAAGCTCCTCCTTAAGATGCCAAGCTATGGCCTCGCCTTCGCGATCGGGGTCGGTCGCGAGCAGGAGGTGGTCGGCCTCTTTGGCGGCGGCCTTGAGCTCGTTGAGGACCTTCTCTTTGCCTTCGATGACCTGGTAGGTCTCCGTAAAGCCGTGCTCGATGTCGATGCCCATCTTCTTGGGCAGGTCTTTGACGTGCCCCTTCGATGCCAAAACCTCGTAGCCCTGCCCCAAGTACTTCTTGATCGTTTTCGCCTTCGCCGGCGACTCCACGACCACGAGTGTCTTGCCCATCCTACCTCGAGTTTCCGTGCCTAAACGAGCGAGCTCAGCGCGAGCTCCGAATAAAATGCAATAGTTTCACGGAGCTACACGGGACGCTTTGCCCGGTACCACCGCTCTGACGCCTCTACTACTACGTCCTCCAAGGCCATCGTCAAGAGCGCCGTCACGACCTGACCTACTGATAGGCCCGTCGTCAGCACGATTTCGTCCACGTGGACCTCTCGAGCGCCCATGCACTCCAAAACCTTGTTTTCGTTCTCATTTGTTCGTGGCGGAGGAGAGCTGAGCGCGGGACCCAAGGGGGCGAGCCCGACCCTTTTGAGAAATCGTTCGGTCGACCAGAGCGGCTGAGCTCCGCGCGCGATCTCGAGGAAGCAACCTTCGAACCCGTTGAACCCTCGTTCCTCAATCCATGGGGCGGTCGTGACTGCCCAAAGAGGACGCTTGAGCTCGCGCGCCCACTTCGCCGTGTTGCGTGTCCCCGAGATGAGTCCTGCTTGCACGATCACGACGACGTCCGAGAGGGCTACCAGCACCCGGTTGCGTGGATGAAATTGCGCGCGAAGCGTCTTCGTTTCGGGTGGGTACTGAGAGAGCGTCGCTCCCCGACTCGCGGCGATACGAGTGAAGAGCTCGCCGTGATTTTCGGGGAACGGGTGATCGTGACCCGTCGGCAAGACTGCCCACGTCACGCCGTTCGCTTCGAGCGCGCCTTCGTGCGCCGCTGCGTCGATCCCTATCGCGCCGCCGGATACGACGACCCCGCCAGCTTTGGCGACGTCATGCGCGAGTTCTTGCGCGTACTTCAAACCGAGCGGGGTCGCTTCGCGGGCGCCGACGATCGCGACGTGTACTTTGCGCTCGGTGAGATCGCCCTCGACCCAGATTTGCTCGGGTCGCTTGTGGGTGTGGCGAAGTCGATTCGGGTAGTCCAAATGATCGAAAGGGAGGACGCGCATGGCATCCTCCCTTCGACCAACGTGAGCGTAGGTTGCGAGTGCTTACTTGTTCTTCGAGAACATCTGCACGCCGATCATGCCCTGACCGCCCTTGGCGTGAACGTCCAACTTGTACTGCACCGGGAACGGGGTGAATGGACACAGCGGGTTGTTGCCCCTGCCGATGATCGCCGTGTTGGTGTTCGTATCGTCGTGCCCCGCTTCCATGTTGTAGAACGGCGGCGTCAACAGGTGGAGATCGACGTTGGTGACCTGACCCGGCGGCGAGAACGCGATGAATGTGTAGCACTTGCCACCTTGCAGCGTGACGAGCACGGACTTGTGACCGTCTGCCGCGAGGGTGTCCTTGACCGAGGCGCCATCCGCTTGCATTCCGGGGGCGGAGCTCATCGAAGTGGCCTTTATGCCGATATCGACGGGATCGCCGTTGGGGATCACTCCGCCACCCATCATCGCGTTGCCCGCAGCTGCGAGCTGCGCCAAGAGGTTCTGGTCGAGCGGCATGCCGGGCAAACCACCGCTCGCGGCGGGAGGAGCGCTGCCCATAGGCGGAGCGCCCGTGTTGTTCGGCGGCGGGTAGCCATTGTTCGGCGGCGGATAGCCGTTGTTCGGCGGCGGATAGCTGCCGGGCGGGTAGCCACCTGGCGGCGGCTGATTGTAACCCGCGCTCGCGCTCGGAACGGTGTTCGCGTCCTTGTTGCCGCCACCACAAGCGACCGCCGCAAGGACTGCGATCCCGGTGGTTGCGAAGAGCGGCAAGGTGCGGAGGAGATACGTGCGGTTGATCATCGGAGCTTCGGCCTCTTGGTGCGAGTTAAAGTCGAGCCGAAGAATAGTTCGGTTTGCGCGTTTGGGAAGCACAATGACCAACGGCGCAAACTCGCCACACTTTACACTTCATCGAGGCGAGTCGTTCTGCGCTCGCCACTCGCTCGCGGACGTATGGAGGAGCGACGCTCGCATGGAGGATCGCTCGTGGGAGCGCGCGTAGCTCGAGGCCCGAGCGAGCGCTCCTTGTGCATCGAGGAGTGCCATCGCGCCGCGCTCGGTCGAACCTGCGGCGAGCATCCAGTCGAGCGCGCGAAGGTCGGCCGCCGCCACGTTCGCGGTCGTGTACAGCGCGCGCGCCGCTCGCGCTTCGGCGGATCTCTCGTTGTCCGTCCACACGTCGTCACCGGACTCGCGAGTGAGCGTGGGGGACGGACACAAGAGGCGTCCGCTCACGCCGTGCGAGAGCTCCGCGCCGATCACGTACCTGAGGATCTCGGTGCGGACCCTTTCGTGACCAGAGACATCGACTGCTCTCGGATAGCCGCCCGCAGGCAGCGGGAGCAGCGCGGCGCCTGGTGGCTGCGCCCCGAGCGACGTTTCGTACGCGACGAGCACGGCACCGGTGTCGTCGGCGAGGACCGCGACAGACACGCGGTCGATCAGATCCAACATCGCATCACTCAGCACGATCACGTAGTCACCGTCGTCGTCGCACGCCGCATCTGCGATCGTGTCGCTCCTAGAGGTGTCGAACGCCAAGTACACCCCCCGCGTGCGCGTGCGCTCCTCGGGTGCGAGGCGAGCGACGAGATCGTTCAGCGTCGCTTCAGCGGGCCGGTGACCCACGTCCGCGCGTGCGGATCCGAGCATGAACATGACGACCAACGAGCACAGCCAGAAGCGCAACGGGACCACCTCGCGCTCCCATCGACCGAGCGCGACTTGGGTTGCGTTTATTGGCGCAAGAAGTGGAACGGGATGTCGACGTCCGTGTTGCCGCCAGACGCCGGGAACGTCCACATGCGAACGGAGTTCTCGATGCACTTGGCGATCGCGGGGTCGTTGCCCGTCGCGCTCGTGTCCTTCACGGTGCCGTTGCCGGAGATCGTGAGGTGGACCTTCACGTTCACGTCCGCCATGGTGCTGCCGCCGCGCTCCCAGCACTGACGCTTGACGCTCGTGGAGTGCATGCGAACGACGCTCTCGATCGCGTCGCTGCTGAGCGCGGCTTGGCTACCGCCTCCACCGCCGCTCGCGGGGCCAGTGCCTGGACCGACAGGTCCGGTGTTGTTGCCGAGGAGCGCCGCGATCGACGGATCGACGACCTTGCCGGTCCCCGTGCTCGCGGGCCTGACCCCGCCGCCGCCGTTCATGGCGACCGCCGCGGGCTTATCGGGGCTAGTCGGTGCGACGGACGCGCTGGGCGCGGTGTTCGCGATCGCGACCGTGGTCGTTGGAGGAGTCGATGGGACGCTCGCGACGGGAGCGACAGTCGCGACTGGACCGGCGACCGGCACCGGCGGCCGTTGGAAGATCATGATCGCCGCAGTCACGCCGAAAGCCCCGAACAGGACGAGCATACCGATGGCGATCCAAGGCGGTGCCTTCTGAGGTTGCGCGATCGCAGCCGCAACGTCGCTCGTAGCCGCAATCGACACATCGGGGCTCGGTGCGAGAGCCGCAGACGGTGCGGTCGCGACGATCGGTGAAGCGAAGGGGTCTGCGACGGGTCTCGGCGCAGGCGGAGGTATGGCGAACGGATCGCCGACGACCGTGTGATCCTCTTCCTCTCGATTCAGCTGCTCTGCAGTCGCGAGGCGCGAGTTGATCGCGACCACGTTGCTACGTGCGGCAGGCGAGAGTGGTCGACCCGAGTCTGTACGCGAAGGCTGTGGCGCACGTGGAGTCTGCGCGTGTTTCGGCGCCACTCCTGGCGGAGACATGGAGGGGCGAACGTCCGCGACAGGCGGCGTCACGAGCGAGGGCCGACCTGCTGCCGCCACCTCGCGAAGCAACGCGGCGAGCTCCGTGACGCTGCGAACAGGCCGCCACTCCTCCATGCCCTCTTGCCAGCAGAGCGAGTCCTCGGTGATCCCGCCGCTCGCGGCCTTGCGCTTCAACTCGCCGACGCGAATCGGTCCGACAGGCACGCCGTTGATCGCGACGTACCACTCGCTCGCCGTGTGGAGATCGAGCATGGCCGCGTCGTCGTCTTTTTGTTGGACGCTCTTCTGGAACGCGCTGGCCAGTGGTCCCTCCGCGCGCGATTGCGCTGGCGGGCGCGCGGACGCGAGGCTCGTCGCGAGGGCGCCCTTCGGCGCGGCCGGCTTCGCGACAGGAGCTGCCGGTGCGCGAGGCGCTTGCGGCGTGGCGCGAGGAGGCTGCGGCAGCTTTGCGCCGGGCGCGGCGGCTTTGGCGGGAGCGGGTGAAGCGACGGTCGGCTCCCCGGGCAGCTTCGTCGCGACGCTACTCTCGGTGACCTCCGCCTTGACCTCGATCATGTGCCCACATTTGCGGCACTTCATACGCACCGTCTTGCCCACGACCTTGTCGTCGGCAATCTGGTATTTCGCTTTGCACTGATCGCAGAGAAACTTCACGGTCGATCACTCGGTCCTTGTGAATGCGTCACGCCAAGATACCGGACAAACGTACGTCTTGGCCAACGAGTAAGTTCTCATCGCATCGCAGACTCATGGAAATCACAGAAGGCCGATCAAGTGCCCTTTGATTTGGGTCTTCGTCGGCTCATCTGGCGCGACGTGCACTGCGCGCTCCCACACCTCGATCGCTCGGTGACGAAAGCCCGCCTTTTCGTAGAGGATCGCGAGGTTCTTGAGCGCCGAGAAATGCTTGGGTGAAATCTCGATGGACTTCTCGAGCTCTTGGATGCCCTCGTACACCATCCCACGCTTTCCGTAGAGCAAGCCGAGCTGGAAGCGCAGACGGAACGCGAGCGGATCGATCGACACGCCGTGCTTCAACAGCGCGAGCGCATCATCCACGTTGCCCTCTTTGTATGCGGCGATGCCGTCCGCGAGCGCCTTCTCCGCCTCCGCGCTCATGTCGCGCTCGGCCTGCGCCGACGGCAGAGGGCCATCCGTGAGGGCGCGTGCGACCGCCGCGACGACGTCGGCGATCTTGAACGGCTTCTCCAAGTACGCGCTGATGCCGTAGCTCGCCTTGAGGTCCTCGGCGATTCGCCATCCGCGGTAGACCGCGCTGATCATGATGATGGGGATCTTGCCGTACTTGTCGCTGCCCTTGATGCGCCGCGCGATGTCGAACCCGTGCACCTCTGGGAGCATTGCGTCCAGGATGATGAGGTCCGGCGTGTTCTCTTTCACCATGCGCAGCGCGAGCAGCCCGCGATCGGCCTCGATCACACGGTGACCTTTGCCGACGAGCAGCCGCTTCAACATCTTGCGGATGTCTTCTTCGTCGTCGACGATCAAGACGAGCTTGCCCGTGGGCTCTTCGGTCTTGTCCGGGGTTGCTGCGTTCACCTTGATGCGGAGCTCGGACGGCAGCTGCGCGATCGTCGAGTCCTCCGTCGTCACGTTGCCGAGGTCGGTCGTGGAGATCTGGAGGTCCGTGGAGCTGGTGCGTGTCTGCTCGTCCATCACGGGACGTGGCTCGATCAACGTGCTGTCACTCGTCGGGGCGTGACCGGGATCCGAGCGATCCGACAGCCCGAGGCGATTGAGCGTCTCCTGCGTGACGTTGGGGCCGAGGTAGTAAATCTCGCTTTGCCCGCGGGCGTCGTACGCGGCGTGGATCGCCTTCAGCAGATTGCCGGTGAGCGCGACGTACGGATAGACCTTCTTGCCGGTGACGAACTCTAGCTCGTCGATGACACGCTTGTCGGTGGGGTCGGCCATCGCGAGAAAGACGCGGTCCCCCTTCACGAGGACCGGGAGGATCTTGTGAGCCTCGGCCACCTCTCGCGGCACGACGAGGTGCTCCAGGAAGATCGCGACTTGCGAGAGCTCGATCCCGGGCACTCCGTGCTGTTCCGAGAGCGCGCGCAGCGCGTCGATCTCCGTCACGAGCCCGCGCTCGATCAGTCGTGACGCGAGCGGAGTTCCGGCTTGATCGGCCAACGCAGAGTCGAGGTCACCCTGCGATATCAGCTTCTGGCGCAGTAGAATGCGTCCGAGTGGCTGCGGCTTTTTCTCGTCCGCCATGCGACACACCACGGTACCGGTATCGGGGGCCCGGGGATAGCTCTTCACTCACGAGGCCCCGCTAACTCGCCGGTACTCGCCGCTAACTCGCCGGTACTCGCCGCTAACTCGCCGCTAACTCACCGCTAACTCACTGCCAACTCACTGAGGGCCGCGGCGGCGTACGCCTCGTAGCGCCCTGCCAGGATGGCGTCTCGCGCCCCTTTTACGAGCTCCGCGTAATAGTGGAGATTGTGGAGAGAGAGGAGCCGCAGAACGAGGATCTCTTTTGCCACGAACAGGTGACGAAGGTACGCACGCGAGTAACCGCCGGCGCACGCGAAGCACGAGCACGCGGGATCGATGGGCAATCGATCGTCGGCGTAGCGCGCCTGCTTGATCACCACGCGCCCGAAGCGCGTGAGAGCCTGGCCGTTGCGCGCGTTGCGGGTCGGCAGCACGCAGTCGAACATGTCGACGCCGCAGCCGATCGCGATGAGGAGATCCTTCGGCGTACCCACGCCCATCAAGTACCGCGGCCGCTCGGCGTCCAGGTGGTGAGCCACCTCTGCGAGCGTCGCGTGCATCTTCTCGACGGGCTCGCCGACCGAGAAACCGCCGAGCGCCAGCCCGTCGAGCTCCAGCGCCCCGAGCTCGTCTGCGTGCGCGCGACGCAGGTCGACGAACGTCGCGCCTTGAACGATGCCGAACAACGCCTGGTCGGGCTTGCGCGGCGTGGCGAGCGCGCGCTTGGCCCATCGCGTGGTCTGAAGCACAGCGCGCTCGACCACGTCACGCGGAGAGTCTCCCGGTGGGCACACGTCGAGCTGCATCTGGATGTCCGCGCCGATCTTGGACTGCACCTCCACCGCGATCTCCGGCGAGAGGAACTTCGCGCTCCCGTCGAGGTGGCTCTTGAACGTGAAGCCCTCCTCCGAAGGCGCGACCAGCTTCTTCAGCGTCGCCCCCGCGCGCTTACCGCCGCTCGCCGAGAGTGAGTACGCCTGAAAGCCGCCCGAGTCTGTCAGCATCACGTGTGGCCAGCGAGAGAACTCGTGCAAGCCGCCGAACGCCGCGATGCGATCGGGCCCGGGCCGGAGCCACAAGTGGTAGGTGTTGCCGAGGACGACGCGCGCACCCGTGCTCGCGACCTCGTCGGGCGTGAGCGTCTTCACGCTGCCCTGTGTCCCCACGGGCATGAACGTCGGCGTCTCCACGTCTCCATGCGGCGTCGTCAGCACGGCTGCGCGCGCGTGGCCGTCGTTGCGCAATACACGGAATGCGAAGCCTGACGTTCGGGGCTTCATCAGGAGCCCGTGGCGCGCGTGAGCAACATGGCGTCGCCGTAGGAGAAGAATCGATACTTGCGGGTGACGGCCTCTCGGTACGCCGTGAGCACACGCTCGGTGCCACCGAACGCGCAGACGAGCGCGAGCAACGTGGTCTTCGGCAAGTGGAAGTTGGTGAGCAACATGTCGACCGCGCGGAAGTCGTAGCCAGGTTGGATCAAGAGGCGCGTCTCACCGGTGCTCGCCGTGATCGCGCCGCCCTTGCTCGCCGACTCGAGCGCGCGCACCGCGGTCGTCCCGACGGCCACGACGGGCCTCCCTTCTTCTCTCGCCTTCGCGACTGCGCGCGCGGCTGTCGCCGTTACCTCGAACCACTCCGCGTGCATCTTGTGAGCGTCGAGATCGTCCACGAGGACGGGCTGAAACGTGCCGAGCCCGACGTGCAGCGTGACGTGCGTGACCTCGCAGCCACGCACCGTAAGGCGCCCGAGCAGCGCGCGTGTGAAGTGCAATCCGGCGGTCGGCGCGGCGACGGCGCCAGGCGCGCGCGCGTAGACGGTCTGGTATCGCTCTTCGTCCGCGGGCACGACGTCGCGTTTGATGTACGGAGGCAGCGGCATGCGGCCCACGCTCGTGATCGCCTCCTCGATCGTTTCTCGCCCGTCCGTGTAGAGCGCGACCTCGAGCGTCCCGTCGTCCTCCGCGCGAGCGAGGATGCGCGCGAACAAGCGAGACTTCACGCCCGCGCGATCGTTGACTTGCAGCTCCACGCCGAAGCGCAGCGCCTTGGACGCCTTTCCGAGGGCGCGCCAGATCTCCACGTCACGATCGCCTTCTCTTCGAGTCTCGGTCTTGCGCAGCAAGAAGATCTCGACCCGACCGCCGCTCTCCTTCTGCGCGAAGAGCCGCGCGGGCAGCACCTTGGTGTCGTTGAGCACGACGAGCGCGTTCTCGGGGATGCGACGGACGAGATCCGCTATGCGCTCGTCCTCGAGCGGGCCGGCGGGCGGCACCACCAAGAGGCGAGCTTGCTCGCGGTCAAGGCTGGGCTCTTGCGCAATGAGCTCGGGCGGAAGCTCGTAGTCGAGGTCGGCGACACGCATGACGCGGGCGCTCATAGCACGCCCCGGTCAGCTCGCCTTTGGCAGCTTGCTCCTCAAGAAACCGGTGACCTCTTCGGCCGCGTAGGGCTTCGGCACAAAGCCGATGGCGCCGCAATTGGAGCGAAGGAGCTGTCGTTCGCTCAGGTGGTAGGCGCTCGTCAGCACGACGCGAGAGGCCGGGTAGTGAGTTGCCACGTGACGCGCGAGCTCGATGCCGTTCATCTCGCTCAGCATGAGGTCTACCATCACGACGTCGATGGAGTGAAGCTCCAGGTGCTCGATCGCCGCTCGCGCGCTGCGAACCGAGTGCACCTCGAATCCGTCCGCCATGAGCGAGCTCGAGAGAATGCGCGCTGCAGCGAGGTCATCGTCGATTACTAAAACCTTGGGCACGCTCAACCTGATGCAACGGAGATGCCGTCTCTAAGCGCACGGAATCTTTCGCGTGCAAATTACGAAGGTTTCAGACTTGAAGTTTTGCGTTGCACGAACGGGCTCAGGTGAACGTGATGTGGAGGCGGGTCATCTTCCGCCAGAGCGTGGTGGGGGAAATATCCAGAAGCTCCGCGGCTCGCTCGCGACTGCCCTCGGAGTCCCGCAGCGCCGCCTCGATCGCGCTCCGCTCCGCAGTGTCGACGACGGCCGCGAGCGTGCGGCCCCCCATCGCCGAGCCGTCGGCGGGCATCAAGGTCGTGGCCGGCGGCATGAGGTCGTCGGCTGTGATCACTCCGCTGTGCACGAGCGCCACGGCCTGCTCGACCATGTGCTCGAGCTCCCGGATGTTGCCCGGAAACGTGTAGTGCTCCATTGCCTCGAGCGCGCTCTCTCCCATGCGCGCTTGGTGCCCCATCTTCTTGTTGTACTTGTCCAAGAAGTGGGTCGTGAGCTCGGGGATATCCTCTCGGCGCTCACGCAGCGGCGGCAGTTGAAAGCGCGCGACGTTGAGGCGGTAGTAAAGGTCCTGTCGAAACCGCTTCTCCGCGATGGCCTTCAACAGATCTTGGTTCGTCGCCGCGATGATGCGGACGTCGACGCGGATGGGCTTGTTCTCGCCCACGCGCCGGATCTCGCTCTCCTGGATCGCCCTCAGCAATTTCGCTTGAAACGAGAGTGGTGTCTCGGTGATCTCGTCGAAGAAGAAGGTGCCGCCGTCCGCCTCCTCGAACAGGCCCTTGCGTGCCTTCACGGCGCCCGTGAACGAGCCGCGCGCATGCCCGAAGAGCTCGCTCTCGAGCAGTGTCTCGGTGATCGCGGCGCAGTTGACCGGGACGAACGCGCGATCGGCGCGGCGGCTGTTGGCGTGCAAAGCCTTTGCGACCAGCTCTTTTCCGGTGCCGCTCTCTCCGGTGATCAACACGATGGCGTCGGTCGGTGCGACGCGAACAATGCGCCCGAGCACCTCGCGCACGGCGCCGGACTTGCCGACGATGTTCTCGAACTTGTAGCGGTCCTTGAACTCGCTCGCGAGGAACGCGACCTCTCCGGCGAGACGCCGGTTGTCGATCGCCTTGCCGACTTTGACGAGCAGCTCCTGCTCCGAAAAAGGCTTTTGAATGTAATCGAAGGCTCCGAGCCGGATGGCCTCCACGGCGCTCTCGATCGTGCCGTACGCGGTCATCACGATGACCTCGGTCATCGGCTGCGCCTCCTTCACGGCGCGAAGCACGTCCATGCCGTCCTTGCTGCCCATGCGCAGATCGGTGAGCACCACGTCGAACGCGCCGGTCGCGCCGCTCGCCGCGCCCTGCTCGCCGTCTCCGGCCTCATCGACCTCGTACCCCTCACCTCGCAGCATCATCGCGAGCGTGGTGCGCATGTTGCGCTGGTCGTCGACGATGAGGATCTTTGCCATTGGAAAAGCTCTATAGCCCGTCGGACGTGGGAGTGGGAGCGGGAGCAGTTCTAAGGCGCGAGCTTGTAGCCGAACCCGTAGACCGTGAGGATGTGCTTGGGCCGGTCTGGGTGAGGCTCGATCTTTTTTCTCAGCTTCACGATGAAGTTGTCGACCGTGCGATTGGTGGGCGCGGCCTCTAGGCCCCATATTTTCTGGAGGATTTCGTCTCGGCTCACGGGCTGGCCGCTGCGTTCGGCGAGGAG
>JAYVYD010000301.1:0-10164 GCA_043784605.1 Myxococcales bacterium | reverse complement strand
TTCTTTCGCGTGACGGAGGTCGCTGCTCGTCGCATCGAGGCGATCGGCGAGGACGCCCCAAGAACTGCCAGAGCATCTTCACCGCGAGCTCGTGCTCCTTGCGCAGGATCTCGAAGAAGTCCGCGCGGCGGATCGCGATGAGCTCCGCGGGCCCCTGGGCGCGCACCGTCGCGGAGCGCGGAACGCTGCGAATCAGGGCCATTTCGCCGACGTGCTCTCCGGGGCCGAGGTAGGCGAGCACCTGCTCGCTGCGGATGACGGCGACCTTGCCGCTCAGCACGATGAAGAGCTCGTCGCCCTTCTCGCCCTCGCGGATCACGGTGCCTTGGTCCACGTAGGTGCGCACCTCCACGGCTTGCATCACGCGCAGCAGCTCTCGCTCCGAGAGCTTGGAGAAGATCGGCATCTTCGCGAGCACGTCGCGCTTCAGGGCGAGCAACCGCGCGCGGCCCTCGTCGAACGCGCCGTCGTCGCCGAGCTTCACGACGACCGCGGTGATGTTGTCTTTGCCGCCGCGCTCGTTCGCGAGATCGATCAGCGCCTTCGGTGCAGCGGCGCCGTCGAACGCGAGCGGCTGCGCGAGCTCTTGCGCGCCCTCGAGGTATCCGCAGAGGCCGTCCGAGCAGAGCATGAAGACGTCCGCGGGCAACACCTCCATCACGAGCGTGTCCACCTCCACGCGCTCGTAAACGCCGACGGCGCGCGTGATCGCGTTCTTCTGCGCGACCTTGTCGATCTGCTCGCGCGACAGCTTGCCGCGCTTGATGAGCTCGTTGATGACCGTGTGATCTTCGGTGACCTGCTGCACGCGAGCGCCGCGCATCAAGTAGATGCGGCTGTCTCCCACGTGCGCGATGAAGCCTTTTTGGCCGATGACGAGCAGGCTCGAGAGGGTCGTGCCCATGCCGCGCTTGGCCACGTCGGCCTGCGCCTCCTCGTGGACCTTGGCGCACGCGCGCTGGACGGCGTACTCGAGCAGCGCGACGACGTCTCGCGTGGTGACGTCCTTCTGGCCCTGCATGTAGCCTTCGAGGATGCCGCGCTCCTTCTTCACCTCTTCGTGCACGGTGCGCACGGCGATCGCGCTCGCGACCTCGCCCGCGGCGTGCCCGCCCATGCCGTCTGCGACGATGAAGAGCCCGAGCTTCTTGTCGACGAGGAAGTTGTCCTCGTTGTGCTCGCGGACCTTGCCGACGTCGGTCGCCGCGAAGAAGCGGATGTTGTCGCCTAGGTTGGTCAAACGCGCTGTCTCCAGAGCGTGCGACTATACGTGTCTGCGCGCGGTCGCGCACCACTGATGATGGGGTGACGATGCGTACGCTCCGCTCTTGTCTTTTCTTCTCGATCTTGCTCTTGCCCGCGGTTTCGCTCGCGCAAGAGGCGGATGCTGGCGCCGACCCGGATGCCGCGGAGGCGGCGCTCGACGAGGAGACTTGGCGCGCGCGGTTCGCAGACGCGAGCGGTCACCTCGCCCGCGGCGAGTACGAGCTAGCGATCGCAGGCTTCACGGCGCTCGTGCCAATCGCGCCGACCGAGTCGTTGAGAGAGCAAGCATCGGCGCAGCTCAAAGTCACTGCCGAGATGCAGAAGCCGAAAGTCCCTCCTCCGCCGACCGCGGACAATGAGCTCCCACCCGATCCGAACGCTCCTCCGACGCACGTTCGCTCGCGTTCGCTCGACGAGCTGATCTGGATCGACATGAACACTCTCTCCTACGGCCTGGCGACCGGCGTGCTCGTGGACGCGGTGGTGCGCGAGGCCGGCTCGAACGCCATCAATCACGTGCCCATACCGATCGCGACGCTCGCGACGACCGCGCTCGCGACGGTAACGATCACCGTCATCGATTCCACCACCAGGATTCTTTACGGCGTGCTGCAGTCCATCACGAGCGGCATGAATATGGGCCTCGAGCAGGGCGCCTTCTGGTCGCTCTGGGACGCGTCTCGCGCGACAGTGCCCACGCCGAGCTACCTCCACACGGCAGCGACGATCTGGGGATTCACTACGGCGGGCGTGCTCGCCGGTGGTGTTGTCGGCGGTCTCGCGAAGGCGACTGCTGGGCAGGCGTCATGGGTCGGGACGATCTCGTTTGGCCTGCGCTGATCCTCGGGAGCGGCGCTCTCGCCGTGACGGCGAGGGACGATCTCACGACCTCGCGTGTAAAGGGCGAGCGCAACTTCGGACTCGTTGGCGGGCTCACGCAAATCGCGGGAATCGGAGTCGCAGCGATCACCGCCGTGTGGATCCAACCCTCCGTGGCCCGCGCGCGCTTCATCGACGTCGCATCGTTCGTCGGCGGCATTCTCGGTGTCGTCCTCTGCACGCAGGGTTGCAGCGAATCCGTGGCGTTCGGTGGCATCGCGATCGGCGCTACGCTCGGTTTCGCAACGAGCCTCCTCGCGACTCAGTGGCTCGACCACGGTCACGTATCAGGGCGAATTTCAGCAGCGACGCCGACGATCACTCCCGTAAATAGTGGCGCGACGTTCGCCTTCAGCGGCGCGCTTTGAGTCGTCGCGCGATCAGGAGCGCGAGACCCAAGAGCGAGAACGACAACAGCGAACCTCGTGATCCAGGAGCTTGAGTGCAACCCTCGTCTTGCGCGGCGGGCTGAGCAGCGGGCGTCACCGAGGCGTCGCGGAACATCGGCGGATCTACCGACGCGTCTTGCTGCGGAGGCACGCTTGCGTCGGGCACGACAACGACGGGTGCTTGATGACAGAGATCGTCTTGTCCGTTGGGCTTGGACTCGCACGCGCCGGGTCCGTCGCATTGGACGAGCTCGACGTTGTTGTTCACGCACCGGAACGCCTGCGTCTTGTCCGAGCTGCAGTTCCACAGATTCCAGATGTCGTCGCACTTGCACTTGCCGCCGATGAGCGGCATGTAGACGCACCACTCCCAATCGCCGGGATCACGGTGATTTCCCGCGCCGCCGTAGGTCGAGCCGGTCTCGCAGGCGGAGGGCGCGTCCACGCATGCGGGGGCCGACTGAGAGATCACATTGCCGTTGGGCACTTGGTCGTGCCCGATGATGTGCGCGCGATCCTTCGCCACGTTGTACTTCGCGGTGAGGTACTTCACGAGGCCCGCGCTCGCGTCGTATTGCACGGTGGGGTAGGGCTGCTGGAAGTAGCCGACGTGCTCGATGCCGACCGAGCGCTGGTTGTAAAAATAGTTGCCGTCGTGCCAGCCCGTGTACGACTCGGGGATGAACTGGCCGATGTGACCGTCCACTCCGACGATGTACTGGACGCTTTTGCCCGGATCGTTCTGGAGCGTCGCCACGCTCGCACTCCAGCCGCCCTCGGTGTCGTGGATGACGACGTACTGCACGGCGGCACCGTTGCGAGTCGTGTCGCATTTGTTGGCGCAGCTCGTGGGGAACCACTCGGCACCCGGATACTCCGAGGGACCCTCGATGTGCAGTGAGGTGTCGAGCGTGAGCGTGAGGCTCGGCGGCAGCGCGTGAGGCGCCAGCGTGATGCGCTCTCCGTCGCGCCCGTCGAACGTGCCGCCGCGCGCGAGTAGCGCGAACACGTCGTGCGCATATTTCGTGCGGTGCGCATCGTCCGAAAGACCGCTCAGCTCTTCGAGCGCGCGCTCCCAGCTCTGCAAATCAGCCGGGCTCGCGTGTGTCCTTGCGCCGATCTCAGCGAGCACACGCCCCGCCGCTTCGAGGCCGAGGTCGGTGTCACGCCGAATCTCCAGCTCCGTCTTGCCCATCAGCGCAGCGCCGCGCGCGAGCGTGTTGAGCTTGCCATGACGGAGCTCGAGAGGGCCCGCGACCGGCACCTGCGCGTCGGGATCCACCTCCCTGGTGACGGGCATGCTCAGGCCACCCTCGTGCTGAGCGATCGCGATCATGAGGTCACGCGGCACCTGGTTGCTCGCGGCGACACGAGCGAACGACTCGCTCAAGACACCGGACGTGGGCGGAGGCGCGGGAGCCTGACCACTCGAACAAGCAGCAGCCAGCGTCAATGCGGAGAGCGGGGCGAGGAGCGTAAGGCGCACGAAGCGTAAGCTTAGCACCGAGTGTGCCGCCGACATCCCATCACGATCTGCTGCGAACCGGCCTGTTTCTCGCGAGATCATCGCGACAGCTCGCGAGCGCTCGCAGGTTGTCGCGAGGGAGCGGAGAAGATTAAAAAGGTGGTTTCGGGGTGCTCGGTGTCGCGTCCGTCGGTTCGGCTCTGAATCGCGTAGCCTAGAGTCTCGATGTCGAACGTCGCGACCCCCCGCGTGCCCAACGTCCGCGCGAGCCTCATCCTCGCGAGGTTCGATTGGATTCGCAAGAACCACGGCGCACCGGCGATCGAGACCGTGCTGAGCGCGCTCGGCCGATCCCACGCGAACGCCATCCGCGGGGCCGTGACGGCGAGCCAGTGGGTCCCGTTCGATGCGTTCGTCGCCTTCGTCGAGAAGGTCGACGTGGTGCTCGGTCGAGGAGATCTCGGTCTCGTGCGACCGCTCGCGCGCTATGCCGCTCGCGCGAACCTGCCGACCCTCTACAAGATCTTCTACAAGGTCGGCAGCCTCGACTACATCATCTCGAAGGCCGCCGCGGTGTGGTCCGCGCACTACGACTCCGGCCACGCGTCGACCGGTACCCTAGCTAGCGGACACAGGTTCCGCGTCGAGCGCTTCGCCACGCCGCACAGGGTCCACTGCATGACGATACAGGGCTGGGCCGAAGAGACCGCCGTGCTCGTCGGCGTGAAGCTCCAAGGGGTGCGTCACAACGTGTGCAGGCTCCACGGCGACGATCTCTGCGAGTTCGATATGATCGACGCTTAGTGGGACGTGTCGGAAGTTCGCTGAGTCGGTTCGATCGCCACGCGAAGAGGTCAGAAGTTCGTCTACGAACGTCTGATTCAGGACACTAGTCGCCGCGCGCGACCACGTTGACGAGGCAGCCGATCGTCCCGTGTTGCGTGTAGAGTGCACGCACGGAGATCGGTACCACGCGGAACCCGAGGTTTGCATAGACGGCGTTTGCGGCAAGGTCTAGCGCGGACAGGCCGAAGTTGGGCACCCAGGCCGTACGCGCACCGTCTCGCGACTCGTAGACCCCGTTCGTGTACGCGAAGTACGTCTTGTCCTCGAACGGCACGGTGGGGATGCGCAAGACGCGAAAACCTGCGCGCGCGAGCTCGTCCGCGGCGCGATCGAAGCGAGCGATCGTCGCCGGCGTGAAGTCCGCATGGAGCGGCACGTGCGTCTCTGCGCCGACCTCGCCCGGCGCGTAGTCGCTTCCTACGATGCGCTCGCCCGCGCGCGGATCACCGACCAGCACCACCCCGTCGCCGACCGGCGCCATGTACATCGACATGTGGTGGCGCGGGACGTCACCGCTCTCGTCCCCGAGCATCACCACGTCTCGGCCGAGCAGCGTCGCGAGCCTGTCGCGCAGCTCCGCTGGCGAGCGAAATCCGCGACCTCGATTTCGCGCGAACAGATTGGCGTCGAAGACCACGCGCTTGCCGACAATGGCGAAGTCCCCCGCATCGAACGCGATTGGCAGCGTGCGAACCGCGAAGTCGTCGGGCAGCGCGGCGGCCAGCGCGGGCACGACGCTCCAGTCCTGCGGCCGCGAGATCTCGCCGGCTCGAGGGCGCGGCGGGATCAACAGCTCGTGGCGCGACTCTCCGCTCGCGGGCGAGAGCACGAGCGCGCGATCCTTCGACCACGCGCCGAGCGCCCCATCGATCTCGACGATACGCAAGCGCGCAAGGCTCACAAGGATACGTGAGAGGAACGAGAGGAGCGCGCCGCGCCCTCCACGACGCACGACGAACACGACGCGCGTCGTCTCGGGGAGCGCCCGCAGAAAGTCGCGGTACGCAGGCCCGATCTCGCTCTCCGCTTCGGGCACGTAGTGCATCACGAGTTCCTCGAGCGGACCGTCGTCGTCCGAGACGAGTCGCCCGGCGATCGGCGAAGGCGCGGGAGGCCTGTCATCGCGGCGCGCGTTCGAGAGCAGCGCCACGATCGCGAGCACGAGGCCGAGCGCCACGCCGACCGGGGCCCCTCTCCAGGTTGCCAGCAGGGCCCTGCAGGATTGTAAGCATGCTGACAATCCGACGGTTTTGGACGCCCGGACCCGGGAAGCCCCCGCCATCAGGGCACCGGATTGTCAGCATGCTGACAATCCAACGGTTTTGGACGCCTGGACTCGGGACAGACCCGCTATCAGGGCTTCGGCTTGCGCTTGGGCGGGGTAGCTCCACCTTCGGGCCTCTTCCAGCGCGTGCTCGCCTCGACGCGGACGCGCGGGCGCGGGTCCTCGTTCAGCGGCGGGCGCGGCGTGTGCGGCTTGTCGATGCGCGGGCGCGACGCGCGCTCCTTGGGGGCGTCGATGCGCGGGCGTGAGACACGCTCCTTCGGGGTATCCACGCGAGCTCGCGACGGACGCTCTCGCGGAATGGCGGGCGGCGGACCGTCCTCGAGGACGATTTGAATGCGCGGATCTCGCGGGTCGGGCTTCGCCGCGGCCTTCGCGAACGACTCGGCGACGTCACTGGCGATCTGGACGACGGAGAACGTGCGGTCCACCTTGATCGCGCCGACGTCACCGCCATCGATCTCTCCTCGACGACAGACGATCGGCAAGAGTCGCCGCACGTCTGCGCCGTGGAGTCCGCCCCACGTCACGCGAAATTGGACCCACGTGCGATCGGTCGGCTTCGGCGCTCGCGCCGGTCGCTCACGCGGCGGCGGACGTTGCTCGCTCGACTCGTTCGACTCGGGCAAGCTGCGGTGACTCTTTCGCGCGCGCGGGATCGCCGGCGCTTCGCTACCTTCGCCGTAGAGACGAGGTTGCTGTTGCTCTGGTTCTGACGGCGCGGATTCGCCTCGTCGTGGCGGCGGCGCTGAGTCGCCTTGTCGCGGCGGAGCCCGCCACTCGAAGCGGCTGCGATCCATGGGAGGCCCGTCTCGAAACTCGCGGGGCTCGCGAGACTCGCGGGAGTCGCGAAAGTCTCGCGCGTCGTTCGAGCGGTGAACCGGCGGGTCCATCGGGCGGACATCACGCGGCTCCGGTCCGCGGGCCTTGCGAGCGCGCGAGATCAAACGCGCGACAGCGCGGGAAGCAGCGTCCGAGCCGATGAGTTTCTTCGCGAGCGTCCACGTCGCCTCGTCGAGCGACTTGTCGTCGCCCTCGGCAGTGAGCTCGCGCTCGAACGACTCGAGCTGCGTGCGCCGAATGTCGCTGGCCGACGGAACCGGCTCGAAGCGGTGCTTGACGCGCGCGCGCCCCAGAAGGCGCAGGATCCCCACGAGCGCACTCGGCGGCAACAAGAGCGCGCTCGTCCCCTTCTTGCCGGCGCGCCCCGTTCGTCCGCTGCGGTGCGTGTACGTGTCAGGATCGCCCGGCGGATCGAAATGGACCACGCGCGTGATGTCTTGTACGTCGATGCCGCGCGCCGCGACATCCGTCGCGACCATCGCGTTGACCTCACCGGCTTTGAACGCCGCAAGGGCCCTGTTTCGCGCCGCTTGCTCCATCTCGCCCGAGAGCTGCGCTACGCGGAACCCGGCCGTCGTCAGCTCCTTCGCGATGCGTGCAACGTCCGCGCGTGTCCGTGCGAAGACGAGCGTCTGTTCGTCCATGTGCGAGAGCAAGACGTTGACGAGGGCCGATAGACGCTCGTGACCCGCGACGAGATACAGCACGTGGTCGATGTCGACGTTGGCCGCGCCGAGACGCGTCCCCTCGACGAGCGCTGCGTCCTTCTGGACGCGATCGGCGAGCGATTTCACCTCGCGCGGAAACGTCGCGGACACGAGATGAGTGCGGTGCTCGTTCTTGGCGAAGGAGAGGATCTTCTCGAGGTCATCGCGGAAGCCCATGTCGAGCAGGCGATCCGCCTCGTCGAGCACGATGGCCTGGACATGCTCGCCGTCTATCGCTCCTCGATCGAGGTGATCGAGCAAGCGGCCTGGCGTGCCCACCACCACCGCCGGACCTTGCGAGAGAGCGCGACGCTCGTCACGCGCGTCGGCTCCGCCAGTCACCGAGACGACGCGCACGCGCGCCTCCGCGAAGAGCCACGAGAGCTCCTCCTCGAACTGTTTGGCGAGCTCTCGGGTAGGCGCGATCACGAGAGCACGCGGGCGAGCGACCGGCCCCTTCGCGTGCGTGTTGCCCTCGATGATCTCGCGGATCACGAAGCCCACGGCCACGGTCTTGCCAGATCCGGTCTGCGAGGTGATGCGCAGATCGCGCCCATCGAGCTTGGAATCGAGCACGGCGAGCTGCACCGGCGTCAGCGAGGTGAAGCCCCGCTTGGCCAGAGCAGACTCGAGCGCGGGGCTGAGCAGCACGTTTTCCGGCGCCAAAGTCATGCGCGCCCTCTAGCACACTTCGCTTCGTGCTCGGTCGTGTGCTCGCTCGCGTCAGTGCGTGGATGAGTCGGTCGGAGCCCTGTCGCAAGCGTCGCCGAAGCCGTCCGTGTCGACGTCGGACTGCTTGCCGTTATCCATCGGTCGAGCTGGGTTGAACACGTCGGCGCAGTCGTCTTGCGCGTCAAGGACGCCGTCTCCATCACGATCCGTTGCGGACGAGCCGTTCGGATAGCCGTCGCGGTAGGGCGTGCACGTCGGCTCGTGGGTCGTGACTTGGTCGCGACAGAAGAACAACGGGTAGACGCCCTCCGTGGCGGCACGTATCGACGCGAGCGTGGTCATCGGAGTGTCGATGCACGCTTGCCGCTTCTCCCCGCACACGTCGAGATCGACGCAGCCGGTCCCCAGCGCCTTGGCGATTTCTGCGTCCGCGTAGAGCACCTTGCCACCGCGCATGACCAGGTGGACGTCCTCCGGGCTCGCCTTCACCACGGCGTCGTAGTCGGCGCCCGACTGTCCGTCGAACACCGCGATGTCGCCTTGCGCGTTCGGAGTGAGCT
This sequence comes from Myxococcales bacterium, assembly GCA_043784605.1. Lineage (GTDB taxonomy): Bacteria > Myxococcota_A > Polyangia > Polyangiales > Polyangiaceae > JANYHY01. The sequence continues at coordinate 1,252 of JAYVYD010000301.1, read as the reverse complement.
CGCCGATCTGTGCGGGAAACCCGGCCGCCAGAGCGCCGTTCTTGGTCGCCATCGTCCATAGATCGCGCGAGGTGAACGCATGACCGAAGTACTTGTCATTGAGCGCGCTGGCACACGCGAGCTCGTGCAGCATGTTCATCGAGCCACTCGGCAGCCAATCGGTGCCGAGCGCGATCGGCACGCCGAGCTCCTTGAACACCGTCACCGAGGCGGTGTTGCCGTAGAGATCCGTGTTCGAGCGCGGCGACCAGATCAACATCGCGCCGGACTTCTGAATGACACTCACGTCCGTCGCGTTGAGGCCGACGCCGTGAATGACGGCGGTGCGGTTCGTGACGAGCGTGCTCTGCAAGCAAGTGAACTCGTTCTCCGCCGCCGTGTTGATCCCTTCGGCGATGTGCGGGGTGTACGTCCCGTCTGCGAACGCAGCCCCGGCAGAGCGTATGTTGGGATACCCGCAGCCGCTCGCGAGCTCGACGCCGTTGCTGTCGCCGAGCGGAAACGTGTCGAAGAAGGCGGGCTTGCCCGTGAGTCCCTCGAGCCACTGCGGGTTCTTGAAAGAGGCCACGTTGCGTACGAGCCCGCTCACTCCGCCGGAAGAGAGCAGCGCAGTGGTTCCGCTCATCACATGCCGAAGTTCCGCGCCCGCGAGGAGGTTCGCGTCGGTGGAGGCCTTCGGAGCTGGCGTGTACTTCGGCGCGCCGTTCGCACCCGTGCGCCAGTCGTTGCGGTGGAGATAGCGTGTCGTGGACGCGGGGTTCGGCGCTTGGACGTAGTCCATGTGCTCGTGCGCGTTGACGATGCCCGGCGAGATCACGCTCCCCTTGCACGAAATCACGGTCGCTAGTGCGTAGCCGGCGGTCTGCGCGCAGCTCGGGGCGACACACGCGATGAGTCCGGTCCCGTCGATGAAGACCTCGCCGTCGATCGGACCCGACGGCGCGAGCACGTGGCCGACGAGCACCGATCCCGCGGAGCCCTTGCTCGTCACGGTGCAGGGCGTGATGGGGCCAACGGGCCCGCCGTCGTCGCCGCCGGAATCCGCTTCGCCGCCGTCTGGCGAAGGCGTCTCGCGCGGCGCGCTAGAGCATCCAAGGACAATCAGCGCGCCCATGCAAAGTGACAATCGACTGATCATGACGGCCGCACCTTGCCACGAATCCATGAAGGACGCCCTACACTCGGGTGACGATAATGCCATATCGCTAATGGCTAGTCCGACAGCGCGCGACTTCGACGCGAATGGTCGTCG
>JAYVYD010000300.1:0-11864 GCA_043784605.1 Myxococcales bacterium | reverse complement strand
TTCACGTGGCGCAGGCCCTCGTTGCGTCCGGCGGAGAGTCCGCTGTCGAACGGCATCTTCACGACGGTCGTGCCCGGGATGTCCCGTGGCTCGCGGCTGTCGTCCACGACGACGATGGGCATCCAAGGGTAAAGGCGATGAATGCTCGCGACGAGACGACGGACCGTCTGCGGCCGTTCGAACGTCTTGATGAGTGCCGTGACGCTCGACGCGGGCGGGAAGACGAAGCGCCCATCGCGCGCCCGGGCCGCTGCGAGCTCGATCGCGATCAGTCTGTCGTAGACGGGTTTAGCCAGGTCGTGACCTCGCCCGAAGACGAGCTCGGCATAGAGAAAATTGCGCGCGGCGACCCACGCCCGCTGACGGAGCTGCACTAGCCCGAACCTAGCATCTCCTGCCGGTGCCGCACCCTCCCGCGAGCCTCGATGCTTCAGCGGAAGAGCCATCTGCACGGGGTTGCGAGCCCCTGTGCGCGGGACTAGTGTCCGGCCTCCAAACGGAGAGTTCTATGTCCACGAAGATCGCCATCAACGGTTTCGGTCGTATCGGTCGCTGTATCTTGCGCGCCTTGACGGAGCGCAAGGTCGAAGGGCTCGAGGTCGCTCTGATCAACGACCTCACGGATCCCAAGACCCTCGCGCACCTCTTCAACTACGACACCGTTCACGGCCGCGCCAAGGTGCGCGCCACGGTGGTGGACGGCGGCATCGACGTCGGCGGGATGCACATCAAGATCACGGCAGAGAAGGACCCCAGCAAGCTCGCACTCGCAGGTATCCCGATCGTGATGGAGTGCACGGGCCTCTTCACCGAGAGAGAGAAGTGCGAAGGCCACCTCGCGGCAGGCGCCAAGAAGGTGATGATCAGCGCGCCCGCGAAGAACCACGACAAGACCATCGTCCTCGGTGTGAACGAGAGCGAGTACGACCCGAGCAAGCACCACATCATCTCCAACGGCTCGTGCACCACCAACTGCCTCGCGCCCGTCGCGAAGGTCTTGATGGACAACTTCGGCGTCAAGCACGGCCTCATGACGACCATCCACTCGTACACGAACGACCAGTCGGTCCTCGACATCCCGCACCGCAAGGGCGATCTGCGTCGCGCGCGCGCGGCTGCACAGAACATGATCCCGTCTTCTACAGGCGCGGCGAAGGCGCTCGCGGAGGTCATCCCCGCGCTCAAGGGCAAGTTCGACGGACAAGCGGTGCGCGTGCCGACGATGGACGTGAGCCTCGTCGATCTCACGCTCGTCACCGAAAAGCCGATCACGAAGGAAGCGATCCACGCGGCCATGAAGGCGGCCTCCGAAGGCGCGATGAAGGGCATCCTCGGCTACACCGAAGAGCAGCTCGTCTCCTCCGACTACCTCGGCGACCCGCGGTCCTCGATCTTCGACGCGACGGTCACGCAGGTGATCGGCACGGACATGTGCAAGGTCTTCAGCTGGTACGACAACGAGTGGGGCTTCTCGAACCGCATGATCGATCTGGCGCAAATCGTCGCGAGCAAGCTCTAAGGCCATTGATGGGATACCTCGACGGCATTCGTACGATCAAAGATCTCCCGATCGAGAACAAGCGGCTGTTTCTGCGGGTGGACTTCAACGTCCCGCTCGACAACGGCAAGGTGATGGACGACACGCGCATCCGTGAGGCGCTCCCCACCATCAAGCACGCGATGAGCCGTGGCGCGAAGGTGATCCTCGCCAGCCATCTCGGTCGCCCGAAGAAGGGCCCCGACCCGGCGCTCTCGATGGAGCATGTGGGCGTGGTGTTGGCCGAGCTGCTGAAGGCCGAGGTGCACGTGCCCGACGATTGCGTCGGAGACGCGGCGAAGAAGGTCGTATTCGATCTCCGCGATGGTCAGGTGTGCTTGCTGGAGAACCTCCGCTTCCATCCCGAAGAGGAGAAGGACGACGATGCGTTCGCTACCGAGCTCTCGCGGCTCGCGGACGTGTACGTGGACGACGCGTTCGGCGCCGTGCATCGCGCGCACGCGAGCGTTCATGGCATCGCCAAGCTCTTCCGCGATCGCGGCTGCGGATTCTTGCTGGAAAAAGAGATCGCAGCGCTCGGCAAGCTCGTGACCGGCGCCGAGAGACCGTACGTCGCGGTGCTGGGCGGCGCGAAGGTGTCTGACAAGATCGCGGTCGTCGAGGCGCTGCTCGCGCAGGTCGACGCGCTCGTGATCGGCGGCGCGATGGCCAACACGTTCCTCGCCGCGATGGGCAAGGACTGCAAGGCCAGCAAGGTCGAGGGCGACAAGCTCGCGCTGGCGCGCACGCTGCTGGAGAAGGCCAAACATAAGCGCGTTGAGGTGCTGGTCCCGATCGACGGAGTGGTCGCGGGCAGCCTCGAGGCGGCCGAGGGTACGGTAGTTGACGTATCAAGCGTCCCCGACGGCAAGATGATCCTCGACATCGGACCGAAGACGGTCGAGCTGTTCGCAGCGCGCTTCGCGAACGCCAAGACGATCTTCTGGAACGGCCCGATGGGCCTGTTCGAGAAGGCTCCGTTCAGCAAAGGCACCTTCGGAGTCGCCGAGGCGATCGCCAACAGCGGCGCATTCACCGTGGTCGGCGGTGGAGACAGCGCTGCGGCGGTGAACGCGGCCGGCGGAGACATCGCCAAGAAGATGAGTCACATCTCCACGGGCGGCGGCGCTTCGCTCGAGCTGATCGAAGGGAAGAAACTCCCGGGCATCGAGGTTCTCCGAGGGTCGGCCAACTGATGCATCCCTCCCGCAGACCTCTCATCGCCGGCAACTGGAAGATGCACAACGGTGGGCTCTCGGGCCTCGAGCTGGCGATCGAGACCAAGGCGATGTCGGCGAAGGTGCCGTCCGTGGATGTTCTCGTCGCGCCGCCATTCACTGCGCTCGCGGCGATCGCGCACGAGATGGACGGCTCGCACGTGCTTGTGGGCGCCCAGAACATGCACACCAAAACGCACGGTGCGTTCACGGGAGAAGTGAGTGCGCCGATGATCGCGGAGGCCGGCGCGACATGGGTCATCCTCGGACACAGCGAGCGACGCCAGCTCTTCGGAGAGACCGACGCGGGTGTGGCCGAGAAGGTGCGTGTCGCGGCGCAGGCGAGGCTGTTGCCGATCGTGTGCGTGGGCGAGACGCTCCTTGAGCGCGAGTCCGGCCACACGCTGAGCATTGTCACGAAGCAGGTGACCGCAGTGATCGACGCGCTGCGCGAGAGCCCTCCCGCCGCCATCGCGTACGAGCCCGTGTGGGCCATCGGCACCGGCAAGACCGCGTCACCCGCGGACGCCGAAGAGGTCCACGCGCACATCCGCGCGCTGCTCGAGAGAGCCGATCATGTTCTCGCCGCACGAACGCGCATCCTCTATGGCGGCAGCGTGAAGCCGGACAACGCGTCGGCGCTTCTCGGCAAGCCCAACCTCGACGGCGCGCTCGTCGGCGGGGCGAGCTTGGACATCGCCTCGTTCGGTGCTATCGCCATGGCCGCCGAAGCGCTGGCCAAAGCCTCGAACATTCACTGAGTGTAAAAATGCACGCAATCCTAGAGCTGCTCGACATCCCGCTTCGCATCCTCCACGTCATCGCGTGCGTGTTCCTCGTGTTCGTCGTACTGCTGCAGCAGGGCAAAGGCGGCGGCATGGGCGCGGCATTCGGTGGCGCGGCGACGAACCAGGTGTTCGGGGGTCGCGGCGCCGGCAACATCCTGACGCGCGCGACGGCGGTGTTCGCCACGATCTTCATGCTGACGAGCCTCTCGCTCGCGGCCGGCTCTTCGTCGCAAGACCGCGCTCTCACCGCGCGCTTGGAACTCGAGAAGGCGAAGAAGAACGAGCGTGGCACCGCGCGGCCGAAGTCTTCGGACACGCCGCCCACGCCCGCGCCGTCCAGCTCTCCCTGACAGTCTCGTCATGGATGACAGGCGCGCCGATGCGCTCGCGGCGCTCTCGATCGTCGCGATCAAGGTCGGGGCGATGGCAGTCGTCACGGAGATGGGATTCTCGCACGTGTCGGACGACGACTACTCGCGCACGGTGATCGCGCAGACGTTCGCACACGCGCCGAGGCTCGACCCGAGCGGCACGAGCTGGCTTCCGTTTCCGTTCTGGATCACGGGCGGCGCGATGATGGTCTTGGGTCGATCGCTGATGACGGCGCGAGTGGTCGCTTGGGCACTCGGCGTGCTTGGGGCGCTCGGACCGTATTGGACCCTACGACACTTGCAACATACACGCATGCTCTCGTGGTTCGCCGCCGTGGTGTGCGCCGTCTCTCCGTGGAGCGTGTGGCTTGCTGCGGCGACAGTGCCCGAGGGCTGGACCGGGCCTGCTGTCGCGTGCGCCATCCTGTTGGCGACGAGCGAGAACCGTCGCGCGTGGCTGATTTCTGCGTCACTCGGGCTCGCCGCGGCGCTGTCTCGTTATGAGGCGTGGCCCGCGTGTGTCGTACTCGCGATCACGTTCTTGCTCCGCGCGCGACGCCGTGACCCGCTAGACCGTCGCGCGCTTCTCGTCGCGTGTGTGGTTGCTGCGTTCGGTCCGCTCGCGTGGATGGCGTGGAACGGCTATGCCCACGGGGACCCACTGCACTTTTTCGCGCGCGTCTCCTTGTTCCGCCAGAACAGCGGGAGCGCGCCTCGCGGCGTGGGCGCGCGCGTGTCGGAGTATCCGTTCGCGCTACTCATACAGTTCCCTGTTGCGATCGCCGCCGTCGTGTTCGCGGTCGCGGTGCCCAAAGATCGTCGCTCGCTCATCCTCCCCCTCTCAGGCGCCACGACGATCATGGCGTTCCTCATCGCGGGCGACTTGAGCGACGGCGCTCCGACGCACCATCCTGAGCGCGCGCTCGGGGCGATCGCCTCGGTTTTCGTCGCCCTGGGCGTCACGCGCCTCTCCGTGCTGCGCGAACCACGCAACGCGCTCATCGGTCTGACCTTGGCGATGACCGTTCTATGGTTCGCCCATCCCGGTGCTGCGCCAGGCACCGATGAGGGAGAGCGACGCGACGCTCAACTCGCCCGCGGTCTCGCGTTGAGCACGGATCCGAGTCTGAAGCTCATCGTCACGCCGTGCCAGTACGAGCATTTCGCGCTGATCGCCTCGACAGGGACGCCCGAGCGCTTCGACGTAGAGCCACTCACGCGCTCGCCTGTGACCGACGATTGCCCCCGCTTGCGGGCGCCGTAAGCGAGTCCCCGACGACAAGGCCTTTGTCGAGCGAGAGGTGCCTGCCCTCGATCGCGAGGATCTCTGGATCATGCGCCGCAATGATCAGCAAGCGACGCGACGCGAGCTCTCGAACGATCGCCGTGAGCAGCTGAAGACCGCGGCGGTCCAGGTTTTGATCGGGCTCGTCCAGCAGCACGACCTCCGCGTCTCTCAAGAGCACGCGCGCGATCGCGAGCCGCTGGCGCTGTCCTGCAGAGAGCGCGTTCACGTCTGCGTCGAGCAGGACGTCCAGCTCCACGCGAGCAAGCGCCGCTCGCAGCGCCGCGTCGTGCGCCGTGGGATGCAAGAACGCAAATGCCTCGCGGATCGTGCCCTGCGCGGGCACGTGGGGTCGTTGCGGAAGATAGGCAACTCGATGTTTCCACTCGTTCGCGTCGATGGATGTGAGCGATACGCCATCGATCGTCAGAGTGCCCCGCTGATGACCGAGCAGCCCGACGAGAGAGCGAAGCAGCGTGGACTTGCCAGATCCATTCGCTCCAGCGAGCAGGAGCGCGCCTTCGCCGCGATCGAGGACGAGCTCTGTGATGGTCAGCGCATCGCGACCTTCGACATAGCCACCGGTCCAGTCTCTGAACGCGAGCACGCTTACGTTCTGCGGACACGGCGCCCTCGACGCGGCCACCTCAGGCATCCTCAGCAGGTGCGCCAGCGTCTGCCGTACATCACGCGTCCGCACGGTCTCCAGTATCCGCTGCACGACCCCAGCGAATGGCTGCAACAACAAGAGCGCGATCGCGACGGTTTCAAGCGAAGGATGGGCAGTGGCGGTGAGGATGAGCGCGCCCACGACGAGCGCGACCGCGAGGGATCCCCGTGACGCTAGCCCCGTGAGCCATTCGATGCGAAACGCTTGCAGCCGCCATATAGCAAGCTTCTCTTCTAGGGCGAGCAGTCGCGTGTCGCTCTCGCCGTGCGCGGCAAGCTCCACGCGCCCGAGCACACTGCTCATCAAGAAGCGCAGGACCTCGGTGAATCGCTTCCAACCGCGCGTGCTCTCGCGTTGCGCGATTCCCTTTGCGACCACCGCTGCGAGGCCTCCGCCCGCCGCTGCGAGGAACACTGCGAGCAAAGTGTGGACGGGCTGGGTGAAGCCGAGCACGATCGTGAGAGTCGCCGCTGCTAGAGCCTCTGCCCAAAGGCTGGGGATTGTGTCCGCCTCGTGCTGGGCCACCGTATGAGCATTGCCGAGGACGAGCGCCTCGATCTCGGCATCCTTTGAGTGCGCGAGCGGCTTCGCAAGGACCGCCGCTACTGCGTCGCGATAGAACGCCCCCTCCGCCCGCGCTCGCAAGCGTGCGCGGAGCGTGATGCGTGTGAGGTAGCTCGCGCCAAACATGGTGGCGAGCGCGAGCGACCTCAGCTTGTTGCCGTCACGCAGAAAGCCCAGCGCGCCAAGGGTGACGCCGACGCGCTCAAAGTAGAGCAGGGCAGAGCAGCCGATTCGCTGCGCGCTGCTCGGCAGGCTCAGCCGCCGTCCTTCTTGAAGAGCGGGCAAACGTTTTGGGGATCAGTAATGGTCGCGAAGCCCCCGCACTTGCTGTTGTCGTCGCAGAGCCCCGACGCACAGTCGAAGTTGGCAACGCACGGACTTCCGTTGGCGAGCGGCGTCAGACATTGGTTACTTGGAACCCCACCGTCCGCGACGAAACGCTGACAATATAACTTCCGGTCGACGTACCCACGGTTGGCGCAGACGTCGTTGCTGTTGACCACCACCCCGTCGATCTTGTCGCAGGTCGCTCCTTGCGCAGGAATCGCGAGACAGGAGCTTCCGCCATCTTTTGCCGGCGCGCAGAACGTTCCTTTCACGCACTCGACGTCGTCAACGCAGCCCGTCTGATTGAGCGCGAGCCGTCCAGTCACTGCGCCATAGCAGTTCTGTGTCGTGTTGCTGTATTCGTTGGCTGCGATGGCCGGGCAGCTAAACGTCTTGAGCCCTGCTAGACACGATGTCGCGGCAGTTGGGTCGAACTGCAGATTGCACCTGGCGAGTGTGCTCGGGGTGAGTGCCCTCGAGGCTCCTTCCCATCCCCCCGCTCCATTTGCAAGCTTCTCGCATGCCTTCTCGTCGAAGGTGGCGGCGTCTGCGAAGCAGCAGGTGGAATAGCGGCCGCACAAGGTCGTGATCATGTTGGCAGCGAACTGCGAGATCTCCGAAGCGTCGCACGCGCCTGCGTCGACAGGCGCAGTATCGGGGAGGACGTCCGCACCGACGTCAATCGTGTTGACGTCGGACGTGTCAGGTCCAGAGTCTTTGAGGCCCGCTTCGGCGTCGGAACCCGCATCGACGATGGTGTCATCGCCACCGCAGCCTGCAAGGAAAGCCGAGCCGCCGCTTGCCACCAGAGTTGTGCACACCACCAAAGCTCCAACACGCGCCCGACTGTTCATGAAAGCTCCCTTAGTACCCGATAGTTAAACACGTAACATCCTAACCAGAGTTGGTCGAGTCACCTAACCCAGGTAGGCAATGATCTTGCCAGACGGGTCCCGCGCGTCGATAGGAAGCCCTCCGACCTCTATCCACGCATGCGCAGAGATGGCGTCGGGTCCGCGCAGGCCAAATCGTGTCGCTGCGATTGCCCGATAACCGCTCTTCTTCACACCCACCGCGACACGCGCGCCAGTGATGCGCGCAGCGAGGGTAATCGAACGCGACAGACAGCTTCCGCGCTGGCCGAGCGTCCTCAACGTACGCGGCGTCGGCTCAAGGCGAGGTAGGGACTGCCCGAGGCGGGTGGCGAACGCAAAAGTGTCCTGTGGGCTCATCACCTGTAGCGCCGCCCGTGTCAACAGGTGCAACCAGCGTTCTCTCAAGCTGACTCCTCTCGAAGTTGGACGAGGCCGCGCTCCAACCATTCGTTTCCCAGAAAAAGAAAGTCCTCGAGCATACGAGGTGGTGCGACCTCATACTCTGGCTGCAGCCGCTCTACGGCTTGCTCTAGCGTCGAGCCCTCACTCATCAGCTGCCACACGCGCGTGCCAACTTCGTCGAGGCCGAAGTAACAGCCTTTGTCGAGATCAAGGATGACAAGTTCGCCATCGAACTCGCGCACGTGGACATGCTCGGGCACACGGATTCGGCTTGATGCGGTGAGTGTCATGGACATGAAGGTGATTGGGTTCCTAAAGGAGCCGCAAAGCCGTAGAGGCTACCTCATTCACGTCGCCCGCGCACCTTCGGACGACTCGAACTATCGGGACGCGCTCGCAGACGCCGGCAAGCCACTCGAAGTCGCGGCGGCGTTGATCGCGGGTCGCGATCGGGAGTGTGATGTGGGCGCTGCTGATGGCGAGCATGGCGGCGCGTCCCCTGAGCAGGATTGGTTGCAGGGGGATGGGGCTCTCGTTCACGTCGAGCAGCACGATGGCGACGACCGGGGCCGGCGTCGTCGCAGGCCGCTTTGCGGCACTCGCTTGCTTGCGGTCTTGCAACTCGAGCCAATGTGCGGCCTCGGTTGGCAGCGCTATCAGTCCGCTAACATCGCGCCGAACTGCAAGCACATCGTCCGCGAGTAGACTGCCTTCTGCAATCGCGCACAGTCGTGCTGCGGTGGTGCTCTTACCGGCGCCGCTCGGCCCGAGAAATACGATCGCTCGGCCACCAATGTCCACGGCGGATGCGTGCAGGCTCATTTCGCCTTCGAAGTACCTCCGAATCGCGCGAGCAGCGCCCCGCTCAAGCTTCTCAGCGCGAGCAGCCGCCAGGCCGGGCTTGGAGTCGAAGCGCCAGCCCTCTGGTATCTGCTCGAGACGTGCTTCGTCGGGCCATTCGGCGACGAAGGCACCCGTTGCAGTCCGACCCACACGAAAGGTGACCGCTTCCACACCGGACGAAGCGTCGAGCCAGGTTACTTCGTTCATGACTGCGCTTGCAGGAACGCTTCGGCGGACAGGAACGGCCACATCGCAGCGAGCTGATCAGCGTTCTCGAGCGCTTCCAATTGCGTCTGGAATAGATGAGGATCAACCCATCCAAGGTCCGCGAGTAGTGGCACCCGCAATCGGTCTCGCCAAGTCGGAGTTTGAAACGCCCGCCTGACCACGGCTAGGACCTGCTCATCTTGGCTCGCTTTTCCGGTGCGCTGACGGACCTTGTCGGGTAGGAGGTCGGTCAACGCGCGTCGATAGAGACCACGATGAAAGCCGTCGCAGTTACGCACCTCGTAAGGAAGACTCAAGGTGAAGCGGACCAGCTCCAGGTCCAAACAAGGCTCTAACCACGGCAGATGCGTCACTGCGGCTACCAGCGCACGGCAGTCTACGTAGTCAGCGAGCCAACCCGCGGTGGTGAAAGTTCCAAAGAGCTCCTCGCGGTTAGTGGGCACCTTGGAGTTCACCTCCTGGGCGTCGCCGCTCGCATCGAGTAGTTCGAGGAACGCGGGCTTGGCCCAATGGAAGCGTCGCGCGAAATGCTTCTTGCGCCGTCGCGTTCGGATTGCCTTGGGGACCCACTCACGCACATTGGGGCGGACGATGGCCCTCATTAGCCGTTGGCGCGGCGACTCGACGTGCGGGGTGCGAAGCTGCAGCGCGAAGCGGATGGCTTGAGCTGGGCTCGTTCGGAGCATTTCTCCCCCAATCAGTGCGACGTCTCCGCCAAAAACGTCGTCTCCAACCGCTCCACTGAGGATGCGGTCTACGCCTGCCTCCCGCAATGCCGTTGCGGCAACCAGGTCGACGACGACGCCGGCGGTCCAGCACGGAATGCCGTCAAGCAAAAGAGCATCTGCCAGAAAGGCCTCTCCCTCATCAACTGTTCTCGTGATCAGTCTCACACCGTGGCGGCGCGCGAGCGCCTTGACGTAGGGACGGTCAGGATCCTCGCCGCGAAGGTCGACATTGACCCAAACGGTCGAGCTTTCACCCGTCGACGTGATCGCGGCAATCCCGCAAGAGTCCAGCCCTCCAACGGTCACGCCAATACACCGACTCCCGAGCGTCGCCTTCTCCACCGCCGACTCGACACGGCGGCGAAGCAAACGCCCAAGTTCTTCGAGCGAGCCCTCTGGCGCGGATGCGGGTTTGGGAGCAATGGTCGAGAGTTTGCCGTTCACGAACGCGTGACATGGTGGAAGGTGCCGAATGCCCAGGAAGAGGGTCTCGTCGGTCGGTTCTTGAACGACTGCGGTCCACCGGGCCAAAACCGGAAGGTTGACCGAACTCCGCAATCGAGACGCCAATGACCGAAGGCGGGATGAACTTACCCAGCCATCGGATGTACGCGCATAGAACACGCTCGCTCGTCCAAAAGGCCTACGGACTTCGAACTGGGCCATCGCTTTACATGGACGACTTCATTCCAAGGCCAGCATCATTGATTGAGCCACTCGCGTTCGCTGTCAGATCGCGGACCGCTCCCAAATACACCAGGCGAGGGGAGACGTACTTCTTTGGCGCGGGCTTCTGCGGCTTGTGGTCTTGGTCGTCGTTGGGTTGATCCATGTCGTCCTCACCGGCTTTGAGGCACCGGTTGTCCTCAACATTCATTCAAGGCTTACCAGACGCGCTCGGAAAAAGCGAGCCGCCATGGTGGCCCAACTTCGCGCCGTGTTGACCCCAGACTCCAGCTTGCACACCAAGGAAATTGGACTGCTTGAAGTGTGGTCCACCGGCAACCTGAGTCGTCCAGGCAAACAGATAGTCGTCGCTCGCGGGGAGGGCATTGATGTGGAACTTCACTGCGGTTCCGGCTTTAAGCCACGTGGGTTCCGGCCAAGGCAGGAGCAACCGACGATATACCAGGTTGGACCCGGGTGCGTTTTCAAAACCCACGTCGTCCCAGAGGTTTGAGCGAAACCAGGTTCCGATCCCGTGAACGACGACGTCACGGTCGCATCGCAGAACGCAAGAGCCTTCCACGCGGTCGTCTTCGAGGGTCGAGTAGTCGATGCTGGCCCACTCGCCCAACTCCGAAACACAATGCTTGGGCAACAACGGCTCGCCACGATCCGCGAAGGTCGAGCTCAGCACCTCGTCGATGCATGGCTGCAGATCGAAGCCCTGAGCCTGCCAAGGTCCAACCAAATTTTTGTACAGGTCGGGAGCGGAGACGAGGCACGCCATCATCGTATCGCGTTGGGGGAGCAACGCGCCGCCCGCGCGAAGGAAGCGATCGCGCGCGTCGCGAATGATGCGCAGGTGTCCAGCGAAAAGCGGAGATGCGCCGCGCAGGTCCGATACGATCACGTCGACTTGCTCGGGCAGCGTGACGTCGCTCGACTTCTTTGAGAAAACCTCGATTCGATCAGCGAAGCCGTTGCGTCGCGCGAGTTCGGGCAGCAGGCGAATCGCTGGGTTTGGCTCGATCGCGTAGACGCGACGCGCACCGAGTCGACACGCGTGCAGCGAAAAAATACCAGTTCCGGCGCCGAGATCGAGCACCGCGCTTCCAGGCTTAACCACCCGCTCGAGCGCCGCGAGATATGCACGCATGCGTTCGTCGTCGGCGATCATGTTGCCGTAGTCGGCGAGCGAGTACATCGCGCGGAGCCTACCGTATGAGCGTCATCAAGTCGCTGAGATCCGAGCTACGGCAGCAGAGCCGTGCCGTTCGGGCGATCGATGCCGATGCTCTTCTCATAGTTGAAGACGAGCCCGCCGTCTGCGCCGCCGTCTGGAGTGTTGTTCGGCGTGTAGCTC
>JAYVYD010000299.1:0-3450 GCA_043784605.1 Myxococcales bacterium | reverse complement strand
AGCTCGGTATCAAGCGTGACGTCCAATCGCTGCTCGCGTCGTGCTTGGGCAATGGACTGAAGCCTCCGCCTCGGGAGGTGAAGTGATGCAGGACATCGGACTCGATCTGGAAGGCGCGCGCGTCAGGCTCGAGGAGCTGGTCGACCGCGCCGCCCTCGGCGAGCTTTGCCAGAGCTTTTATGCGCTCTTCGGCATTCCCGTGCGCATCTACTCGAGCGACGGCGCCCTGCTCGCGGATACCTCGAGTGAGCACGAGGTCTGCGCCTACGTGAACTCGATCGCGGCTGGGCGTGCGGCGTGCGGCGCGACGGTAGGCTCGGTCAAGCTGACGGAGCCAGACGAGACCGGGATGGCGGTGCATCCATGCTTCACCGGCAACGCCTACCGCATCCTGACCATCGAGTACGAGGGCCGCCGCATCGGTCGGGTCATCCTCGGGCCGTTCTTGCCGGTGGAGGTACAGGAGGTCCCGTCGTCTTTCCTCGAGCTCGATCCATCGATTGATCCGGAGCGCGCCAAGCGCCTGCTGGTGCGCGTGCCCCGCGCGAAGCCCGAGACCATCTCGCGCATCGCCAAGCATCTGCGCAGCGCCCTCGACCTGATTCTCTTCAGTGGACACAAGACGCTCCTCACGAGCCAGATGCATCTCGCGAGCGTACGAGAGAGCTACCGTGAGCTGGAAGAGAAGGGCAAGAAGCTCCAAGAGGCGTTCGACAAGCTCAAGGAACTCGATCGGCTCAAGTCGAACTTCCTCGCTACCGTAAGCCACGAGCTGCGCACTCCGCTCACCAGCATCATCGGCTATAGCGAGATGCTCACCGAGGGCATCGCGGGGCCGATGTCGACCGAACAGAACGAGTTCGTCAAGACGATCCACGAGAAAGGCAACCAGCTCCTCGGCCTCATCCAGAGCCTGCTCGACCTCTCGAAGCTCGAGAGCGGCACCATGAGCGTTCGCCGCGAGCCCATACGAGTCGAGGACGTGCTCGGCGAAGTGATGAAGACTCTCATCCCGTCAGCGCGGAAGAAGAACGTCCAACTAAAGCTGGATGGAGACGGGAATTTGCCGGAAATCCGCGGCGACGCCGAGCGCTTGCGGCAGGTCTTCACGAACCTCGGAGACAACGCGATCAAGTTCACGCGTGACGGCGGCACGGTCACGCTTCGGACGCGAACCCTCGGCCGAGACGACGACGACGACGAGGACGGCTTCGCGCTTCTCGCGCCTGCGCGCAAGATGATCGAGGTCTCCGTGATGGACACGGGCATCGGCATTCCGGTGGCCGAGCGGGACAAGGTGTTCGACGCCTTCTACCAAGTGGACTCTTCGTCGACGCGCGAGTTCGGCGGCACGGGCCTGGGCCTCTCGATCGTCAAGAGGCTCGTCGAGTCGCACGACGGGAAGATCCGCATCGAAGACAACAAACCGCGCGGAGCCGTGTTCGTCGTCACGCTGCCGACCGCACAAGAGTAGACCATGAGCGAGCGGTCACGCATCGCGAAGCTCGCATCCATATTGTCAAAAGAAACGGCAGGCGTTCGCATCGGCATCGGCGACGACGCGGCCGTGCTCACTCCTCCTCCTGGCGAGCTGGTGTGGACCGTGGACGAGCAGGTTGAAGGTACGCATTTTCGGCTAGATTGGCTCACTTCAGAGGACGTGGGCTGGCGAAGCGTGATGGCGGCGGCGAGCGACCTCGCGGCGATGGGAGCGCGCCCGTGGTGTGCGCTTGCCAGCCTGGTATTGCCAAAAGACCATTCAGAAGAATCTTTTGAAGCGATCATTCGAGGGCAACGCGCGGCGTGCGACGCCCTCGACGCTTCGCTCGTGGGTGGCAACCTCGCGCGCGGTGAGCGCCTGTCTTTGACCACGAGTTGGCTGGGTACGACGTCGCGCGCTCTCACACGCTCGGGGGCTCGTGCAGGAGATCGCGTGTGGCTCGCGGGCAGCGTGGGCCTTGCGGCGTGCGGTCTGCAAGCCATCCTTCGGGGCGCCGCCGTCCCCGATGCGGCGCTCTCGGCATGGCGACGTCCCCTGGCGCTGATCGACGCAGGCCAGAGCGCGCGCCAGCATGGAACAGCAGCTATCGACGTCTCCGACGGGCTCGCGGGTGACGTGGGTCACCTCGCGATCTCGAGCGGCAAGAAGGTCGTGCTCGCGGCCTCGGCGATCATAGCCGCGCTCCCTCCTGCGCTGATCGTCGGCGCACGTTCTCTCGATCGCGATCCCCTCGACCTCGCGTTGAACGGTGGAGAGGACTACGCGCTCGTGTGTACGAGCCCCCACCCGCTCGATGGATTCGTCGAGATCGGGGAGGTCACCGACGGTGAAGGCACATGGCTACGCGAAGGCGCCACAGAGCGGCGTCTCACGGTGACCGGCTTCGATCATTTCGCTTGAAGCGAGTTTAGAGACCCTGACAGACCGGCGGGATCGTCTTGCCAGCGAGCATCGACCGCATCGGCGCCAACTCGGGAGCTTGACCGCCGGTGGTCGGCCCGAGGCTCATCGCGGCCTGATCGCAGAACATAGCCGCGTTGGTGAGGTTCATCGCCTCGGGCGAGTTGCCCATGGTCTTGGCTTGCTTGCGGAGCGCGTCGCAGCACTGCTTCGCGCGCGCTTGGTTCGCGTTCATGCCGGGGCCGGTCCACTTCGGCTTCGACGCGTCGGCGGCGTCCACGTCTGCGCCCGCGTCCTCCTCGAGCGTGGTGAGCTGGGTCTCGGTCGCGGTGGGCGTCGGCGTCGGCGCGGGTGCTGCGTCAGCCACGGGAGGCTCCTTCTTGGGGCAGCCGGCGAGCACGAGGGGCAGGACGCTCGCAATGGCGAGCGCGAACAACGAGCGGCGCATTTGTCTCATGGACCGAGGACGCTACCGTAGAAGTGCGCTTCCGCAAACTCCAACTCGCTGGCGTCTCGATCGGTGGATCCTTGGTCCTCCAGCGTTGGGCGTCGAGTCGCTAGATCAAGCAAAGTCCGGCCGGATCTCGCATCAGATCGTGCGGCACGCTTCCCACTGTCCGCGTTCGCGGTGCTGCGCGCGCGGCCGGTCGGGAGCGTGCTCGTCGGTGACCGCGCCGCGATTGGTGCGTCAAACCCCGAAGGCTTCCTCCGTAAGGTCGTGTCGGTCGCGCAGGCAGCGGACAAGACCGTCGTCATCACGGATCACGCAACGCTCCTCGATGCTGCGCCGTCGATCGACTTTTGGCGGCATGGCGAGCGCGTAGATCACGGCGGGCTTCAGCTATGACGGCAAGAACGTCATGCCCGTGTTCAGCAAGAGCCTGAACCTCGCGCAGACGGGCCCGAGCTGGACGCTGGACGGTGTGACGCGTGTATCATGCACGATTCATCCGCAGTTCGAGCTGCACCTCTTCGATGTGGCGATGGCGGAGGTGTGGGCCGACGGCTACGTCGACCTCGGCGGCTCGCTCTCGTGCGGTGGCGCGGAT
>JAYVYD010000298.1:0-11785 GCA_043784605.1 Myxococcales bacterium | reverse complement strand
GACCCGCCGAGGGGCTCGACGCGAGCGAGATCGAACAGATGATTCGTCATCTATCTGCGGTGGCCGATACGTACGACGATCGGCTCGTCAAAGAGTTCGGTGGCAAGCGAGCCTCGGACAAGACCTAGGGGCGCGTGCACGCGTTCCATTGGGCTCGGGAACGGGCACGTTTTCGAAGCACCCTCGCCGCGTCTTTCGTCGTCGGGTTGGTGACGACGCGCGCCTATGCGCTCGACGGTGAGGTGACGAGCGACACCTCCGCGCAGTTCTACGATCTGCGAAGCCCCACGGGCGAGACGATCCTCTCGCGCCGCCGCCTCACGACGACGGTCGGCGTGGGTGCGTACGACTTGCTCGGCAAGGAGCGTGGCGTTGGGCAAGAGCACGAGCCCGATCTCGTGTTCCGCGCGCGCCTTCGGTACGACTCCGACTACGGTGCCGCTCCGAACGAGGCGTCGAGCGCATCGCTCGATCGCTTGGTGCCAGGCTTCTCGCGCGGCCCTGTCGATCTCATGTACGCGTACGTCGAGGGACGCCGCTTCCTCCACGGCGTGCTCGGCTTTCGCGTGGGCCGGCAGCTCACGACCGATGCGCTCGGCTGGTGGGCATTCGATGGCGCACGCGTGACGGTCAACACTCCCGCGTACGTCACGCTCGAGGGGTACGGCGGCATGGAGGTGCGCGGCGGGCTCCCCTTCTCGGGCGCGATGGGGCGGTGGGAGCGAGACGGTGTTTGGCGCGGCGATCGCTCGGGCTACGACGCGTCGACCTACAGCTCGTTCCAACAAGCGGAGATCGCGCCCGCGTTCGGCGCGGCGATCGAGGCGAGTGGCGTGTCGTGGCTGCAAGCGCGCCTCTCGTATCGACGCGTGTATAATACAGGCGATTCGATCATCACGCAGTTTGCTCCGAGCGATACGACGCCTGTGACCTTTGGCGGCGCGCGTCTGTCGTCGGAACGCATCGGTTACGCGCTCAGCGCGACGGCCTCGAAAGTAGGCTCGATCCAAGGCGGGTTAGCGTACGACGTGTACTCGTCGCACTTCTCCAATCTGTACGCGACGGCGGACGTCTACGCGGGCAAGAAGCTCACGCTCTCGGTGGACTACGACTACTACCGGCCCACGTTCGACGCCGACAGCATCTTCAACTTCTTCGCCGCCGAGCCCACGAGCGACATCGGCGCACGCGCGCTCTTCGACGCGACCAAGCGCTGGGCGTTCTCCGGCGGCGCGCACGTGCGCACGCTGCAAAACCAGACCGCCGATCACATCGAAGGCACCACGAACACCGTTCCACAACAGCCGACGCTCGCGATCTATCCGTCGAACGGCGTCGAGTTCGACGAGGGCGGCAACCTCGGCGCGCGCTTCAAGCGAGCGGACACCACCCTCGGGCTGCGTGCCGTCGGCAATTGGGGCCGCGGCGGTGACCGCATGGGCGCGGACATTTCGGGTGAGCGCGTGATCGAAGGTCGCTTCGTTCTCACGGGTCGCGTTGGCGCTTGGCAGTGGGACGACAAGCTCCGACCCGATCGCAGCGCCACCAACATCGGCTACGTCGCGGGCGTCGGCTACCGGTTCGCGCCGCGGTCGCAGGCGAGCTTCGACTTCCAGCACGACATCAACCGCCTCGTCGGGCATCGCTTCCGCGCGATGCTGTGGCTCACAGTGGCGGTGTTCCGATGAGCCTCAGATGGCTTATTTTTGCGCTGATCGTCTTGTCGGTCGCGATGGCGTCGGGCGAGCCTACCCTCGCCGCGGCGACCAACGCCCTGCCGCCCGGCGCTTCGCTCGATGACTCGGGTCCGAGCGATGTCGTCTTCCCTGCACAGCAGCTCACGATCAAATTCGATCACAAGAAGCACGTCGCCATGGGCCGGACGTGCGTGAGCTGCCACGCGAGCGCCACCACCAGCGCGTCGGTCGCGGACAAGCTCACTCCGGCGGGAACGACCTGCGACGGCTGCCACCTCACCGACCACCGTGATCTGGCGGCGGTGAAGCCCGGCGACGACGCGACCGGGCAATGCGCGTTCTGCCACGAGGGCTACAAAGAGGGAGACGGCAACGCCGTCGCCAAATTCGTGATCCCCCGCGCGAACATGGTGTTCTCACACGGCAAGCACTCCGCGCGGAACATCGGATGTCCGCAGTGCCACGGCGCGGTGCAGGAGCTTGGCCAGGCCACGCGCGATCAGATGCCGCGCATGCGCGGGTGCTTCGGCTGCCACCAGAAGCCCGACTCGGCTTCGCGCGGTGACGCCAAGGGCGCGTGCGACACTTGCCACATCAAGGGTTCGGGCAGCGAGGCGGGGCAGCTGAAGACGATGTTCGCGGCGGGCGTCCTCAAGCCTCCCGCGTGGCTCCACGACGCCGAGCACGGGCCCGATTTCCTCGAGCGCCATAAGCGCGCGGCCGGCGCGGACTCGCAGTTCTGCGGCAACTGCCACAAAGAGGACTTCTGCGCAGAATGCCACGACGGCCGCGTGAGCGTGCGGTCGATCCACCCGGCGGACTACTTGAACATGCACCCCATCGAGGCGCGCATGCAGACGCAGCGGTGCACGAGCTGCCACCGCGAGCAGAGCTTCTGCGTGCCGTGTCACCAGCGGATCGGCGTCGCCGAGAGCGGACCCACGGCCGCGAAGATCTCGTCGAGCTTCCACGGGCCGGCGTGGAATTCGACGCCGAAGACGCCGCAGCACCACGCGTTCGAGGCGGAGCGCAACCTCAACGCCTGCGTGAGCTGCCACGTCGAGCGTGACTGCGTCGCCTGCCACGGAGGTCGCGGGCGGAGCGGCATCGGCGGCGGCATGAGCCCGCACTCCGCGGGCTTCTTGGCGGGCTGCAACGCGCAGATGCGACGCAACCCGCGGCCGTGTTTCGTTTGCCACGATCCTCGCGACTCGGAGTTGCAGCAATGCCGCTAACGCGAAAAACTCTCGCAAGGTCCTTGCGTGCACTCGGCGCCGGGCGTTATACGAGGTCCCCTCTGTTGGAGGACTTCAGTGAAAGATCTGGTCACCTACCTTCTCGACAATATGTATTTGGATTTCCAGGGCGAAATCTCGCTGGATGCGGTCCGGCAGTTCCTCCGCGGCGACGAGAGCCGAGAGGCGAAGGCTCTCTTGGCGAAGCTGATAGCGGACAAGGGCGTCGACGACCTCTTGCTCACGATGGCAGACTGCCTCAAGGAGCACATCCGCGCGGGCATCAACGAGCAGACCGTGCGCGAGCAGCTCTCGCTCTACTCCGACAGCTGATCGTCTACGGCGGGTGCGTACTCGCACTGTCTTGTGCACTCTCTTGTGATCAAGGCGAACCCACGGACGCCAGCGGCGTCGGGCCGTCGATCCACCTGATCGCGACCAACACGGACGCGGCACATCCGCTCGCGATCGACGGATCGATCGTGTTGACGTTCGACCGCTTCTTGTTGCCGTTCAGCGTGACGCGCCAGTCGTTCGCGTTCCGCGACGCGTTCAACCAAGCGCCGGTCTCTCCCACGGTCGTCTACGATCCGGTCACGCTCACGGTGACGATCTCGAGCCCGTCGCCCGGCCAGCCTTGGTTGCTCGAGAACCAACCATACAAGGTGATCCTGCCCGTTCCGAAGGACGACACCGACCTCAACGGACTGCGCGCGATCGACGGTGCAACGCTGGGGCGCACGGTAGTCTTGGAGTTCTTCACGAAGTTCGCGAAGCGTCCGTTCTCGAGCACTCACCCAGGCACGGACCCTCGCAACGGCGGCGTGCTGGAGAAAGACGGCCCAACGAGACTCGGCTACTGCGACGTTCAACCAATTTTCCTCGGGAGCTGCTCGGGAAAGGGTAGCTGTCACGTCGCACCGGACGCGAACGACGGTGGCCTCTACCCGCCGATGGGTATGCTGCTCACGACGCCCGCCGGGATCCGAAACACGGCGATCGGCCGAGCGAGCGAGGAGATGAATCGCACCGCCTCGAGCCAACCGCTCGCGCCAGGCAAACGCTTCGGCGAGAACATGCCCATCATCGACCCCGGCAATCCAGGCGGCAGCTACCTCATCTACAAGGTCCTCGCGCACGGGCAATCGACGTCACCCGCGATCTCCGACGACGAAGCGACGCGGTTGCTCTCACGCATCGCCGGGACCGCGATGCCCACGGCGGTCGGCGATAGGCCCGCCGGTCCGCTCGGGTTCGATGACGCCGAGAAGATCTCTACGTGGATCGCTCAGGGTGCCCGCATCGAAGACGAGTGCCCTTCGCGTTAGCTCCAGAGTCGCGTCTCCCGAGCGCGAGCTCTACGCTTATTGGGAGACGCGATTTCTGCCGGCTTGCTTAGCGCGGTATAGCGCGGCGTCTGCGCGCTCGTAGAGCTTCTCGGCGGATTCGTCGGCCAAGCGCTCGGCGACGCCGAGGCTGATCGTGCACGTCAAGTGCGCGTCGGCGACTCCGTATTGGCCAACCATCGCGGCGTGGCGCAGCGACTCCGCGGCGACGAGCGCGTGCGAGAGCGACGCCTCGGGTAAGATCACACCGAACTCCTCCCCGCCGGTGCGCGCGAACACGTCGAGATCGCGGAGCACGGGAGAGAGCTCGGTGGCCAGCTGCCGCAGCACCGCGTCGCCGACGACGTGGCCGTAAGTGTCGTTGGTCTTCTTGAAATGATCGATGTCGAGCAATACGAGGGAGAGCGGAAGCCGGCCGCGCTTGGTACGCGCGAGCTCGCGGTCTATGGCCTCGTTGAAGTAGCGCCGGTTGTAGATTTGCGTGAGACCGTCCACGGTGACGAGGCGATAGATCTCGTCGTGGTAGCTAGACTCGACGTCGCCGCCGCTGAGGAACTTGATGATCGTTCTGCCGATGCGCACGCGGTCGCCGTTGTTGAGAGCGCGCTCCGTGATCAGCTCGTCTCCTACGAACGTGCCATTGGTCGAGCCGAGGTCCGTGACGACGTACGTGTCATCGCGCCGCGTGATGCGTGCGTGTGCGCGGCTCACCGCGTCTTGGTCGAGCGGAATGTCGCTCGACGAGCTTCGCCCGATGGTGACGGTGCCACCCGTGAGCGCCCATCGCTTGCCGAGCTCCGCGCCATAGATGCACACGAGGCAGGCCTGACCGGCCCCGCGCGCGCGGCCCGTCGTCGCCGCGCCCGGGCGAGAGACCGTCACCGTGACGGTGTCTTCGGGGCTGCCACCTCGTTTGGGAGGACGCGACACGTCTCTAGCTTATCTCAAACTGCACGTCCGTAAACGTACCCGTGCAGACGGGGCCCACCGGAGCGGAGTGAGCGAGCGCTCAGATCGTGAATTCGCGCAGGCGGATCCGCGAGCGATCCGCGATGCCGAGGCCAAGGTCCGCGGCGGCCTGTATGTACGAAGGCTCGCGACCCTGAGTCGTGAGCGTGGGCATGTTGTTCTTCGCGCGCAGCGCCTCGACGACCTCCCAACCGATGCGGTCCATCGCGACGGGATCGGTGCTCGCGAATACGGCCTCGTACGGCGTTCGGTACTGGGGAAACTTGTCCTTCGGACCGCCGTGATAGATGACCTTGAAGGCGTCCGCGATGTGCAGCCGCATACGGCTCTTGATGATGTCTTGCGCGGCGAGCATCGCGATTTGGGGCGAGGCTTGGTGCAGGTGAAAGTCGTGCGGGTTGATGGTGCAGCCGTGCGTCATGTTCTTGAGCGCGCCGGTGTAGCCGCAGATCGAGTGGTCCTTCACGAGCGCAAAGTTGATGAGCGCCGTCGACTCCGTGAGCGCACGCACGAACTTGGTCGAGACGCCGGTGCCGGGGATCAGGCGCGCGTCCATCGTCGCGTCTTCGTTGTTGTGGATGGAGATCTGCACGCCCGCGGGCACGTTGTAAGCGCTGACACGAGTGCCCATCAGGAAGCTCGGGTACTGCTCGAGCACGGTGATGTTCGCGGCGGGAACACCCGAGGCGATCATCGCAAGGATGAACGGGAGCACGAGCTCCTTGTTCGTCGACATCGTCGACATCGCGATCCCATTGAGCTTCACGCAGACTTTGTCCGACGGGTGAACGAAGACCTTCACTGCTTCGACGAGATCGGCCTTGCCAGTGAGCTCGGTCATCACGCGCGTGAGCATCGCCGTGGCGTCGTCTGCCTTGGGGAACAGCTGGTTGGGCTGGAGCGAGCCTGTCTTGCTGACCTTCACCACCAAGCCGGGCGCGCTGAACGGGCTGAAACCAGCCGGAGGCGAGGCCGCAAGGCTCGGCACGCGGTCAGCCGAAGCAGAAGAAGTCGCCAAGAGCGCCGCGCCAGCAACGGCAGTTCCGAGAGCTTCGCGTCGCGTGAGCTTGTCGTTCGCCATGGGCTAGTGTTACGCGGACGGGCCGAGCGACGCAACTCCACGGCGGCGTACGACTCTGCTAAGACGGGCGACGTGAAGCGACTCGTCTCCGCCGCGCTGTTCGTGGTCTTTCCGGCGACGGCGCTCGCTGCCGACCTTGGCCCGAACGACGCGTCGTTGAACGCCAAGCCGGAGCGCCGCAGCGGGCTCATCTTCGGCACGAGCGGCGGCTTCGCACTCGGTACGGCCAAGGGCTACCCGAACGACGCCCGGAAGATCGGCGACCCCGCGTATTACGCCGCGGGCGGTGCGATGCCGGGCTACGCGGTGAACTTCTTCGTCATGGGCGCGTTGGTCGACGTCTTCAACTTCGGCCTTTGGTTCGGCAAGAGCCAGCTCTCCACGGGCGATTGGTCGAGCAGCGGCATCGCCGGAGGGTTTCGCATCGAGGCCTATCCTCTCTACTCGGTATGGAAGCCCTTCCTGAAGGACTTCGGTGTGTCTGCGCAGTTCGGCGTCGGCGGCGCGAGCCTCGATGCGTCGCGGCCCAGCGCCTACGAAGGCTCGAGCGGAACACAGTCTTTCCTGGGCCTCGGCGCGTTCTACGAGCTACGGCCGTTCAAGCGCTTCTTCACGATCGCGCCAGACGTGGAGCTCAACTACATCACCGCTCGCGCGATCGATCGCTACTGGGTGCAGCTCGGCGCCAGAATCGCGATCACGACCGGCCCGTGATCATCTCTCCCGCGCGCAGTGGCCATCGGGCGTGGGGCGAGGTACGGCGTCCACAGAGCGCAGATAGGCGACGAGAGCGAGAGCGCCGCCGTCGGAGAGCGTCGCGAACCGCGGCATGGTGGTGCACAGCGGAGCGCCTTGGTTGTCTAGGCCGGTGCGGATTGCCGTCACGACCTGCTCGTCCGTCCAAGTGCCGAGTCCGGTCTGCTCGTCCGGCGTGAGATTGGGGGCGTAGACGCCGTCGATCGCTTCGCGACTGCCCGAGAGATCGTCGCCATGACAGCCCGTGCAGGCTGAGGCGCGCTGTCTTCCTTCGACGACGAGCGCATCACGTGACGATGGCGACGCACCGTCATCGACCGAGGGACCGCCACACGCGAACAACAAGGTGAGTGAGAGCAAGAACGGAAGTGAATGTTTCATATCCGTCCACTTTTGCGAGCGCCATACCAGCACCAACATCCTTCAAAAAAGCCTGATTGCGAGTTTGCGGGGGTGTCCAATCGTCCAAACGGACACCCACGCGGACACCCCGGACCGTTGCCAAACCCCAATTCGCTCGCGCGATGGATAGAGCATCGATTCGAACGGACCGATGCCCTATGCTTTGGCCCAATGTCTGAACAAGATCTTCGCGCGACAGACCCCGCCATCGCCCAATTAATCGACGACGAGAACCGACGCGAGCACGAGACGCTGCGCCTCATCGCAAGCGAGAACTATGCGTCGCGCGCCGTGATGGAGGCGACCGGGAGCTGCCTCACCAACAAGTACTCCGAGGGCTACGCGTCGAAGCGTTACTACGAGGGCCAGCAAGTCATCGATCAGGTCGAGGAGCTCGCCATCGCGCGCGTGCGCTCGCTGTTCGCCAAGACGCGCGCGGTGGGTACTGGCGAGGACGATCTTCACGTCAACGTGCAGCCATACTCCGGCAGCCCCGCGAACCTCGCGGTGTACCTCGCCTTCTGCAAAGCAGGCGACACGATCATGGGCCTCAGCCTCGCGAGCGGCGGTCACCTCACGCACGGGCACGCCGTGTCGATCAGCGGCAAGTACTTCAAGAGCGTGCCGTACGGCGTGCGCAAGAGCGACTGCCGCATCGACATGGATGAAGTCCGCGCGCTGGCGCGTGAGCACAAGCCTCGGCTGCTCTGGGTAGGGACGAGCGCATACGCGCGGACCCTGGATTTTCCGGCATTCCGTGAGGTGGCGGACGAGGTGGGCGCTATCCTGGTCGCGGACATCGCGCACATCGCGGGGCTCGTCGCCACCGGCGTGCACCCCTCTCCCGTGGGCATCGCGGACGTGATCACCTCGACGACGCACAAGACGTTTCGTGGCCCACGCGGGGGCATGATCCTCTGCAAGAAGGAGCACGCCGCCGCGATCGACAAGGCCGTATTCCCCGGCCTCCAAGGCGGCCCGCACAACCACACGACCGCGGCGATCGCCGTCGCGGCGCTCGAGGCCGCGCGGCCCGAGTTCAAGGAGTACAGCAAGCAGACTGTTCTCAACGCGAAGACTCTCGGAGAGGCTCTCGCCAAGCGCGGCTTCGCCCCCGTCACCGGCGGCACGGACAATCACCTATTGCTCGTCGATCTCACGTCGAAGAACGTCACCGGCAAGGTGCTCGCCAAGGCGCTCGATCGCGCGAACATCGTCCTCAACTACAACGCCGTTCCGTTCGATCCGCGCAAGCCGTTCGACCCGTCGGGCGTCCGCATCGGCACGCCTTCCGTGACGTCACGCGGCATGGGGACCGACGTGATGGAGATGCTCGCCGCGTGGATCGATCGCGTCGCAAGCGCGCCGGCGGACGAGGCGCTCCTCGTCAAGGTTGCCGCCGAAGTGAAGTCGTTGTGCGTGAAGTACCCGGCGCCCGGCCTACGCGTGTAGTCTGCAGCCATGTCGCGGTGGTGGCTGATTTTTGCGCCCTTTGCGATCGTCTGCATGCTGACAATCGGGTGCCATCGCGGCAGTGCCAGCGCGGGGCTCGACGCTTCGGCGGACACGAGCGTCGTGGCTTCCCCTGTGCTTGGCCGGGGCAGCGAGCGCCGTCATTCATGAGCGCGCTCGAGCTCCAATCCTTGATCCAACGGTGCACGGCCCAGGCGGTGGAGGCCACTCATCCCGTCAGCAGAGTCGAGGTCGGCACCAGCAGGCAGATGCTCGTCTACGCCCAACTCGTCGGGGGGAGACGCACGCTCTCAGCTGTTGGTCGGCCTCTTGGGCTCTCCACCCGTCCTCTCCGCGTGGGCCATCACGGATTCACCTGCCGTGGCTGGCCAGAATCGCGGACCCAAGCCGGCCATGCGCGCGCGCGCTTCGACACGCTCGCGGGAGAGACCGTGATCGTCGAAGCGCTCACGACGGAGGTCTACGGGTTCAAAGCTGGCATCATCTCCGTCCCGTGGGAGCGCGTCTGGCGCAAGCGCGGCAAGACGTTGGTCGAGCTGGGCCGGTACGCCCTCGGTGGCTCGGCCGATGGGGAGAAGCCGACCGATCCGACACCGTGCGTCCGGCAAGGCACTCTTTCACGGTGACCGCGTGGAGTTCCGCGAGGAGGTGACGTGCATTTGGTCGACGACGAGCTACTCTGAAATGTACGTAGGATTGCCCCAGGAGATCGCCCGCACCATGACAGTGCTCGAGCACAGCTTCACGTTGCGGGGAGACAAACTCGAGCCCGATGCAACCTCGGAGACGCCTCCGCCTCGTCCCGGCAAGAAGAAACCTTGAGACTCGCCTTACTCGCGTCGTTGGCCCTCGCGTGCGGAGGCCAGGCTGCGCCCCCCACGAAGTCCGCGCCCGTCGCGGTGGAGCTCACGGACTGGAAGCCGCTCTCGTTCGGCTCCTATCTCGCGCCCGTCTCGTCGGCGCCAAGCGTGACCCTGATTTGGCATTTTCACGCGTGCAGGGCCGCCGAGAATGACTATCGCTCGCTCGCCGGCAACATCGTAGTCGTGTGCCTCGACAACTTGGGAATGGGGACTGCCCCCTATTGGGACGCGTTCAAAGACCCTCATCGCTTCGGAGTGCTCGAGCGCGAGGTGATGGCCGCGCTGGGTCCCGGCGTGCACGTCGAGCGAACCGTACTTGTCGCGTGGAGCGCAGGTTATGCCTCGATTCAGCAGATCTTGAACGCGCCGGACGTCTACGACCGAACGAGCGCGGTGGTGCTCCTGGACGGCCTTCACGCCGGCTACACGAAGAACGCCGATGGCTCGCCGACCAGAGTGGCCAATATCGACACTGTGGGTTCGCTACTTCGTTTTGCGCGAGACGCATCGACTGGCAACAAGGCGTTCGTGTTCACGCACTCCGCGGTCGTCCCCGTGGGATATGCGAGTACGACCGAGATGGCACACGCCCTCGAGGACCGCCTGACCATGGTGAGAGGGAGCGCCGACCCGGACTTCGCACAATCGATCGACGTCGCAGACCTCGGCAACTTGCATGTTCGCGGCTTCGCCGGCGGCCGTGCCAAACACCATATCACCCAATTGCATTGGCTCGCACCCGTGCTGCGTAAGTGGGTATTGATTTCACACTAACGCGAGCGCGCGACCTCATATTCGAGAAGGCGCTCTTGTCTCACGATATAGGGACACGCCCTAGACGGGCAGCTCGGACGTCAGCGCCGCGAGGGTCGCTTCGAGGCGCGAGAGCTCGGCGGAGCCTGCGATCCCTCCTGTGGCTGGGAGTATCGGTGCGTAGCCGCCTTCGGCATCGACGAGCGCGATCCAGGTGCGGCCCGCACGGATTGTGTAGTCGACAGTCATGCTCCGCGACAGTCGCAGCGTGCTCGCGTGCACGCCGAAGCCGACCAGGCGCACCACACGAACGCGCTCTTGCGCGGGCATGAGGACGATCCACGCCTCGGCGCGGCGCGACCAGACGATGAGCGAGAGCCCGACCGAAGCGGAGACGAACGCGGCCGAAGCCAGCCAACGGAGCGACTCGCCGCGGAGCGGTTCGTGCCTCCAATAGGCCGCGAACCCCGCGGCGAGACCGACAGACAAGAGCAGCGCGGTCCAGGCCAACGCGGTGCTGCCGATGGGCTCACCGAGGCGGTGCGTCCACGCCGCGTGGACCTCTCGTCGGGCGCGATAAGGCGTCATCCTCGAGCGGACAGCACCGAGCGCC
The DNA here is from genome assembly GCA_043784605.1 of Myxococcales bacterium. GTDB lineage: Bacteria > Myxococcota_A > Polyangia > Polyangiales > Polyangiaceae > JANYHY01. The sequence continues at coordinate 597 of JAYVYD010000298.1, read as the reverse complement.
CGCTAGTTCCCATTGATCTGTCCAAGAGCTCTGTTTCGAGTTCGAGTAGGCTATGCAGCCATGTACCAAGAATTTTTCGGCCAAATGAAAAAGCAGCTCGGGCAAGTCGACAAGTGGATCGACCTAGCCGAGGCGCACGCGACGGCGAAGTCGTTCGACGCGAACGTCCTCTTGAGCATGCGCTTGGCTCCTGATCAGTTCGCGTTGTCTCGTCAGCTCCAGATCGTCTGCGACACCGCCAAGCTCGGCGCCTCGCGCATCACCGGAAAGGAGGCCCCCGCGCAGCCCGACACCGAGACCACCTGGGAAGAGCTCCGCACCCGCCTGCGCTCGGTGATCACGTACTTGGACGGCTTCAGCGCCAAAGACTTCGAAGGCCTTGCGACGCGCACCGTCACGCAACCTCGCTGGGAGGGCAAGGTGATGTCCACGAACGACTACTTCATCGAGCACGTCGTGCCGAACTTCTATTTCCACTTGGCGCACGTCTACGCGATCTTGCGCCACAGCGGAGTGAGCGTCGGCAAACGCGACTATCTCGGCGCGCTGTCACAACGCGCTCCGTGAACCATAGGAGTCGCGCCAAGTCCGCACGAG
>JAYVYD010000297.1:0-5816 GCA_043784605.1 Myxococcales bacterium | reverse complement strand
GCCCGTCCTCAAGAAGATCATCGAGAGCGCCGTCGCCAACGCGCGCGTCTCCAGCCCCGGCGTGGATTTGGACGGTCTCTTCGTCGAGACCGCCTTCGTCGACAAGGCACCGAACAAGTACATGCGCCGCTGGCGCCCCCGCGCCATGGGCCGCGCAACCCGCATTCAAAAAGGCCTTTCGCATATCACCGTGATTCTCGGAGAGCGCTAGAACATGGGTCAGAAAGTTCATCCGTACGGCTTCCGCCTCGGCATCATCAAGACCTGGAACTCGAAGTGGTTCGAGGACAAGTCGTACGCCAAGTGGTTGCATGAAGACATCCGCATCAAGCGGGCCGTCAAAGACTATTTGATGAACGCGAACATCGCGTCCGTCGAGGTCGAGCGCGCCGCCAACAAGGCGAAGGTCATCGTCTTCACTGCCAAGCCCGGCATGGTCATCGGCAAGGGCGGCAAGGGCATCGAGACGCTCAAGGTCGGCAACATCGGCACCGCAGCCAAGGGCGAGCCCTTGTTCCCCGGCGTGCAGTCGTTCACCGCCAACGACGTCTTCATCGACGTCCAAGAGATCCGCAAAGCCGAGACCTCCGCGCAGCTCGTCGCAGAGAACATCGGCACTCAGCTCGAGCGCCGGGTCGCGTTCCGTCGCGCGATGAAGAAAGCCGTCTCCACCGCCATGAAGTTCGGCGCCAAGGGCATTCGTATCCGCTGCTCGGGTCGCCTCGGCGGCAGCGAGATCGCACGCGTCGAGACCTACCGCGAAGGTCGCGTCCCGCTCCACACGCTCCGCGCCGACATCGAGTTCGGTCTCGCGGAAGCGCGAACCAAGTACGGCACCATCGGCGTCAAGGTCTGGATCTTCAAGGGTGAGGTCCTCCAGCGCCGCGTTCGTCGTCCCATCGCCGGCTCGCTCTAAGAAGGACCGCCATGTCGCAGCTCACTCCCAAGCGCACCAAGTATCGCAAAATGCAGAAGGGCAACAACCGCGGCATCGCAGCCCGTGGTTGTGACGTCTCCTTCGGCGACTTCGGCATGCAAGCCGACGAGCCCGGTCGCATCACGGCCCGCCAGATCGAGGCCGCTCGTATGGCGATCACGCGTCACGTGAAGCGTGCCGGCAAGCTCTGGATCCGTGTGTTCCCGCACCGCCCCATCACCAAAAAGCCGCTCGAAGTCCGCATGGGTGGCGGCAAGGGCAGCGTCGAGGAATGGGCGGCCGACATTCAGCCGGGTCGCGTGATGTACGAGATCTCCGGTGTCGACGAGCCCACGGCGCGTGAAGCGTTCCGCCTCGCAGGTCACAAGCTCCCTGTCGGTTACAAATTCCTCGCTCGCGGAGTGCTGTGATGTTCAAGGCCAAAGACTTACGCGACCGCAAGGTGGAGGACCTCAAAGAGCTCGAGAAGCAGCTCGAGGGAGATCTCTTCCAAGCTCGCTTCAAGAACTTCACCAACCGACTCGATGACACGAGTTCGATCAGGAAATCGCGCCGCGATCTCGCGCGCGTCAAGACGATCATCGTCGAGAAGTCGGCGCCCGCTCACGCAGAGGAGACCGCGAAATGACCGCGAACGAGACGCCGAAGGACACTGACGAGAAGACGACACACGGCTTCCGCCGCAAGATGGTCGGCAAGGTCGTGAAGGACAAGATGAACAAGACCGTCGTGGTCGAAGTTCCCAAGTTCTCCCGCGACGCCCTCTACGGCAAGTACCTGCAGACGCGCGAGCGCTACAAGGCGCATGACGAGACCAACCTCTACAAGGTTGGCGACATGGTCGAGATCCAGGAGCACCGCCCGATTTCGCGCGACAAGCGCTTCATCGTGGTGCGCCTCGTGAAGAAGTTCGTCGAGGAATGATCAAATGATGCGAGCAAAGCTCACCCCATTGTCGTTGGCCTCCGCCGAAGGCGGTGCCAAGTGATTCAGATGCGCACAATCCTCGAGGTGGCCGACAACTCTGGCGCGAAGCGCGTCCAGTGCATCAAGGTCCTCGGAGGCTCACGCCGCCGCTATGCCGCTGTCGGCGACGTCATCGTCGTCGCGATCAAAGAGTGCGTCGCAGGCACGAAGGTCAAGAAGGGCGACACCGCCAAGGCCGTCGTCGTCCGCACCACCCGCGAGTACAGCCGTGCAGACGGCAGCTACATCAAGTTCGACGAGAACAGCGCCGTGCTGATCAACGCTCAGCTCGAGCCGATCGGCACTCGCATCTTCGGCCCAGTGGCGCGCGAGCTCCGTGGCAAGAAGTTCATGAAGATCATCTCGCTCGCGCCTGAGGTTCTCTGATGCTTTCGCGACTCCAGAAAGGTGACACGGTCGTTGTCATCAGCGGCAAAGAGAAGGGCAAGACCGGCAAGGTCGCGCGCGTTCTTCACGACGACGGCAAAGTCGTCATCGAAGGGCTCAACCTGATCAAGCGCCACATGAAGCCCAACGCGAAGAACCCGCAAGGCGGGATCCTCGAGCGCGAGGCGGCGATGCACGCGTGCAAGGTGATGCCGGTCGACCCGAAGACGGGCAAAGGCACACGCGTGAAGATGGGCAAAGACGACAAGGGCAACAAGGTTCGTCTTGCCAAGAGCGGCGAAGCAATCGTCGCGGCGAAGGCTTGAGGGAGCAGCACTATGGCAGCCAAAAAAGGTAAGCCCGAGAACAAGGGCGGCGAGAGCAAGCAAGACAGAGTGGTCACGACCGAGCAGGTCGTCGGCGCGCGTTTTGCGGCAAAGTACAAAGAAGACGTCGTTCCCGCCCTCATCAAGCAGTTCGACTACACGAACCCGATGCAGGTCCCGCGTCTGCGGAAGATCGTCGTCAACATGGGCCTCGGCGCTGCTGTCACCAACCCGAAGATCATCGACGCTGCCGTCGAGGAGATTCGCGCGATCACCGGTCAGAAGCCGGTCGTCACCCGCGCGAAGAAAGCCATCGCGAGCTTCAAGCTCCGCGCGGGCATCCCGATCGGTGCGATGGTCACCCTCCGCAAAGCTCGCATGTGGGAGTTCCTCGACCGCCTCGTCTCGCTCGCGCTGCCGCGCACGCGTGACTTCCGCGGCGTCTCTCGCAAGGCCTTCGACGGCAAGGGCAACTACACGCTCGGCCTCAAAGAGCAGATCATTTTCCCCGAGATCAACTACGACCGCATCGACGTGATCAAGGGGCTCAATATCAGCTTCGTCACCACGGCGAGGACGGACGACGAGGGGCGCGCGCTCCTCCAGCACCTGGGTATGCCGTTCCGCGCGGCCTGAAGGAAACAAGGACTATCCAATGGCTCGTGCAAGTCAGTACGCAAAGCTCAACAGGGCTCCGAAGTTCGCGGTTCGTCACCGCAACCGCTGCAAGGTCTGTGGTCGCGCTCGCGGTTATTACCGCAAGTTCGAGCTTTGCCGCATTTGTCTCAGGTTGTTCGCACTCCGCGGAGAAGTTCCCGGCGTGATCAAGGCGAGTTGGTGAAGCCATGATGACCGATCCCATCGCGGACATGCTCTCCCGCATCCGCAACGGCGCCCTCGCGCGCCACGACCGAGTCGAGATGCCGTTCTCCGGCCTCAAGCAGCACGTCGCCGCCGTCCTCAAGGGCGAAGGCTACGTCGATGACGTCCGTGTGTCCGAAGGCGAAGGCCCCAAGACGCTCACCATCATCCTCCGTTACGGTCGCGATCGTCAGAGCGCGATCGACGGCGTCTCCCGCGTGTCGGCCCCTGGTCGTCGCGTTTACGTTCCCCACGATCGCATCCCGCGCGTCCGTGCAGGCATGGGCATCTCGATTCTCTCCACGAGCCGTGGCGTGATGACGGACAAAGAATGCCGCAAGCAGCGCGTCGGCGGCGAGCTCCTCTGCGAGGTCTGGTGATCTCATGACGACAACCGCAACGACAGAAGTCGCGAACCTTCGCCAGTCACGCACTGGCAAGCGCACGATCGACGTGCCCAAAGGCGTGTCCATCACGATCAAAGACGGCAAGATCGAGGTCAAGGGCCCCAAGGGCTCTAGCAGCCGCAAGCTCATGCCGAACGTCGACGTGAAGATCGAAGGCGCCACCGTCAGGGTGATGCCGACCGTCGGCGGCCGAGATGGCGCGCGCTTTCAAGGTCTCGCGCGCTCGCTCATCAACGGCATGGTCCAAGGCGCAGGCGTCGGTTACACGAAGGTGCTGCAACTCGTCGGCACTGGCTATCGCGCCGAAGTGAAGGGTCAGATCCTGAACCTCTCGCTCGGCTTCTCGCACCCCATCAACTTCCCCATTCCGCAGGGCGTGAAGGTGGAGATTCCCGCAGACAGCAAGGGAACTCTGCTCGTCATGACTGGCGCGGACAAAGAGGTCATGGGCCAGACGTCGGCCAAGATCCGCGGGTTCCGCCCGCCGGAGCCCTACGGCGGCAAGGGCGTGCGCTATCAAAACGAGAAGGTCCGCATCAAGGCGGGCAAGGCCGGCAAGGGCGGCAAGTAAACACGTAATTGCCAACTAGGAATTGAACGCGATCCCTCGCGGTTGCCAGAGCGCGCCGCGGGAAACACGTTTAGGAGCTTTTTCATCATGGCTATGCAAATCGTTGGGCGCGAGCGTCGGAAGCTTCGCATCCGTCGCAAGTTGAGCGGAACCGCAGAGCGCCCGCGTCTCACGGTCTTCCGCTCCGCCAAGCACATCTATGCTCAGGCCGTCGACGACGTCACCGGCAACTCGCTTGCGCACGCCTCCACGCTCACGCGTGAGGTCCGACCCGTCGCCGATGACGTGAACAAGACCGAAGCCGCGAAGAAGGTTGGCGAGATCGTCGCCAAGCTGTTGATCGCCAAGGGCATCAAAGCCGTTGTCTTCGATCGTAACGGCTACCTCTACCACGGCCGAATTCAAGCCCTCGCCGACGCCGCGCGCAAAGCCGGCCTCGACTTCTGATCTGATTTAGACAGGAACAATCATCATGGCTTACGACCAAGTCGACGACGAGAACCTCAAAGAGCGCATCATCCACATCAACCGCGTGGCGAAGGTCGTCAAAGGCGGACGGCGCTTCTCGTTCGCGGCGCTCGTCGTCGTGGGCGACGAGAACGGTCACGTGGGTGTGGGCCTCGGCAAGGCGAACGAAGTGCCCGAGGCGATCCGCAAGGGTAACGAACAGGCTCGCAAGAACATGTTCAAGGTCCCGCTCGACGGCGTGACGATCCCTCACCACATCACTGGCCACTTCGGCGCAGGTGAAGTGTTTCTCCGCCCGGCCTCGGCCGGAACGGGCGTCATCGCAGGCGGCGCAGTTCGCGCCGTCGTCGAGAGCGCGGGCATCCACGACATCCTCACCAAGTGCATCGGCAGCGCGAACCCGCACAACATCGTGCGCGCGACGCTGGAAGCGCTCCGCAACCTCCGCAGCGTCGAGGACATCGCTCGCAAGCGCGGCAAGGAAGTCGCCGAGATCGGCCACCTCTCGAAGCGCGCGAAGGTTCGCGCTCCCATCAGCACCACCAAACTCCCCGAGGCGACGCCGTGAGCAAGACGCACCTTTTGGTTCGACAAGAGCGCAGCGTCATCGGCCAGACCGAGTCGATGCGTACCACCATCAAAGGCCTCGGTTTGCGCGGCCCCGGCTCTTCCGTCGTCGTGAAGAACACGCCGTCGTTCCGCGGCGCCGTCAAGAAGGTCATCCACCTCATCTCGGTTCAAGAGACCGAGGCGCCCGTGGTGAAGAAGCCCGCAGTAGCAGCAGCGAAGAAAGCGTCGTGAGTCATGGCTGACACGTTGAGCAAGCTCGCCAAACCGATTGGCTCCTCCAAAGACAAGCTCCGCAAGGGTCGCGGCGTCGGCTCCGGCCTCGG
>JAYVYD010000296.1:0-24234 GCA_043784605.1 Myxococcales bacterium | reverse complement strand
GATCGCGCGATGACGACGCGCACGCCGTGCTCGCGCTCGAGCCAGCGATTGAGGCCTTGGTACAAGTCGTCAATCTGCAACTTGGCTTTGCGCGCTAGCTCTTCGGCGCCCGCCTCGAGCTCGGGGAAGTGATTGTCGTGGCGTTGTATGAGATCGCTGACTTCCTCGCTGGGCAGGTGAGAGCGGTCTGCGCCGTTGAGCTCTTCACCTTCCGTGAGTCTGGCACCGAGATCGTCCGCGGTGGAGCGAGCGGCCTGATATGCTTTGTAGAGCGAGAGCACCGCGCGTGACCCGCTCGGGCTCGCCGAGATCATCTCGCGTACGTCCACGGTGGTGAGCCCGGACTCCTCGAAGAGCGGGTCGGCGAACGCCTCGACCAGATCGGCTCCCAAGCGCGCGTCCTCGTCGGTCGCGAACGACTGCAGCTCCACGTTGAAGAGCTGCGCGAGCCTAATGAGGAGCGGGGCGGGGAGTGGCCGCTTGTTGTTCTCGATCAGGTTGAGGTAGCTCGCGGACACTCCGAGCTTCTCGGCGAGCTCGGCCTGGCTCATCGCCTCGCGTCGCCGCAGGCCACGAACCTTCGCGCCGAGCCGAGGGGGCTCCGCGCGAGCACCCGGAATCGTCTCGTTCAGCATGACGCGAGCCTAGCGCCGCCGCAGAAATTGACAATGGTTGACATGCTGACAACGTGTCATGCGACTGACGATGACAACACAATCAGGCGAAACGAAAGCGAATCATTGACCCATTTGGGCTTAGCGCGCAGATTCACAGTGTTGCAACGCGATGCGTAAAAAGACCCCATGAACGCCCCCGCCCTTCCATCCTCCGTCACGCTCCACGCCCCGTTCGCGAGTGGCGACGAGCGCGTGATCACCACCCCGGCGCTCGCGTTCCTCGCGGACCTTCACCGCACCTTCGACGCGACTCGACGGGAGCTGCTTGCGCGACGAGCGCGCCTTCAAGAGGAGCTGGACGCCGGGAGGTCACGCCTCGACTTCCTCGCCGAGACCGCGCACGTGCGCACGGGCGACTGGCGATGCGCGCCGACACCGGCCGAGCTCGCAGATCGGCGCGTCGAGATCACGGGCCCAGTCGATCGCAAGATGGTGATTAACGCGCTGAACTCTGGCGCGCGGGTCTACATGGCCGACTTCGAGGACTCGACGACACCCACCTGGCGCAACGTCGTCGACGGACAACTCAACTTGCGAGACGCCGTCCGTCGCACCATCACGCTCGAGACGAACGGCAAGCGCTATGCGCTGAACGACAGCACGGCGACGCTCTTCGTACGCCCGCGCGGCTGGCACCTGACCGAGGCGCATGTGCAGGTCGACGGCCAGCGAATGAGCGGTTCATTGTTCGACTTTGGCTTGTTCGTATTTCACAACGCCAAAGAGCAGTTACTGAGGAAGACCGCCCCTTACTTCTACCTGCCAAAGCTCGAGAGTCATCTCGAGGCCCGCCTCTGGAACGGCGTGTTCCTGCACGCCGAGCGCGAGCTGGGTATCCCCTCGGGCACCTTCAAGGCGACAGTGCTGATCGAGACTCTCCCGGCCGCGTTCGAGATGAACGAGATCCTCTGGGAGCTACGCGAACACTCCGCAGGGCTGAACTGCGGTCGATGGGACTACATCTTCAGCGCCATCAAGAAGCGTTCGAGAGACGTCGAGTGCGTGACGCCCGATCGGGCGCAAATCACGATGGATAAGGGGTTTCTGCGCGCGTACTCCGAGCTCTTGATCCAGACGTGCCACCGTCGAGGCGTGCACGCCATGGGCGGCATGGCGGCCCAGATCCCGATCAAAGACGACGCCGAGAAGAACGAGGCGGCACTCGCGAAGGTCCGCGCGGACAAGGAGCGCGAGGTGAAGTCCGGCCACGATGGCACGTGGGTCGCGCACCCTGGGCTCGTCAAGCTGGCGATGGACGTGTTCGACGCCCATATGAAGACCGCTAATCAGATATCCAACCTGAGAGAAGACGTCGGCGCCAATCGCCAATCGCTATTGACTATTCCCGAGGGCGCGCGCACCGAACTCGGACTGCGGACCAACTTCAGAGTCGGTGTGCAGTACCTCGAGGCGTGGCTGCGCGGGCAGGGATGCGTTCCGATTGCTCATCTGATGGAGGACGCAGCCACGGCGGAGATCTGTCGCGCGCAAGTGTGGCAGTGGCTCCATCACGGCGCACTCGTGGAGGGATCTCCTTTGACACGCGCGCGCTACTTGGCAATCAGTCGAGAGGAGTCCAGCGCGCTCGGCGAGCGATTCACCGAGGCCGCCGCGCTCTTCGACGAGATGTGTCTCGCCCCTGCATTCCCGGATTTTTTGACGTTGTCCGCGTACGAACGAGTCCTTGAAACGGAGCCAAAATCATGAGCGCAGCCACAGACTGGTCGTCACTGACACAACCGAACGAAGAGGCCAATCGCCAAAAGCGTTTTGCCGGGATCACGCGGCCCTACGCGCACGCGGACGTCGTGCGCTTGCGCGGATCTTATCGAATCGAGCAATCGATCGCCAAGCTCGGCGCCGAGCGCCTCTGGGAGCTCCTTCACTCTGAGCCATACGTAGCGGCTCTTGGTGCGATGACGGGCGGCCAAGCGGTTCAGCAGGTACGCGCGGGCCTCAAGGCGATTTATCTTTCGGGGTGGCAAGTCGCCGCGGACGCGAACTCCGCTGGCAAGATGTATCCCGATCAGAGCCTCTACCCGGTGGACAGCGTGCCCAACGTGGTCCGCCGCATCAATCAGTCACTGCTGCGCGCCGACCAGATCGATCACAGCGAGGGCAAGCACGATCGCCATTGGCTCACACCCATCGTCGCGGACGCGGAGGCGGGCTTCGGCGGACCGCTCAATGCGTTCGAGCTCATGAAGAGCATGATCGAGTCGGGTGCCGCGGGGGTTCACTTCGAAGACCAGCTAGCGAGTGAGAAGAAGTGCGGACATATGGGCGGCAAGGTGCTCGTACCGACGAGCCAGTTCATTCGCACGCTCGTCGCAGCGAGGCTCGCCGCGGACGTGATGGACGTGCCCTCGCTCGTCATCGCACGCACGGATGCGGACAGCGCCAAGCTCGTGACGAGCGACGTCGACCCGCGCGACCGGCCGTTCATCACCTCGAGCGAGCGCACCGCCGAGGGCTTTTACCGAATGAAGAGCGGCATCGAAGCCGCGATCGCCCGCGGCCTGGCGTACGCGCCGTTCGCCGACATGATCTGGTGCGAGACTTCGACTCCCGATTTGTCGCAGGCGCGAGCGTTCGCCGACGCGATTCACGCCAAGTACCCGGGCAAGCTGCTCGCGTACAACTGCTCGCCGAGCTTCAATTGGAAAAAGAATTTGGATGACGCGACGATTGCCAAGTTCCAAAAAGAGCTAGGTGCGATGGGCTACAAGTTTCAATTCGTCACGCTTGCCGGGTTCCATGCGCTGAACTTCGGGATGTACGAGCTGGCGCGCGGGTATCGCGATCGCGGCATGGCGGCCTACAGCCAACTTCAGGAGGCCGAGTTCTCCGCGGAGAAGATTGGTTATACGGCGACTCGCCATCAGCGCGAAGTTGGCACTGGATACTTCGATGATGTCACTGCGGTCATCAGCGGGGGTAGTGCTTCTACGTTAGCGCTCGAGGGGTCTACTGAACAAGAGCAATTTTAGGGAGCGCTGCGCGCCAGGCTCTCGCTCCCGGCGTGCGAGACCTTCGGGGATGGGGGGCTCTCCGCCAGGGAGGTCGTTCTGCTCGCGGAGACGCTGGCAGAGAGCGCGCGCATCTTCGTAGTGGGTCACGATGAGCTCTGCGATGGGATCGAGGAACGGGTCGCGGATCAGCAACAACAGTTGGTTACCGCTTCGCCTGAGGACGGGCTCGCCGCGCTCGGCGAATGCGCAATAGCGATGGTCGGTGCCAGTCGTGATCCGGGCTCCGCCCTCGTCCAATCGAATGGACGCGTCGAGGCGGCTCGCGATCACCTCGTCGAACATGAGGTCCACGTGACGCGCGATGCTCCCGCCGTGGCTTCGTGGGACGAACATCAGCATCGACGCGACGCCAGCGACCACGATGACTGACTCCGGGCGACCCGAGACGAGATGGGCGATGATAAAGACCGCGCCGGCAATGAGGGACGGCACTACGAGCGCGACTCGACCGCGCGCGTTCGCCCGTAGATACATGAGGGCCGTGAGCGCGAAGGCGAACAACGCGAGCATCGACGCTCTGACGTTGTCTCCCCTCGTCCACGAGAGCGCGGCGAGCACGGCAAGGAGCATCGGCGCGAACGCGGTCCACGACCAGAGCCGCGGCGCCGGCAGAGAGGATAGCGGAGACGAGTCTCGTTGTGGCCGCGAGGGTGACGTGCGACTCTGGGGACATGGCCACTAAAGCAGAGCAAGCTCACGCAGAAGAAGTTCGCGAGATGGCCAAAAAGGCGCGGGAGGCGAAGGCCAAGAAGAAGGCCGCGGCTCCGCGCAAGCCCGCGATCGCGAAGGCGCCCCGAGCTGCGCGCAAGGCGACCGTCGCGGTGGAGAGTCAATCGGCGACGGGTCAACCGTCGCGCAAGTCGACCCGTAAGGGCGCGAACCGGAAGCGCTCGGACACGGCTCTCGCTCGTCGCGCCGAGAACAAAGAGAGCTCGTCCGATAGCCGATTCCGCGAGGCGAAGGCGAAGAGCTCGCGCGTGCGCGGACACTGAGAGAGACTCGCCTTCGGCGAACGACAACGACTGAGCGGATTGGCTTCGCCAGCAGCAATTCGCGGGTCAATCCACTGATCTTGGGGCTTCCAAGCTGATACGGCCGATGGCGCCGGAGCGGAAGTCGTGAATCAGTGCGTCTGCGGCTTTGTGTCGATCGATGACGCCGCCCATGCGTAGGGCGCCGCGGCGTTTGCCGATCTCGTCGAGCAGCGCACTTGCGGATTCGGGGGCTGACTTCAGTTTGTAGCGAGCGCAGACCGCGTCCGCGTAGTGCTTCAACAGATAGTCGGCGCCGTACATGGCGACGGTCTCGTAGTCCATGGCGCTGTCCGGGATGGATCCGCAGAACGCCAATCGGAGCGCAACGGTCTCGTCTTCGATGTTGGGCCACAAGATGCCCGGGCTGTCCCAGAGCAACATGCCGTTCGCGAGCGTCACGAACTGCCGCGCTTTGGTGACCGCGGGCTCGTCACCGACCTTGGCGACCTTGCGATCCATCAGCGCGTTGATCAGCGTCGACTTGCCCACGTTGGGGATGCCGACGATCATCGCACGCACGTGCTTGTGAGGTCCGATGCGGTGCGGCGCGAGCTTCTTGCAGAGCTCGGGGATCTTCACTCGCGCGGGTGATCTGCGATCGGCGATCTGCTCGATGGCGATCACGTTCTTCTTCGCGTTGAACGCGCTCACCCAACGCTTGGTGATCGCCGGGTCTGCGAGATCGCTCTTGCTGAGGACCTTGATGCACGGCCGATCGCCGCGGATCTCGGCCACGACCGGGTTCTCGCTCGCGGCCGGCATGCGCGCGTCGAGCACCTCGATGATGACGTCTTGCGAGGGCATCCACTCGCCCAGCTCGCGCCGGGCCTTGGTCATGTGACCGGGGTACCACTGGATGCCCATGCACCTCTGGCTCGTAGCACGAATGCCGCCGCCGCCGTGTTAGCGTCGCGCGCTTTGCAGCGTCGCGCTTCCATCCCGCATCTGCCAGCGCTCGACGGGCTCCGCGGCCTCGCGGTGATCGCCGTCCTGTTGTTCCATGCGGACGGCCTGTTGCGCGGCGGCTACCTCGGCGTCGATTTGTTCTTCGTCTTGTCCGGCTTTTTGATCACGAGCCTGTTGCTCTCGGAGCACGCCACGCATGGCGTGATCGATCTGAAAGACTTCTGGTTCAGACGCGCGCGGAGGCTGTTTCCTGCGGTATTAGCGATCATGCCGGCCGTCGCGATCTACGCGTGGACACTCGCCGAGCCGGGCGAGCTCGCGGGCCTGCGCGCGGACGGCTTGTCGACGCTCGCGTACGTCGCCAACTGGCGCGCGATCTTCGCGCAGCGGAGCTACTGGGACCTCTTCACCGCGCCGTCGCCGCTCGAGCACACTTGGAGCCTCGCCATCGAGGAGCAGTTCTACGTGCTCTGGCCGTTGCTCGTCGTTCTCGTCATTCGGATCACGCGGCGAGGCGCGCGTGCCGTGTTGGTGCTCTCGCTCGCGCTCGCCGTCGCGTCCGCCGTTCTCATGACGGTCTTGTACTCGGGAGACGACACGACGCGCGTGTACCTCGGTACCGACACGCGGGGTGCAGCTATCCTCCTGGGGGCGGCCTTCGCGTCGTTCGAGCTCGAGGTCAACGCGCGCGTGATCGATGCGTTGGGGTTCGTCGCCGCGATCGGGCTCGGCGTCGCGTGCTGGACGCTGGACGGTCATAGCGCGTTCTTGTATCGCGGCGGCTTCTGGTTGACGGAGCTCGCGGCGTTGGTGTTGATCGCGTGCGCAAAGCAAGGACGGGCGAGCTTGGTCGCGCGTGCTCTCTCGTTCGCTCCGCTGCGGTGGGTCGGGGCGATCAGCTACGGCGTGTACCTGTGTCACTGGCCGATCTATGTCGTGCTCACGGCCGAGCGCGTGCACTTGCATGGCGTTTGGCTCACCGCGCTACGACTGCTGGTGACGTTCGTGATCGCGATGGCGTCGTACCGTTGGCTCGAGCAGCCGATACGTCATCGCGGCGTGTTCTTCGGCCGTGCGGCGATCGTCGTCCCCCTCACAGTGGCAGGAGCCGCCGCGTTGATCGTCGCCTCCACCGTCGCCTTACCGATGCCTGCGCCCGTCGCACTCGCGTTGCCGTTGATGCCGATCGTTCCGCCGATCGACGACGCGTCCGTCGACGCGGGACCGCCGTTGCCCACGGCCGACATCCGCGATCTCCCGTCCGCGAGCGAGCTGCCACCCGACACGCTGCGCGTGCTCGTCGTGGGCGACTCCGTCGCGATGTCGGTCGGGAACTTGCTCCGCATCAATCAAGGCAAGCACCACGCGTTCGTCGCACAACGCGCGATCGGCGACTGCAGCGTGCTCGACGGAATCGTGCCCACGCACACGATGAACGGCCTCGATCACGGCGGAGGCAACTGCGCGGGGGACTGGGCGTCGGACACGATGAAGCTCCAACCAGACGTCACGCTCATCGTCCTAGGCGGTGCCTACCTCGCTTCGGCGAAGGTCGAAGGTCGATGGCAGAAGCCATGCGACAAAGGCTGGAACGCCGTCTATCTAAAGCGCCTCAAAGCGCTCGTCGAGCTTCTCAAGTCGCACGGCGGGCACTCCGTGTTCGTGACTTCCGCTTATCCGGTCGGCAAATTTCAAGTCGCCGGGATCAACGAGCGCGTCGACTGCTTCAACACCACATTGGGGGAGAGCGGCGCTCAGACGATCGAGCTGGCCAAGCACTTGTGTCCAGACGCGCAGTGCGCCCTCCTCAGCGAAGGCTCGATCATTCGCAACGATGGACTGCACTTCGAGTATCCCGGCGGCAACGCGATCTCCGACTGGATCTTGACCGAGCTCCGCGGCGACCGAGACGACTGAGTGCGGTGGATGAGCGGCTAGCGAGCGGCGGGACGGTGCGCGTCGGCGAACATCTGCTCTGCGTCTGGGGCGCGCTCCGTGTCCGCGAAGTCATCCTCCTCATCGAGCCGCTCGAGCGGGATCTCGTCGTACCCGAAGAAGAGCGTGGAGAGCGCAACGCCCGGACTGAGCTTCTTGGAAACGTAACTCATGGATGAGTGACTAGCTCCAGAGGCAAGAAAAGGCAAGTCGCACGAGTCTCGAGGGTCATCCGTCGTCGCTGCGCTCCTCAGGGTGAGGCCTTCGGCATCACTTCTTCGAGGCGTCCTCGATCAATGCCTCGAGCGCGCCGAACAAGCCGCCACCGCCGCCGCCCGAGGAGCTCGCGACTGCGCCGAGGACGCCGATCCCCTCCTCCACGAGGTGCATCGTCTGCTGCTGCTGTGCGAGCGCATCACGCTGGCGCTTGCGCTCGTCTGCGCCGGCGAATGCCTCCGAGCAGCTCTGGCAGTTGCTCGCCGCGAGAGAAGAGGCCTGCCCGCAGAAGACGCAGCCGCGCGTGAGCGACGTCCTACAGACCGCGCACTGCGGGTTCTCGTGGCGGTTGACGTTCTCACATTTTGGACACGCGATGCCGGAGTCCGCATCGGCAAACATCGCCTTGCAGAAGGCGCATGCGACGAGGCCAGACGTCGCGGGGGCGCCGCAGTTGTGGCATTCCGGAGAGTTCGACATCCCACGATGGTACCGAGGTTTTCGGTGGGTCGTCTACGCGTGGCGCTCACCTACCGCCTTCAGTTCGCGTTCACGACCATCTCTCACTAACGTCCTGCAACTGACGCTCGAGCGGTCAACGTTTGCCGTCGCGCAGCCGGAATCGCCGCTTACGCTCCTCGCTGAGGTGGTCGTACTTGTCTTGCTGGTCTGGCCGCAGCTCGGCCTTGATCTTCGCGTCCACGTCCGCTTTGTGATCGCGTAGCGACTGTCCGCAGCGCTGCATCATGTCGGCTCCGAGCGCGCGTGAGTCCTCTTTGTCCTTGGCGAGGATCGCCTCGATGCGCTGCTGTTGGCCTTCGTCGAGGTCGAGCTTCTTCGTGAGCACGCGTACGCGCCGGCTCTGAACGCCTGCGTCGTCGTCGCGAAGGATCGCCTCGTGTCTCTTCTGCGCATACGCGAAAGAACCGCCTCCTCCGGCGAGCGCGCCGAGCGCGAAGATCGCCAAGGCGACGAGATACGCGCGAAACCTCGAGCTCACCATGAGACCTCCACTCCGTCGTCGTCGATGTCCGTCAGCGCGGTGTCGACGCTGTCCTTGGTGGCGACGCCCCACGCGAGCGCTGCAGCAGCCGCGAGTGCGGCGATGGGCACGAGCACGCGCGCGCTGCCTTGCAGCTCGAACCAGAGGCTCTGCTCGCTCGCGACTCGGCTCATCACGCGCGCCGTGAAGTCCGCACGCGCGCGGAGCTGCTCGGTGGCCGCCTTCAGTCGCTCGAGTCTCTTTTCGATCTCGTCAGTCATCTCGTCCTCCGTGTGCGCGCAGCGCGGCCCTCGCTCGTACGAGCCGCTGCTCCACTGCGCCTTCGCTGCACTCCAAGATCGCGGCGACCTCCGCCGACGACAATCCCTCCACCGACTTCAATACCAACGCCGCTTGCTGTTCGTCTGGAAGCTCTGCGATCCAAGCCGACAGCTCTCGCAGCGCCACGATCGCATCCGCCGTCGCCGCGCCGTCCCAGCCCGCCTCGACGAGCTCGTCTGTCCTCGTACGCTTGCGCTTTCTCCGCGCGTCGATCGTCGCGTTGACGACGATGCGATAGAGCCACGTCTCCACCTTCGAGCGCTGATCGAACTGCCCAGCGGTGAGCGACCGGTACGCGCGGACGTACGCGTCTTGCACCACGTCTTGTGCATCCGCGAGGTTGCCGAGCATGCGCGCCGCGAGTCGAACGAGCTTGTGATGCGTCGCATCGACGATCACCGTGAAGGCCGACGCGTCGCCCTCGCTCACTCGAATCGCGGCGTCTCCTAGGTCGCTCAATCGTGGAATCCATGGCTCGAAAACACCCGGTACCGGATGAGACGACGCGGAGAGCTTACTCCCTACGAAGGGTCGCGAGATTCTTTCGGCCCGTCTATCAAACGCCTAAAATATGCCGGTCTCGACGATTGTCGTCGCCTTCAGCGAAAGACAACGACTGAGCGGATTGGCTTCGCCAGCAATAGTCGTGAGAATCGCGTAGGGAGGGAACGCCGGCGTCGTCTCAACGTGTGAAGCGGCTCGCATCGAGTCGCTCGAGAGGAGACTGACTATGGGTAGCTCGAAGTTGATGGGTGGGGTTCTCACGTTGGTACTAGTGGCTTGCGGCGGTGCTCAGGGGGCAGAGGCGTCGAAGGGCGACTTCGCCTCGCACACGGCGCCGCAAGTGCTCGTCGCGTCGGTGCCGGGCAAAGGCGACGCGCGATTCCTCCAGCGCTTCGACAAGAACGGCGACGGCAAGATCGAACTCTCGGAGCTCTCACCGAAGATGCAACAGCGCCTCGCCTCCGCCGACACCAACAAGGACGGAGTCATCTCCGACAACGAGCTCGATGCGTATCGCGCGAGCGAGCGAACGGCGAAGTTCGAGAAGAAGGACAAAGACCACGACGGCGCGCTCGAGTCGAACGAGGTGAGCCCGCAGCGCTGGGCGCGCATCCAAGTCGCCGACACGAACCACGACGGCAAAATCACCGAGACCGAGCTCGATCAAGCGATCGGCGCCGGCAAGATCGCAGCGCGCGTCGGCCGCCACCACAAGCATCACAAGCACAACTCACCCGAGGCCGTGATCAAGCGCTTCGACGCGAACGGCGACGACAAGAGCGAAGTGCCCGCGAGCAAGGGCGCGTGGTTCGAGAGGCTCGACGCGAACAAAGACGGCGTCGTCACCAAGGACGAGATCGTCGCGTTCCGAGCGCAGCACCAGCACGGCCACGACGCTTCCCAGAAGTGAAAAGGCGCACAAGAAGATCGGGAAGATCAGGAAGACGATGAGGTTTGGGGGCGAAGCGACGGTGGCAAGGCTCCCATCCTCAACTTCGTGACCTTTTGGTCTTTTTGTTCGACCCTCTTCGAGGGCCTTCAACGCAGCTGCGTGACGTACCAATTGCCGCGATAGGCGACCATCTCGGCGATGTCGATCTTCTGCGCGCGTCCGTCGATGGTGAAGGAGAGGCTCGAGTGCTTGACGCGCCAGAGGGCCTCCTTCCACGCCTTCTTCTTCGGGCTCATTCGCACGATCTGGCGGCCGAGATCGAGCGACACGAACACCGCGCGGTCGACGCCCTTGCTGCGCTTGTTGAGCCTGCCGATCGCGCGCTCGTACGTGGGCTTCAGCTTGATGTCCCAAGCCTTCGCTGGGTCTTTGTCGTCGCGCGCGATCGAGTAGCCGTCTCGCGGGAACAGCATGTCGGTCGCGAGGTCCGGGCTGTTCTTCGCGATGGCCTCGAGCAGGTGGCGGCCACGTGTGGTGAGCGTCGGGCTCGAGGCGTCGGGCACGGTGTCGTCTGCCGGGCCGGCTTCGGCGGCATCGAACGCTCGCGCGTCGGCGATGGCCTCTGGAGCCGCGTCCTTGCTGGGCCCCCTGGCGTTGTCGTCACACGCGATGAAGACACACCAAATGCAGATCCAGCGAGCGTGCATCACGCGAGGTTTGGCAGCGTCACGACGTCGACGTGCAAGACCTCTTCGAACGCGCGGATCTCGCGGAGGCACGCCTCGCTCGGGCGCGACAGCACGCGCAGCTTGGCGCACGCGGCTCCTCCGCCCTCGAAGATGGTGTTGGTCACCTCCTCGACGTTGATGCCGTGTCGCTTGATGACGCTGAGCACGTTCGCGAACGTTCCGACTTTGTCCAACATGCGAATCACGACTTGGAACTTGGCGACGGACGACGTCAGCACGTTGATGACGTTCGGGACCTCTCCCTCGAGGAGGAACGAGCGCACGACGCGGACGGCCTCCGTCGCGATCGCGAGCTGCGCTTGGTCCGTGGAGGCGGCGATGTGCGGCGTTCCGTAGACGAAGCCGCCATCGGCGGTCGCCGGCGAGAACGTCTGCACGCCCGAGGGGTACTGGCTCGATCCGCGCGGCTCGTCGAGGACGACGTCGGTGGCGACCCGCAAGCGACGCTTCTGCACGGCCGTCGCGAGCGCCTCTTGATCGATGAGCTCCGCCCGCGCCGTGTTGATCAGGATCGCGTGCTCGGGCAGCGCCGAGAGCACACGCTCGTCGATGATCTTGCGGGTGCGCTCCGTCAGCGGCATGTGCAGGCTCAACACTTGTGAGCGCTTCGCGAGATCGACGACATTCGGTGCGTACGTGATGCCGAGATCCGTGGCGCGGGACGGCGTGAGTGACTTGCTGTAGGCGGCGACGTGCATGCCGAACGCACGCGCTCTGATCGCGACCTCGCGCCCGATCGCGCCGAGCCCGGCGATGCCGAGCGTCTTGCCGTAGAGGCCCTCGGCCTTGCCGTACTCGGACCGCAGCCACTCGCCGGAGCGCAGCGAGATCATCGCGTCGACGACGCGCCGATCAACCGCCACCATGAGTCCGAATACGAGCTCGGCAACGGCCGCGGCGTTCTTACCGGGACAGTTGGCGACGTAGATCCCGCGGCGACTTGCGGCGCGCGTGTCGATCGTCGCGTAGCTGGCACCAGCGCGAACGATGAGGTTCAGCGCCGTCGCGCTCTCGATGGCCTTCGCGGTGACCTCGGTCGAGCGAACGATCAAAATGCCCACGCCTGGGAGTTTGGCCTCGAGCGACTCGCGCGTGAGGTCGGGCTCGTACTCGACGGAGACTGGCAGCGCGCTGAGCTCTTCGACCGCGCGCGGGTGGAGTTTGTCGGCAATCAACAGTCGCATGAGGGCGGTGATGATACCACCTCAGTGCTTCGAGTGTGCGCGCGAGCTTACTAGCTAGAAAGTGAGCGGAGTCTTGATCGGACCGGGAGGGATCGAGCCGCTGTCCGGCGCCCTTTCCGTGTTGAGCGCATACAAGAGGCCGACCACGCCGCCCACGAGCACGCTCACGGTCAGCGTCGTCCAGAACCACCACTTCGAGGTGACTCCGCTCGGCTCTAGCTTCAGGTCGAGCGTCTTGGTCTCACCGCGTTCGATCGTGACTTGAGTCGCGAGGTCTTTGAAGTCCGAGTGTGTCAGCCACAGCTGGTGCGAGCCCGGGGTGACCGGAACGTCGATCGGCGTAGCGCCCGCAGGTGATATCCGTTAGCTGCCTGAAACGCCAACCATGGCGACGCGCTCGCCGCCGAACGACACGAACACCCGGTTGTCCTCGTCCGTTGCGAGGTAGGGGCCGAGCGACGTCTGCGCGTGGCGGCTGAATTTAGCCTCGAAAGGCCCGCCCAGTGCGGTCGACTTCACCTGCGTGACGAGCGCGTCATCGCTCGCGACGCGCGTGCGCTCTGGATGGAACGGCTCAAGGGTAGCGTCGCTGAGCACCAACATGATCCTCGGTGCGTCGACGCGCAGCTCGCGCACGATGTACGGGGTGTCTAGAACGGTGAAGTACGTCCAATCGTAGCCGTTGGTGAGGATCCACCGACCGTCCTCGGGGTGCCTCGCGATCCACGTGTGCATCGCGGCCTCGAGCTTGGGGTGCGCGACGCGCTCGCCGTCGTGAAAGAAGCGCCCCTCCGCGTCCAACACGATCGTGCTCTCTCGAGAGCGACCTTCGGGCGCCGGAAAGCGAAAGAACTCAGGGTGGTCCGCCGGCTTCATCGAGTGATCATACTCTGCGGCGTAAACGTGCCCGTGCCCGATCGTGCGCGTTCACGTAACCGTGGGTGAGCTTCTCGGGGTTGACGGACCCGCACCACAGGCCTACATCTCGCGTGGTTTCAAATTCTTTTGAAACATTCGACGCTTCCGAAAAGGCCACAATGCAGCCCATCGCCGAGCCACTGCGAAGACACGACCACGAGGCCGAGCACGCGGCCGGTGTGCGAACGATGTTCGATCGGATTGCGCCGACGTACGACGCTCTCAACCGCGTGATGAGCGCCGGGATCGACCGTCGATGGAGGCGCCGCGCGATCGATCGACTCGCGCAGGCTCCCGACGGAGCGCTGCTCGACCTCTGCGCAGGCACGCTCGATCTCACCGCGCTCGCCGTCTCGCGCTTCCCGAATCGCAGGGTCGTCGCCGCCGACTTCGCCGCGCAGATGCTCGCGCTCGGAAAGCACAAGGCCCCGCGCGCCGAGCGGGTGGTCGCGGACGCGATGGACCTTCCGTTCGCGGACGGCGAGTTCGCGGGCGTCGTGTGCGGCTTCGGCATCCGCAACGTCGCGGACACGAAGAAGGCAATCCTCGAGGTGCGGCGAGTGCTCGCGCCCGGCGGCGTGTTCGTCACGCTCGAGTTCTTCCGGCCGTCGCGGGGCGTCACACGACTCTTCCACGAGACCTACGCCAAGCGCGTGCTCCCTACGGTTGGAGGCTTGATCTCGGGCGATCCGGGCGCGTACGCGTATCTCGCGAAGAGCATGGGCGCGTTCCTCTCGCGCGACGAGTACTCGCTCATGTTGCGCGAGGCCGGCTTCACGAACGTTCGCGGTGAAGATCAGCTACTCGGCATCAGCGCGATCGTGACGGGGTCGCGATGAAACAAAAACTCGTCGTCGGCATCACCGGTGCGAGCGGCGCGCCCTACGCCAAGCGCCTATGCGAGCTGCTCGCCAAGCGCGACGACGTGGAGGTCGGCGTCTGTCTCTCCTCCACGGCTCCCGAGGTGTGGTCCCTCGAGTGCGGCGGCGACATCAAAGAGGACCTGAGCGCGCTCGGCCTCCGCGTGTGGGGGCTCCGAGACTTTCGCGCCCCCTTCGCGAGCGGCAGCGCGGGCTGGCACGCGATGGCGATCGTCCCTTGCTCGATGGGCACGGTCGCGCGCATCGCGCACGGCATGAGCGACACCCTCCTCACACGCGCGGCGGACGTGATGATCAAAGAGCGCCGAACGCTCGTGGTCGTTCCGCGTGAGATGCCGCTCTCGGTCATTCACCTCGAGAACATGCTCGCGCTCGCCAAGGTCGGCGCCGTCGTACAGCCCGCGATGCCCTCTTTTTACGGCCGAACGAAGACCCTCGAGCAGGCGATCGACACGGTGGTGGGACGCTTGATGGATCAACTAAGCCTTCCACACGATCTTTTGAAGCGCTGGGGAGAGCATCCATGACGCCGCTCGTTTCGAACACGCTCAAGTCGGCCGGCCTCTGGCCGCTGTACGAGGCGCAACGCAGGGGCGAGACGGTCGATCGCACGAGTCTCTCGCCGAACATCGACCTCATGGCGCTCGGCGCGCTCGCCGACGCGATTCGCATCCGCGACGTAGGGCACGACGTGTTCGTGTTCGCCAATCGCCAAGCGACCCACGAGGCGGTGGAGGTGCCCACTTCACTGCGCGGGTTGGCTCTGATGCGAGAGGTGGCGGTCTCGAGGATCACTTCACCGCGCGGCTCGCGCGTGCGCGTAGATTGGGGAGCGTGCTCGCTTCAGCTCGCGCAGGTCGCGCTCGGCTTCGGCGCCAACGAGCTGGTCGGTCCGATCACGAATCGCCGCGGACTGCTGATTTCCGAGGACGCGACCAAGAAAGTGAAAGGGGAGGGTATGGTGAGCATGCAGACGCTGCAAATTAGGGAGATCGAGCGTGTTCTCGGCTGCGCGGGCAAGGTGCCGATCTTCACGGCGGACGTGCTTGAGCAGGCCGCGCGCGAGGAGGAGGCCGTCCATGGCTGATCTCATCGGCATCGCAGACAAGGTCCACGCAGGCGAGCGACTCTCGTTCGAGGACGGAGTCGCGCTCTTCCACCACAAGGATCTGCTCGCGCTAGGCACGCTCGCCAACCAAGTGCGCGAGCGCCTCCACGGTGACCGCACCTACTTCAACAAGAACATGCGTGTGGAGGTGACCAACGTCTGCGTCGCCTCGTGCCTGTTCTGCTCGTTCGCGAAGCTGGAGGCTCACATGCCGGGCGCGCACACGATGACGCTCGAAGAGGCGTGGGCCGAGCTCGAGAAGCGCATGGACGACCCGCCGAGCGAGATCCACGTCGTCAACGGTCTGCACCCCGGATTGCCGTTCTCCTATTACGAGGATCTCCTCCGCGGCTACAAGCGCATCAAGCCCGACATTCAACTCAAGTGCTTCACGGCGGTGGAGATCCACTTCTTCGCCAAGCACTACGGCATGACGCATCGGCAGGTGCTCACCAAGCTGCGCGAGGCGGGCCTCGACAGCTTGCCCGGCGGAGGCGCAGAGATCTTCCACCCGGACGTGCGACGCAAGATCTCGGACGACAAGGCCACCGCCGAGGAGTACCTCGCCGTGCACCACGAGGCGCACGCGATGGGCATGATGACCAACGCGACGATGCTCTACGGTCACATCGAGACGTTCGATCACCGCATCGATCACATGCTGCGGCTGCGCGAGCTGCAGGATCAGTCCATTTCCATGGGCCCAAAAGCGGGTAGACTACAGGCATTCATCCCGCTCGCGTTCCACCCGGACGGCAACGGCATGAGGAACCTCCCCGCGCCAACCGCCCAGGACGACCTGCGCACGATCGCCGTGTCGCGCTTGATGATGGACAACGTCGCGCACATCAAGAGCTACTGGGTGTCGTCTGGCCCGGACGTCGCGCAGATCGCGCTCTCGTTCGGCGCGGACGATCTCGACGGCACGATCATCCACGAGACGATCTACCTCGCCGCCGGCAGCAAGCGACCCGAGGGTCTCGGCTATGACGAGCTCGTCCGTTTGATCCGCGAAGCAGGTCGCATCCCGGTCGAGCGCGACACGCTCTATCGCGTCGTCAAAGAGCACGCGGCAGCGGCGATGCCCGAGGCGGCGCTCAAGGTCAGAGACCGCAAGGCCAACAAACATCTGGACGTGGTGCAGTGATGGAACGAGCAGTTCTCAGGGTCGCCGGCGTTCAATACTTGAATGCTCAACCTTTGTACGAAGGTCTATTTTCGGAGCCCCGCGTGTCGCTCGAGCTCGGGTTGCCCGCGGAGGTCGCGCGTCGCGTGGCCGAGGACGAAGCGGACGTCGCGCTCATGCCCATCGCGGCTGCGGCCACGATCGGCGATCTGCGAATGGTCAGAGGCTCGGCGATCGGCGCGCGCGGACGCGTGCGCAGCGTGCTCATCGTCGGTGAGCGACCGATCGAGGAGCTCGACGAGATCGCTCTCGATCTCTCCTCGCGCACGAGTGCAGTGCTCGCGCGGATCACGCTCAAGGCGCGCCGCAAGAACGAGCCACGCTATGTCGGCTTGGCCGCGCAGGATGCGATCGCTTCCGTCGGCGGCTCTCGCGGCGCGCTTCTGATTGGAGATCCCGCCCTCTCGATCGCGGGCAAGTTCAAGTACACGCTCGACCTGGGCCAAGCGTGGTTCGAGCGCACGGGCCTGCCGTTCGTGTTCGCCGCGTGGTGCGGCCGCCCGGGCGCGATCCACAAAGACGACGAGCGACTCTTCGACGACGCCCGCGTGCGCGGACTGCTGCGTCGCGACGCCATCGCCGACGCCTGGGCCAAAGACCACGGGGTAGAGCCAGAGCCTTTCCGCAGCTACTTGCGAGACGCGCTTCGCTACGCATTTGGCGAGGACGAGGTGCGGGGCCTCTCCCGCTTCTACGAGGAGGCCGCTGCGCTCGGCCTCTTGCCGAAGGCGACGGTGCGCTTCTTCGGCGAGGAGCCTCAGGCAATGAGCCTCCCGTCGCTCGACACGCTGCTGTCGCGCGCCGCCGACGGAGAGCGACTCTCCGCCGCCGAGGGAGAGCGTTTGATCGACCAGGGAAGTCTGTTTGACATTGGCCTCGCCGCGGACGCCGTTCGCAAGCGCAAACACCCGGACGGAGTGGTCACGTACATCGTCGATCGCAACGTGAACTACACCAACGTGTGCACGACGAGCTGCCGTTTCTGCGCTTTTTATCGCCCCGTGGGGCATCCGGAGGGCTACGTACTCACGCGCGAGGTGCTCACCCAAAAGCTCCAAGAGGTCGTGGACGCCGGTGGCGTTCAAATCCTATTGCAAGGCGGACTCAATCCCGATTTGCCCATCGGCTGGTACGAAGATCTCTTTCGATGGATCAAACAGGAGTTCAAGCTCGGCCTACACGCGCTCTCTCCCGAGGAGATCCTCCACATCGCCAGCATGGAGAAGCTCTCCGTACGTCAGGTGCTCGAGCGGCTCCGCTCGGCCGGCCTCGACAGCGTGCCCGGAGGAGGCGCGGAGATCCTGGTCGATCGCGTCCGCAGGAAGATCGCCAAGACCAAGTGCACGAGCGAGGAGTGGCTGGGCGTGATGCGCGTTGCCCATCAGATGGGGCTGCGGTCCAGCGGCACGATGATGTACGGCACGGTCGACACCGCACGCGATCGCATCAACCACCTCGTGAAGCTGCGCGAGCTCCAAGACGAGACGGGCGGCTTCACGGCGTTCTTCTGCTGGGACTTTCAGCACGAGCAAGGCGTGCGCATCGAGGCGGGCGATCACGGCACCCACCTGTACCTGCGGCAGCAGGCCATCGCGCGCATCATGCTCGACAACGTCGATCACGTTGGCGCCTCGTGGGTCACGCAGGGCCCTGAAATTGGCCAGATCGCGCTGCGCTTCGGCGCGGATGATTTCGGCAGCGTGATGTTCGAGGAGAACGTCGTCTCGTCCGCAGGCACCACGTACGGCATCAACGCGGAGTCGATGGAAGAGCGCATCCGCGAGGCGGGCTTCAAGTCCGTTCGGCGCAACGTGCGCTACGACTGGCTCACGACTCCCGTCTGAATACATGCGGCTCGTCCACGCAGACCACGTGATCACGATCGACGGCCCGTCGATCTCCGACGGCGCGATCGTCGTCGACCGCGGCAGCATCGTCGACGTGGGTCCGGCGGCCGAGGTCATTCCCAGACACGCGGGTCTCGCCATCGAGCGCGTGCGAGGCGTGGTGCTCCCGGGTCTCGTGAACGCTCACACGCACCTGGAGCTCTCCGCGCTGCGCGGTCGTGTCAGCGGAGGCCGAGGGTTCATCGACTGGGTCGAGCGACTCATCGGCATGCGAACGGAGATCGGCCCCGAGGAGGAAGAGCTCGCGATCGACGAGGCCGTACGCTCGCTCGTCTCGTTCGGCACCGTGGCCGTCGGAGAGGTGACGAACTCGCTCGGCGCCGTGAGACCGCTCGTGCGCGCGGGGCTCGTGGGATGCATATTCCACGAGATCTTCGGCCTCGATCGCGATCGCGTCATGGCGCGCCTCGAGGGATTGCGCGTCGAGCTCGAGACCCGCATCGGAAAATGGCCGTCGACGGACCTCACGTACTCGCCCGCGCCGCACACGCTCTACACGACGCACGAGGACGTAGTGCGCGCGGCGATCGCGCAGGCCAAGCACCGCACGAGCCTGCACCTCGCAGAGCACGCGCAAGAGCGACGCGCGATCGAGTATGGAGACGGCCCCGTCCCCGAATGGCTCGCCCAGCGCTCCAAGGTCACGGGCTTCGATTGGCCGAAGCGCCCCCTGTTCGATCACGCCGAGGCGGTCGGCGCGCTTTCTCCGAACGTGTTGCTCGTTCACCTCACGGACGCCAAGCCCGCCGAGCTCGCGCGCGTCGCCGCGGCAGGCGCGCACGTCGTCTTGTGCCCGCGCTCCAACTTGCACATCGAGGCTCAGCTCCCTCCGCTTCTCGCGATGCGCGACGCGGGTGTGTCTTTGTCGCTCGGCACCGACTCGCTCGCCTCGTCGCCTTCGCTCGACGTCTTGTCCGAGGCGCGCGCGCTGCGCGATCGTTTCCCGAGTGTCCCCGCGCAGGATCTCTGCGCGATGGCCACGCGCGGAGGCGCGCTAGCGTTGGATCGCCCTGAATTGGGCCGAATCGTGAGGGGCGCGCAGCCCGGCCTCGTCGCGGTGGAGAGCGAGCGCATCGAAGCCGACGCAGCAGCATGGCTGCTCGCGAACGTGAAACTCCCACGAAGGGTGTTGGACGCATGAGCGCCATCGCGCGGCTACGCACGTATGGGAACCTTGTCGCGTTCTCTCACACGATCTTCGCGCTGCCGTTCGCCGCGAGTGCTCTCGTCTTGTCTCGCGCGCAGGCGCAGCACACACCGCTCACCGCATGGCGCTTGCTCGCGATGCTGATGTGCATGGTGACCGCGCGAACGAGCGCGATGGCGTTCAATCGCTGGGCGGACCGTGATGTCGATGCGAAGAACCCACGGACCAAGACGCGCCACATCCCGGCGGGGCAGGTGCCGGCGAAGAACGCGCTACGGCTGGCGCTCGCGTCAGGAGCCGTGTTCATGGCCTCTGCGGCGACGCTGGGACGTTGGCCGGCGATCCTCTCTCCTATCGTGCTGGCGGTTCTCCTCGGGTATTCGCTCGCCAAGCGGTTCACCTGGGCCGCGCACGTGTGGCTCGGCGTCGCACTCGCGCTCGCTCCGGGTGGCGTGTGGATCGCGTCGGGCGCCGAACCCAACTTGGCAATCGTCTCGCTGATGCTCGGCGTCGTTACTTGGCTATTGGGATTCGACGTTTTGTATTCGTTGCAAGACGAGTCCTTCGATAGAGAGCACGGCCTCCACTCGATCCCGGCCAAATTCGGCCTCGGCGGCGCGCTCGTCATCAGCGCGACGGCGCACGTATTCACGGTCGTGTTCTTCGTGGCGACGGGCGTTCTCTTGCATAGAGGCGCCCCGTTCTTCTGCGCCGCGGCAGTCGCCGGACTCTTGCTCACGTACGAACACGTGCTGGTCGGCAAAGGCAACCTGGCGAAGATCGACAAAGCCTTCTTCGACATGAACGCCTATGTGAGCGTCGGGTTCTTTGCTCTCGTATTGGTCGACGAAGTTCTGCGGTGATCAGTCGAGTGAAGTGACCGTCGCGCTCTCTTCAGGCACGCAAGTCGGACGCACTTGCGCCCAGCGATTCGCTTGGTGCTTGGTGCAAGAGTAGAGGGTCCTTTTGCCGCACCCGCGCACCTCGTAGGTGTCAGGACCGAGCCCCGCGCGGCGGACCACCTCGACTTGCTCGAAGGGACAATCGATCTCGAGCGCACCCCGTCGTTTGGCGGTTTGCGAGAGATCCTCGTTCATCGCCTCGAAACAACCCACTAGCGAGAGACCACAAAGAAGAGCCATTCGCCGCATGCCTTCGTCGATCGCATGCGTGATGCCACGAAAGTCTGCAGTCTAACGTTGGCGACGACCCGCAAGCCAACGGACTTTCGTCTCCGATCTCGCCCATCTCCCACCCGCGGTTCTCGCGCCCCTCTCCAAAAATGGGAGAGGGATCCACGGGCGATTGATTGCCCTCGCCACTTGTCGGAGAGGGCTCGCAAGAATCGCGAGGGGTGAGGTCCCCGAGAGAAGCGTGAGAGACTCTCAATCGTTCAATGGTCCATCCCAGAAGCATCGTGGCGCACGTCGCTGGAATGACGTCATTTGGGTACGTTGAAGGCATCTCTTGCAACTACTTGAGAGTCCGGCATCATGAGGGCATGCGAAAAGTAATGGTTCTTGGCTTTATGCTCGCGCCGATCAGCGTTGTCTTCGCGGCCTGCGGGGGGGACGACACAACGACTCCGCCGGGGGTCGATGCGGCCGTCGAGACGTCTCTGCCAGACAGGGCGAAGATCCTGCCGGACACTCTTCAGCCCGATACGTCGATGGCCGCGTGCGTGCCCGGAGACACTTCTGGCTTCATGCCCAGTTGGGTGCCGCCGGTGAGTGATCCGAACGCGTGCACCGACGTGCAGATCAAAGACTTCTTCGCCAACTGCTTCGACGCGAAGACCAGAAGCACGATGGCCTGCCAAGCGTGGATCAAGGTCCCCGCGAACAATACGTGCTTCGGCTGCCTCGATACCTCGGACACCGCGACGCAGTACGGAGTGCTGGTCGAGCACAAAGGCTATGTCACGGTGAACGTCGCCGGCTGCGAGGCCGTAGTCACCAAGGACAGCTCGTCTACGGGCTGTGCCGCCAAGCTCGCCGCGGAGAACGATTGCACCCACTACGCGTGCGAGACCAACTGCCCGATCACGACCGACCCGCAGAGTTTCCCTGACTTCCAAAATTGCCTCAACAACGCACCAAAGACCACATGCAAGGCGTTCGTCGCGGCGCTTTGCTCGGACGCGGGCGTCGATCTATCGGTGTGCACTGGCTACAAGGGCTTCCCCGATTACTACTTCGGAATCGCGCCGATCATGTGCGGCGGCAAGCCCGCGCAGGTCGACGGCGGCGCCGACAGCAGCACTGACGCCACGGCCGACGGACCGGGCTGATCCATCCACGCGAAGGCGTGATATCCACGGGCCATGTCTAGACACGCGGCGATCGGGCTAGCAACGGCGGCGCTCGCATTCTTGGGGTGCTCGATCCTCACGAATCTCGATGGCTTCGCGGTCCACAAAGGCGGCGATGCGGGGCCGGATTCGTCGGTGAAGCCCGTGACCTGCGTCGAGTCCCAGACCGTACAACGCAGGACTCTCACGACCGTCTCCGCCGATACGGTGCAAAATAAAGTCTATTTGTTTCGAAGCGCAAAAATTGGCTCGCAGCAGAGAGCGATCTTCGAGGTCTCTGCCAATAACAACTACGTCCATACGGTCTCGTTCTCCGCCAACGGAGGAGTAGGCAAAGCGTCGACTCCCGTTCAATCGCACTTCGTCGACGTAGTTCGGTCTCCGGAGGGTCTCGTCGCACTCGCTCTGACCGGCGATGCGCTCGGCATCTATACGTTGAAGGACAACGAGGACAATTGGGTCGGACCGATCAGCGCGAGCGGCGCGACGGACTTCATGAACGCAAACCGGGTCGTGGGCACCGTGGTCCCCATCAACGTCACGACGGGCGAGTTCATCGTCGTCGTGTCCTACAACAATGGAGCCAATGGCCCGCTCGTCTCGAAGGCTGCGCACCTGAAGGGCGGAGGCGCGCCCACCTATGCGGCTTGGCCCGTCACGGCGCCGAACGACCCGCTCGGCGGGATGCCCTCGAGCGAAGACATGAGCGGCGCGAACACCGTCTTCGACGGCAAGACACTCACGCTCATGGCGTTCGCGAACCACGGCAATGGGCCAACCGCGAACTCTGCTCCGAACATCTTCAGCGTCGAGTTGACGGCAGATCCGGGCCTCACCAAGCCATCGGTCCAACAGCTTCCGCTCCGCTCGAAGGATGATTTCGTCGTCGGCCTCGGGCTCGCGCAATCGGTCGAGGTACCGGGCTCGCTCGACCTCGGGGCAATCGCGCTCGAAGGCGCGAGCACCATCGCACTCTATGGGGGCCGGACCTCCACTCAAACTCTCCAGAATGGAAACACGGCCGTGCAGGCGACGTTCGGTCAAACGATCATCAAGTCAAAAGAGCTGCCCGTCGGACGCAGTCACTTCGACGTGTTCGGCGCAGGCAACGAGAACCTCCTCGTGGTCGCGCCTGCGAGCGGGGGTGGCGTGAACTTCGTTTGGCTCTCCGCGATGGGTCAGCTCCGCGCCAAACAGGGAGGCGACACCTCTTTGTTCAAGAGTGACAGCGTGCTCGCGACCGACGTCTCGTTCAGCGAGGCTCCCATTGTCGTCGGCACCGCGAACCTCATCTTTGCCATGCTCGAGCCTTCGTCGACGAAAATGGGCTCGTACGATCTCGTCGCTGCCGCCGTCGCCTGCGGGCTTTGACTAACGAGTCGTGCCGTAGCCGGGAAGCGTCTTGGCGAGCTCGAGGAACAGCCCATCTACGTGGGGGAACTCGATGTACCAGGTCATGCTGCTCGCGAGCACCTTCGCGAGATCTCTCCGCGCAAGCCCGCTCTCGGCGGCGTCCTCGACCGTGGACTCGCCGAGCGCGAGCCTACGCACGAAATCAGCGCTCTGCGCGCGCACCACACGCTCGGAGGCGAGCATCGCGTCGATGTGCCGACTACGCGATGCGCCGATGGGCGTCGGCGCGCCGTTGCACGGCCGATCCTGCCAACCGTCTTTGTAGAAGTACCCATCGAGCGTGACGACGTCTCCCGAACGCGCGCTCGCGAGCCGCGCCCGAGACCAGTCGCAGCTCGTGGCCATCCACTTGCCGTCGACTTTTTCGAGCTTGTTGCCGTCGGAGTCGTAGGTCGCGCCGTCACGGCTTGCGCGCACGTACACAGGCTCGCTGCCGTCGTGAAAGAGATCGAGTCGATAATAGTCGCCGGCGATGTTGCCCTGATGAATCCAGTGATGGACTCCGTCCGCGCCCGGACGAACGTCCAGCAAGTGACCTCCGAAGGATGCCCTCCAAGCCACCGGAGTCACGGAGTCCGAAGTCGCGAGCAGAGCGCCATTGTCGTCGTAGTGTCGCCAATGGCCCGTCACCTCTCCCGCAGTGAAGCCTCCCTCGGCGATGGGCACTCGCGCCTTCTCGTCATAGAAGAACGACCAATCCCCCGAGCGGAGACCCTTGTCGAAGCTCCCTTGTCCCGCGAGATTGCCGCTCGGGTGATAAAGGCGCCAAGCGCCTTGTGGGAGATTGTTCGCGAATGAGCCCTCCGCAAGCGTCTTGCCGTCTTCGTAGTGGCTAGTCCACGGGCCCGCGCCATTGGCGAGTGAACCTCCGCCAACCACCTTGTTTGCTGCGTTCGTTCGCGTCCACGCG
>JAYVYD010000295.1:0-11993 GCA_043784605.1 Myxococcales bacterium | reverse complement strand
TGCTGGAAGCGGCGCAGCCGCTCGGGTGCGATGTTGACGGGCAGCTTGATCCAGTCAAACCACTGTGCTCATGACGTGCTCGAGTATGGAATCCTCGCGAGTCAACGCGAGCCGTTCGACCCCATGGACATCGCGCTCCGCTCTCTCGGAGATCGCGGCTTGGCCGGGACCGAGCATGTGCACGAAACTTGGACGCTCGAGCGCGAGTACCCGTTGTCTCCGTCGCTGCTCGCGGTCGCGCAGGTGTGGTGTGCGCCGAACGAGCGGGAGCGCATCGTCGCGGCCAAGGGCGCGCCCGAGGCGATCGCGGATCTCTGTCACCTCGACGACGCAAGCTCCGTGATGGCGCAGGTCGCGGAGATGGCCGCGCTCGGCGTTCGAGTGCTCGCGGTCGCGCGCGCCCGTTTCGTGGGCGAGTCCCTGCCGTCGTTGCAGCACGACTTCGCATTCGATCTTGTGGGCCTCGTGGGGCTCGAGGATCCGCTGCGCCCCACGGCCGCCCGCGCGGTGGCGGAGTGTCGCGAAGCGGGCGTGCGGGTAATCATGATCACCGGAGACCATCCGGCGACCGCGAGGGCGATCGGCGCACGCATCGGTCTCGATCGTGAACTCGTGGTCGGCGCGGAGCTCGACGCGATGGACGACGAGGCGCTGCGCGCGCGACTCGGGAGCGTCTCGATCGTCGCCCGGGCGGTGCCGGAGCAGAAGCTGCGGATCGTCAAGGCGCTCGCGGCGAGCGGGGAGGTCGTCGCGATGACCGGCGACGGCGTGAACGACGCTCCCGCGCTCAAGGCAGCCCACATCGGCGTCGCTATGGGAGCGCGAGGGACCGACGTGGCGCGCGAAGCGGCAGGCCTCGTCGTGACTGACGACGACTTCGCGAGCATCGTGGGCGCGATTCGTCTGGGCCGCCGCATCAGGGACAACCTCGAGAAGGCGATGGCGTACGTCGTCGCGGTGCACGTCCCGATCGCGGGCCTCGCTCTCATCCCCGCGCTCGTCGGCTGGCCAAGTGTGCTCTTCCCGGCCCACATCGTGGTCATGGAACTCGTGATCGACCCGGCGTGCTCCATCGCGTTCGAGTCGGAGCCCGAGGAGGACGACGTAATGGCTCGGCCGCCGCGCGGGCACGACCAGCGACTCTTCGCGCTCCGCCGCGTGGTCGTGAGCGCGGTGGCAGGTTTGAGCGTGCTTGGTGCTTCGCTCGCGACCTTCGCGTGGGGGCTCCATCGAGGCGAAGATGTGGCGCGCTCGCTCGCGTTCATGACCATGCTCGTCGGCAACGTGGCGCTGATTCAATCGCACCGCTCACGTACTCTCTCGATCGTCGCGACCCTGCGCCGTCCCAACCTCATCTCCTGGCTGCTGGTGGTCTTCGTCGGCGTGGTCCTCGCCCTCATCCAGCTCGTGCCGAGCGTGGGTAAGCTGTTCCACCTCGGTGCAGTTCTGCCTAGCGACGTGCTGGTCGCGACCCTCTCCGGCATGGCGTGCATCGCGTGGATGGAGCTCGTCAAGCTGGTCGGTCGCGCGCGGCGCCGTCCCGTGTGATAACGAGCCGGATGGACCTCGACCCCGACGTCTTCGGGTCCGGCCAGCCATGCTTCGGCTGCGCGCAGGATCACCCGATCGGATTTCACCTCCGCTTCACGCGCGACGCCGACAGCGTCTCGACCACGTTCGTGCCGAGCGACCGCTACCAAGGTCCGCCCGGGATCATGCACGGCGGTCTCGTGATGACGCTCGCGGACGAGATCGGTGCGTGGACCCTCATCGGTCTCCTCGACAAATTCGGGTTTACCGCACAGGTATCGGGCAAGCTCAAGAGACCCGTGCGCGTGGGCCGCGAAGTGCTCGGTGTCGGGCGAATCCTCAAGGGCGGCTCGCGCGTCGTCACTGTCCTTGTCACGCTCTCTCAAGACGGCGAGGTCGCGTTCCTTGGCGAGTTCGGCTTCGTCCTCGTGGATGCGTCGGGAGCAGAGCGCTTGCTCGGCGGCCCTTTGCCAGAGGCCTGGCGACGGTTCTGTCGCTGAGGCCGGACACGTCGGGTAGACTCAAGCGAGAATGACCGCTCCGATCGACGACGCGAGGCGTTTGTTGCGGGATCGGTACGCGGCCGAGGCCCTTACGCACCTCGGCGCTGCGAGCACCAGCGAGGCGACATTGTTGCGCGCGCGCGGCCTCATGGCGCTCGAGCGATATGATGCAGCGTTCTCCTTGCTCGCCCAGCTCGCGTCACGCAAGGATCTCTCGGACGCGCGCCGCGCGGAGGCCAACATCGTTCGCGCGCGGCTGCTGCGCACCGTGTCGATGCGTGTCGACGAGGCCATCGAGCTGGTGCGGTCTGCCATTCGCCTCTCGGACCGCCTCGCGCCGCCCGTTAGGATTCCGCTCGCGCACGAGGCTTCGCTCGAGCTCGCGCGGCTGTACGCGCGAAAGCGAACACGCGAGCTCGCCGAGGCCCAGCTCGCGCGCGCGAGAGAGACTCACGCGAACGACCCCGAGACGATCTGCTGCGCAGCCGAAGTGCTCGTCGCGTTCGACGATCGTGACGGCGCTATCGAGCGTTATCGTGCCGCGCTCGTGCTCGGTGACTTGGGTGAGCGCCTGGGCCGCGCGGGTTGGGCGCACGTAGCGATGCTCATCGGGCAGTTCGATCAAGCGCACCATCTGCTCGACTCGCTCGGTGCTCCGCGGAGCGGCGAGGCGCACGTGCGTCGTACACGCATCCGTTTGTTGACCGCGCAGCAGCGGTGGGTGGACGTCGTCGCTGCCTACGACGACATGGCGCGCCACAACCCGGAGTCCGATCTCGCCGCGCGAGACGAGTACGAGCGCGCGTGCGCGACCTACCGTGCAGGCTGGTTCTCTCAAGCGCGTGCGGCGTTCGATCGGCTCGGACGCGCGGCGGGTCAGAGTCACTACGTGGAGCTCGCCCGGCGCAACGCGCGTCTGCTCTCGCGCCCCGACGTGCAGCAGCGACGGTGGTGTCGACTCACCGCGTTTCCCACGGTCGCGCAGCTGCGCAGCCACTGCGGTCCCGCGTCCTGCGAACTCTACTTGCGCTACTTCGGTGTGCCCGCGTCGCAGGTTGAGGTCGCACGCGCGATCAAAGAGCCGGAGAGCGGTACGCCCGTCTATCGCATGCGGCGCTTCCTGGACCAGGCGGGTTTTCACACACGCCGCGTCGAGGCGGAGCTGCCGCTCTTGCGCAGGCTGATCGACGCCGGCGTTCCGGTCATCATGGAGGAGCGCTACGCGGAGTCGGGTCATGTGGCGGTGGCCATCGGCTACGACGACATCCGCGAGATCCTCGAGGTGCAAGACCCGATGAGCCACGAGATTCGCGAGACGCGCTACGAGCAGCTCGACAAGCTCGGCGATCTCTCGAACCACGGCGGCCTGATCGCCGTGCCCAAGCAAGACGCGGCACTCCTGGCAAAGCTCGATGACGCAAACGCGGTGGAGTGCCGCTACATCGCGCTCGTCGATCAAGCGTGGGCCGCGATGGACGAGGGGCGCCCCGAGGAGGGCGATCGCTTCGTCGAGGAGTCGATCGCACTGCGGCGAGACTACGAGCTCGCGTGGTTCTACAAGTTCGAGCGCGCCGTAGACCGTGCGACCAAGGACTGGTCCGCCGACGCGAAGGTCGCGCTGTTTCAGGTCGCCGCGGAGGTGGCCGCGATCTGGCCGGATCAAGACTGGCCGAACAAGTTTCGCGGAGAGGCGCTCGCGATGGACGGTCGGTACAGCGAGGCGCTGGCGGCGTTCGAGCGCGCTCGCGATCGCGATCCGGACGACCCGCGGACCTGGGCGCAGATCGGCGCGTGTCAGATGGCCCTCGGCCGAAATGACGACGCGTTCGACACGCTGCAACGTGCGCTCGAGCGCAACCCGTCGCACCCCACGGCGAACGCGCGCCTGGCGCTCTTGATGCTCGAGCGAGGCGACGGCGCGCGCGCCACAGGGCTGAACGAGGCCGCGCGCAGGCTCGCCCCGAAGTTCGCGCTCACGCATCACGTACACGGCAAGCTGCTCGCCAAGAAGGGAGATCACGAGGGCGCCGTCGCCGCGTACACGCTCGCGCTCACGCTGGATCCGCGCAGGGCGTCCACTGTCGTGGACCAGGCTCGCTCGCTCGCAATGCTCGGAAAGCTCGATGTCGCCGTGAGCGCGCTCGAGGCCGCGGTCACCTTGATGCCGCAGGAGAAGTGGCTCCGCGTGGAGGTCCCGCAGTTCCTCTTCAACAACGAGAAGTACGACCTCGCCGAGACCAAGGCGCGAGCGCTCCTCGCCACAGAGCCCAAGAACGCCACGGCGGTCGCGATCGTGGGCGCATGTCAGCTCGCGCGAGGCGAGCGCGACGAAGGATTCGCGACGCTGCGCTCCGCGCTCGCGCTGCAACCGACGAACGGCTGGGTGTACAGGCAGATGGGCCGCTTCTTGGCGAACAACCATGAGCACGCGCGCGCCATCGAGAGCTTCGCCGCGGCCCTCGGTCTCGCGAGTGCCGAGGCCGAGCCGGAGCGCGAATACGATCTCGGGTGCGCACTATCCTACGGCGGATACGCGGAGGCTGCCGCGGTTCACCTCACGCGCGCAGGTATCGACGGCGAGCTCGGCGAGGACGCGCTAGTAAAGATCGGCGAGGCGATCGCCGCTGCGCGACGGCCGGCTAAGCCGTTCTTCGAGAAGGTGTTGAGCAAGCGTCCGGACGACCCTGACGTGCTCCGCGCCTACGCGCGCACGATGCTCGAGCTGAACTGGGCCCCGGATCTCGCCGCGCCGCTGCTCGATCGCCTCGCGCTGCTCGCGCCGAATGACCCTTACGCCAAGGCGCAGTCGGGCGCCGCGGAGATGGATGCCACAGTCGAGCGCGAGGTCGTCGGCGAGGCGCGACTGCGCGAGGCGATGACGGCCGCACCGACGCGCGAGTTCCCTCGCCGCGCGCTGGGCGAGCGCCTCGTGCAGAGAGGCAGAGACGCCGACGCGCTCGAGGTCCTCGCGCCGTGCAAGACGCACTACCAGGTCTTGCGATTGCGTGTGCGCGCGCTGCTCGGCCTCGGTCGACTCTCGGAGATCGAAGAGCAGTTTGCGGCCTTCGACAAAGCATGGAGCAGGTCTGGCGACGGTAGAGAGAGCTTCGGCGTGCGCTCTCTGCGCTACGAGGTCCTCGTCAGGAAAGGCGACTACACGGGAGCGCTCGCGCTCGCCGAGCAGCTCTCGCGTGAGGAGGGAGAGCGAGAGGACGACGGTCGCCTCGACACATGGGAGGTCCGACGCTTCGAGTGCATGTTGCGTTCGGGAGACGTCCTGCGCGCGCACAAGTTCGGCACGCGCCAAGCACTGGACGCCGTCAGTCTCGGCAGGCTCGGGCTCTTGGCGTTGGACGCGGGCGCAGTCGTGCTCGCCGAGGAAATCGGGCAGCGGCTGCTCAGGCTCGTGCACGACAACCCGACCGGAACGTTCCTCTCGCTGCGTGCAGGCGAGCTCCGCAACGATCACTCTGTCGTTCCGAAGATGGCCGCGCTCGCTGCGAAGGAGCGGCGATGGCACCGGGTGCAAGCCGCCATGGCGCGAATCGCGCTCGCGCAGGGCGATCTCGTCACTGCAGACTCACGCGCCGCAGCTGCCGTGCTCGCGGGTCATCTCTTCGTCGAGGTGTTCGTCACGCGCGCGGCGTGCCGTTGGGTCGCCGGCGATCGACATGGCGCGACGACCGATCTCGATCGCGCGTACGCCGTCGCACGTCCCGAGGCGCGGGAGCGCGAACACCTCGACGGCTGGGCGATGCGCGCACAGCTCCGCGGTGATCGCACGGTCGCGGAAGATCTCTACACGCGCTACCTCACGACACCGCTCTCATGGCTCGACCGCGCAAGAATCGAGCGCGTCCGCAACTTGTGAATGGACAACCGAAGTGTCATCTAGGGATTGCTCAAGCGCGATCGCATCGTGCGACACGTCGGGGACTACGGAGCGAAGCGAGGGATGACAACCCGCTCCAAGATCGCGCCCGCCCGTTGAGCTTGGAAAGGCTGTACCGCCTTCTCCCATTGAACGACGACGTACGCTTGCGGCAACCACAGCTGGCGGCCGTCACTCATGGCGACGAGCACCTGTCCTTGCGCCGTCTGCACGACGGTCGCCGGATAACGCTGGCCGTCGGACCACGTGACGAGGCATCGCGCTCCGGGCGTGTAACCGGCGACGGCGTTGCCCAGCGAGCTGAAGGCGGAGCCCAACGCTCCGAAGCCGGCGACGGCCGCGTTGCCGAGCGCGTTCGCCGCCTGCCCAGCTTGTTGCTCGAAGTTCTGCGGCGGCGGCGGATATCCCGGAGCCTGCGGATATCCCGGCTGCTGCGGTCGTTGCGCATAGCCTGGCGGCTGCGGTTGCGGAGGCGCCGTCGGGGTCGCGCCCAACGGACGCGGTGCTCCTCCAGCCGAGATGCGAGCGCCCTCTTGCTCGACCATCAGACCGAACATTCCGTAGCGCGCAGGCTCGCTCGGGATGCGCGCGTTCCAGACACCGGAGATCTGGGTCCAGCGATTCATGTCGATCGCGTAGTGCGTCATCATTGCGGGTAGGGCCATCGCCTTCGCCGCTCAACGCCACGTAGTCTTCGAAGCTCACATCGGGTGACGCGCTCATCATGACGCGGCACACGACCAAACACGCGCGGCTCGGTCAGCTCATCGCAACGAGGTGAGCGGCGACGAGCATCTCGAGCGCGCGCAGGATGTTTCCCGCGGTCGTATGGCCGCCGCGCGTCGCATCGCTGAGCAGCTCGGACAGATGCCGAGGCCGTCGTGTGAGCGCCTCGACGAGTGAGACTTGCGGTGGCCACTTCACGCTCGCGAGGCCCGGTCGATCGCGCGCGCCCGGTCCGACCGTCGAGTGCAGTCGGCTCATGTAGCGCTCGACGGCGGCCTCGCCGGGGAGCGCAGCCTCCATCCCCGCGAGGATCAAGCCCGGAAGATCCAGGTCCAACGGGAACTCGACGTGGTGCGCCTGCTGGCCGCGATAGAGCTTCACGCGTCCCGAGCGCCACATGAACACGTCTGCGACGCGATCACGCCCCTGCTCGCGGATCGCCTGGAAGATGTCGACCGCCGAGACGAGACCCAACGAGATGAGCGTGTCGCCCATGCGGCCTTGATTGCGCGGGAGCACTGCGAGTGCCATGTCGAGCTCTTCGCGCGCGATCTTTCCGCGCCGCACGAGATACTCGCCGAG
Source organism: Myxococcales bacterium (assembly GCA_043784605.1). GTDB lineage: Bacteria > Myxococcota_A > Polyangia > Polyangiales > Polyangiaceae > JANYHY01. Next base: position 4,760 of record JAYVYD010000295.1, on the reverse strand, counting down.
CAGCTCGCTCGCCTTCGACGACGCGACGTGGTGCAAGCGCCCCTTCACCACATAGAGCTCCTTGCGCCCCGCGGGCTCCTTGCCGGCCTCGGCGTCGCGTTCGCACATGAGGACCCCAGAGTCCATGTGCTCGAGGACTCCGAGCAAGACCTCCAGCATGAGCGTGCGGCTGAGATCGAACACCGCGTCCGCCTCTGTCGGGCTCGCCACGTCGCGCGTCGCCTGCGACGCGGGCGGCAAGAAGCGCGAGAGCTCGGCGATCTCCTCGACGCGCTTCAGCCCGCGCGCCATGTAGTCGATGTCGTCGCCGCGACCGACCTTTCCCGTCGCGAGCGCCTCGATGAGACGAGCGAACGTCCACGGTCCGAAGGTCTCGCCGCGTGCCGTGCGAACGAACGATGGCTGTGTCGTGTACTCGCCGGTCGGCCTCTCGTTCTCCTCTTCCTCGCTCGGCGTGATCGGTCGCGCGGAGAGGAGCTTCGTGCTGTCCCTCACAGCGGCCAGCTCCGCCGAGCGCGATACCGACGCGTGCTGCACCAGCTCCGCGAGCTCGCGCGTGGAGCTGGCGGCGCCCGGCAGGATCGGCAGCAGCGCGTCCGCGAAGGACTGCGCGTCCGCGAAGCGATCGTCCGGATCTCGCGTGAGCGCACGCAGCAGCACGTCGAACAGTTGAGGAGGCAAGCGTTCGCGGATCGCCCCAAGTGCATCGAGCCGGCAGTCTCGTATCGCCAAGAGCACCGCGAGCTGCCCGCCGCCGCCGAACAGCGGCTCCCCGATGAGCATCTCGGCGAGCACCGATCCCATGCTGAAGAGGTCTGCGCGATGATCGAAGGGTTCGTTGGCGACCTGCTCGGGCGCGAGGTAGCCGAATTTCCCCTTGAGCACCGTGCTCTGCGCGTGGCGGATCAGCGCCGAAGACGCGGCGATGCCGAAGTCGCCGAGCTTCACGCGTCCGGTGCGCGAGAGGTAGATGTTCGAGGGGGTGACGTCGCGGTGAACGATGCCGAGCGGTCTGCCCCCGGCGTCTACCGCCGTGTGCACCGAGACGAGCGCACGCAGGACCTCCCTCGCGATGTGCGCGGCCAGCGGCGGGGGCATGTACCCGCCGTCCTGTCGCACGCGTCGCAGGAGCCGATAACCGTCCACGCCGTCGACGTACTCCATCGCGAGGAACGGCTCGCCATCGTCACTCTTGCCCGAACCGATCACCTCGACCACGTTCTCGTGCTTCACGAGCGTGTGCAGCAGCGCCTCGCGTTCGAACATCCCTCGGGCTTCTTCGTCGAGCAAGAAGTCGGGCAGCAGCCGCTTGACGATCACTCGCCGCTGCTGCGCCGCCGGGTCTGCCAAGCGCGCAAGGTAAACCTCCGCGGTTCCACCCACGGCCAATCGCGACTCTAGGAGGTAGGGTCCAAATCTCACGGGTAAATGGGAGGCATCGACAAGGGTGGCAGCTGCGACCGTTTAGCTCTATTGCTTCGGCAGACGATGAACCTCAGCAAACAGGATCGGTCGCCCAGCGCCGGAACGCAAGTGAGCGAGCGGAAAGAGCGCGTAGGCCAAGCGCGTGTCTTCGGAAAGAAGCGCGGATGGGCGTTGGCCTTCGCCGTCTCGATCGCGGGCGCACTCGCGGCCTGCCAGGGCTGCAAGGGCACCAACATGCCGAAGCCCACGGACTCACCGGTCGCCGAGACGCCCACTCTACGGCTTTACCTGGTGAGCGATCTGGCCGGTGCGCTCGAGCCATGTGGCTGCGTGAAGGATCAGCTGGGCGGGCTCGATCACGCCGCCGCGTTCATTCGATCGGAGTCCGCGCGCTCGCCGAACTCTGCACTCGTCGCGTCCGGTCCGCTCTTTTTCATGGACCCCACGCTGCGCGAAGAGCGTCGCGCGCAAGAGATCGCGAAGGCCGAGACGCTCTCGGCAGCACTCAAGGGGCTCGGCCTGGTCGCGTTCACGCCGGGCCGGAACGACTGGGCGGCGGGCCAAGACGAGCTGCTCGGGTTGGGCAAGGCGAGCGGCGGGTCGATCCTGCTCTCGAACGTCGCGACCCCATCGAAGGACGCGTGGGTCGGCTCGATGGTGCGCGAGCTGGGCGGTGTGAAGGTCGGCTTCATCGGCGTCGCAGTGCTCGATGCGGACGGCTTGCCCACGGGGCCAGTGGCGTCTCCGCCCGCGGAGGCGATTAAACGAGAGGTGGACTCATGTAAGCAGCAGGGCGCACAGATCGTGATCGCGCTCGCCTCGGTCGGTCGCGGCGAAGCGAAGCGCATCGCTGACATCGCGCCGTCGCTCACGGCGATCCTGGTCGGCTCGTCGTGGCAGGGGGGAGACGTCAACTCCGACACACCGTCGGCCGAGCGAGTGGGCGACGTGCTCATCGCACAGACCGGCAATCACCTGCAGACGCTCGCCACGCTCGACCTCTTCGTACGCGACGGGGACTTCAAGTTCAAAGACGCAAGCGGCCTGGATCAAGCCAAGAAGCGCGAAGACCTCGTCAAGCGGATCGACGACCTTCGCGGCAAGATCGCGACATGGGAGAAGGAGGGCAAGGTGCAACGCGCCGACATCGACGCGCGCAAGGCCGACCTCCAGAAGCTCGAGGACGAGAAGAAGACGCTCGACACTCCGCCAGCGCCGACGAAGGGCAGCTTCCTCCGCTACTCCGTGACGGAGGTGCGCGACGGTCTCGGCAAGGACGACGCGGTCGGCAAGGGGTTGCTCGCCTATTACAAGAATGTGAACGACGCGAACAAGGCGGCGTTCGCGGGCAAGCTTCCGCCCAAGCCCGGCGCGGACGAGCCGTTCTATGCGGGTATCGACGCCTGCTCGGAGTGCCACAAATCCGAGCGCAAGTTCTGGGACAAGACCGCGCACCACAACGCGTACGCGACGCTGAGCACGCAGTTCAAAGAGTTCAACCTGGACTGTGTGAGCTGCCACGTCACCGGCTACGACAAGGTCGGCGGCAGCACGGTCGCGCACGTCGAGAAGCTCGAGTCCGTGCAGTGCGAGGTCTGTCATGGCCCGAGTGGCAAGCACGCGAGCAAGCCCGCGGTGGCAGTGCCCGTACCTCGACCGGGCTCGGATATGTGCGCGAGCTGCCACCACCCGCCGCACGTCCACACGTTCGACTCTGCCGCGAAGATGGCAGAAATCATCGGACCTGGACACGGCATGCCCGGAACGCCGTAGACTATCGGCACGAAGCTAGTCTTTGTCGCGGCCGCAGGATCACTCTTGGCCGCTGCTTGTTCCTCGTCTCCTGCGGAGAATCCCCGCGCAAAAGTGACGAGACACTGCATGGCGTTCCCGACCGGCACGGCCGAGCAGACGATTCAAGACGCGGTAGCGCAGGCGAAGACCGGCGACACGTTCGCGTTCGGAAGCGGGACCTTCGCACTGACGAATACGCTCACCATCACGCAGAAGACATCACCCTGAAGGGCATGGGGATGAACGCGACGACGCTCGACTTCAAGAAGCTATCGCGCTCAGGCAGCGGGAGCGGCATCGACGCGCTCGATGGCGCAGACGGCTTTCTGGTGCACGATTTCGCGGTGTGCGACACGCTGAAGAACGGCATCAAGGTGAAGGGTTCGCAGAACGTCGCCTTCCAACACGTCAAAGTGTCGTGGACCGCGGCGGACGCGGGCACTCACGGCGACTACGCGCTCTATCCGGTCTTCTGCAAGCACGTGCTCGTCGAGGACAGCGACATCAGCGGCTCTTCGGACGCGGGCATCTACGTCGGTCAGTCGAAGACGACCGTGGTGCGGCGCCACTCGGTGCACGACAACGTGGCGGGCATCGAGAACTCGTTCGACGCAGACGTCTACGACAACATGTAAACGACGACACCCGCGGGCTCGTCGTGTTCGATCTGCCTGGGAGCGGCAATCAACACGACGGTCGCGGGTGCGCCTATTTCGAAATACGATCAAGGACAACAACACTGGCAACTTCAATGTGACGGGAAGCACGGCCGGCAAGATTCCCGCCGGCACCGGCACCTTCGTAATGGCGACGCGCGCCGTTGAGGCATTTCAAAATACCTATACGAACAACCAGAGCACTTCGTGCGCTGTCTGCGGGCCACGGCGCGGGGACGCTCACGTAGGACGTCGTTCCGGGATTGCCGGATAAGTCGATAGTCGCTTATCGAATGGCGTCCACCACTCCTGGCGTGAGCATGCCGAAGCTCGGCCGCGGGACGGTGCACACCGCCGCGGTGCAGCTCGTGCGAGATTGGATAACCGGTTTACCGAAGGGTCCGTGTAATCCGTAGTGGGAACTCACCGAGCCGCGTGTGAAGCGATGGCGTCGTAGATCGCGTCGCCGCGGGTAAAGAGCAGATCGTTGTGGTGCCCGCCCTGAATCGTCATGAGACTGGCGTGTGGGAAGGTCATAGATAGCGTGACGCCCATGTCGTAGGGCACGACCTCGTCTGCCGTCCCGTGAATGACGAGGACGGGCACGTGGACCGTGCGGGCCTTCGATCGCGAGTCGAACTTGTCCGCGACGATCAAGCCGACGGGCAGGATCACGGCGACACGCTGGCCGATGTCGGGGATCGAAGTGAACGGCGCCATGAGCACGAGCGCCCTGCATTTGCCTCGATTCGCCATCTCCGTGGCGACCCCCGTGCCGAGCGACGTTCCCCAGATCACCGTGTGCTCGGGCGCAACGTGGGTGGCGACGATGAGCGCGTCGGCGGCCGCGTAGAGCGCTGACTCCGTGGGCGCGCCTGGGGCCGA